>JAFSXY010000048.1 GCA_017443805.1 Clostridia bacterium | reverse complement strand
TTTTTTGCCGACGTACCGGTTTGAGACGAGTTGCTTTGTTTTTTCGCTCATACAAAATCTCCTTTTATTGCATAGCAGTGCTATTCCAAATATAACCGTTTACCAGGTCCCGTATACGGTCAGGCCGTCCACGGTATAGGACACGTCATGGTTGGCTTCTTTCTCGATCGCGTCGGTAAAGGCCTTCAGCATCTCATCGTCCTTCATCTCAATGGAGAATTTCAGCGTCAGAGAAGAGGGCGTATACAGCTGTTTTGTCAGCTTAAAGCCGGTCACCCACCAGTGCAGCTCCGGCCCGCGGGAGACGATACATTCGTCGCCGTGGTAGACGTCCATCGACATCACCAGCATATCTTCGTCGGCAGCGGCATTATAGAAGGTGCCGATTTTCCCCGGCGCGCGGTTGTAAACGCCGACCTCGGCGCCGTTGGTGACCAGCGCGTAGTTGCCCTTCCAGATCTGGATCATCCACGCCTTGCCCGCGTAATCGAACTTAAAGCGGCGGGTGTTGTAGTTGAATACGGGATTGGAGTCCGACGAAAGGTCGTAGCCCAGATAAAAGCCGTAATTGCGCTGCCAGGAATTGACCACGGTATAAACGACCAGCTTATCCAGATCCACCTCAAAGCCGGAACCGGAAACGCCGAAGCCCTGTTTTGCATAGGCCATGTTCGTTTCGATATTGATCACGATGTCGGGGTCCACCGTCTCGGTGGTGCCGTCGCGATAGGTCACGTCCATTAAAACGACAAGCTCGTTTTCATTTTCACCCTCCACCGTGTAGATCGACATATCGTCCACTACGCTGAAAAAGACGCCGAACAGATACAAAAGCGTCGCCGCGCCCGTGTGGCCCTTTGCGCGGACCTCGTCGCACAGCGAAAACACTTTCTGCCGGAACGCCGAAAGATCCGGATGCACCGCGCGTTTGAGCGCCGTAAGCGTACCCAGCGTTTTGGGGATATGCTGCATGGTGCCCAGCAGATCGAAGCCGGAGGCCTCCGTTACAAGGTCGCACATCTCGGCAAGGTCGTCGCTCATCGTCACATGGAGGTATTTGTCCTCTTCGTTTTCAAAGATCGTACCGCCGAAGAGCGTGCGCAGGAACTTAATGGGCTTTAAGTTTTTGAAAAACGTTTCCGTATCCATGGACGGCGCGCCGTTTTCCCGGATATAGTCGACGTAATCGCTGACGGAATGCAGCGATGAAAGATCGGCCTGCGTAAAGGTCTTGTCGTTCCGCGCGCCGCTGAAAAAGGGGAAAAGCGTCTGGAGCATCAATATGACCGACAAAAAAGTCGAAAAAATCTTACTGAACATGTTTTCTTTCCTCTCCTGTTATTCTCGTGTGTCTGCGTCAGTCCATCGCGTTTCTGATCGCCTGCAGCAGGTCGCCGTATTCTTCAAACGCGGGGATCTCCGGGCAGTCCGCCTTGATCTGAGCGGTGCTTTTGAACAGAAATCCCGCCTTGCTTTCCCGGATCATACCCAGGTCGTTGTAGCTGTCGCCCGCGGCGATGGTGGTAAAGCCGACGCTCTGCAGCGCTTTGACCGTTGAAAGCTTTGACTGCGCCACGCGCATCCGGTAACCCGTGATCGCGCCGTCCGGCGCGGTCTCCAGCGTGTTGCAGAACAGCGTGGGGTAACCGAGCTTTTTCATCAGCGGCATGCCGAACTGGTAAAAGGTATCGCTGAGGATGATCACCTGCGTAAAGCTGCGTAATTCGTCCAAAAATTCCTTTGCCCCGGCCATGGGCTCGATCTTGTCGATGGTTTGGGTGATCTCGTTTAGGCCCAGCCCGTTTTCTTTGAGGATCTCCAACCGGTAACGCATCAGTTTATCGTAATCCGGTTCGTCCCGCGTGGTCCGTTTCAGCGCCGGGATACCCACCGCCTCGGCAAAGGCGATCCAGATCTCCGGGACCAGCACGCCTTCCATATCCAGGCAGGTAATATACATTTTGCCGCTCATAAGCAACCATCCCCATTTTAAAAACAAATCTTTTGTTTATTTTATCATTAAAAAAAGACCGTGTCAACTGTCTTTCCCCGTAATTCTCCCTTGCATTTCCATACGCGGATATTGTATGATATACATGATAAAACAACCGAAAGGAAAAACAATATGGGAAAAATCATCGGTATCGGCGGCGGCTTCAACGACGAGGATGAGGTCGCGCTTGCAAAATACGTGATGGAATTAACGGGCAAGGCGCATCCGAACTATCTGCAGATCCCCACGACGGGTTACGATTTTGCGGACGGACATTCGGTCGGCTTTTATTACAAAATGGGCTGCGAGACGGACATCCTTTATCTTACGCACGTTTATATGACCGAAGAGATCATCGCGCAGAAGATCCGCAATGCGGATATGATCCACGTGCCCGGCGGCAATCTGAAATTCGTTTCGGAGGTCTGGCGCAGGACCGGCGCCGACAAATACCTGAAAGAGGCGTTCGAACAGGACAAGGTCCTCTTCGGCAGCTCCTCGGGCAGCATGTGCTGGTTTGCCCAGGGCTACGACGACTGCGGCCCGCAGGACAGCTTTATGTTTATCGACGCCCTCGGCCTGCTCCCCTATTGCAACTGCCCGCATTACGAGGGCGCCTTCTGGCAAAGCTTTAACGACCGTGTAACGCAGACAAAGCTTTCTTCCATCGCCTGCGAAAACGAAACGGCCGTCTGTTATATCGACGGGAAATGGTCGCTCATGATCGCGTCCGCCCGCCCGGACGCCCGCGTGTGGTTCTTTGACGCTTCCGACGGATATCGCCGCTGCGACCTGCGGCAGCATCCGGAAATTCTGGAAAGACTGTAAAACCGCCAAAAAAAGGATTCACAAAAATGGAAAGACAAACGGCGCATTTTTTCGCGCTGTTTTTCTTTTTTTTGATTTTTAAAAAAAGTCACGCGAAAATACTTGACAGTCAAATGAACTTATGCTATAATCAAGTAAACTTGTAAGACAGATTGGAGACTATGCGCTTACAAGGGATAATACAGGAGGTTCAAAACCATGAAGAAAAAAGTAAAAGGCATCGTCATTCTGACAGCGGTCGCACTGCTTGTGCTGATCACGGTCAGCAGCGCATTCACCATCGTAGAGCCCGGCCACACGGGCGTGGTTGTCACGCTGGGCAAGGTCAACGACAACGTCCTGCAGGAGGGCATCCACACCAAGATCCCCTTTATTCAGAACGTCGTGAAGATCGACAACCGCATCCGTAAGCTGGAGGTCAACACGGAGGCGTTCTCCAAGGACCTGCAGAGCGTAAAAACGGTGCTGGCGATCAACTACCGCGTCGATACCGCAAAGAGCTACAGCATTTATAAAAACATCGGCGCGGATTATGAGTCCGTCCTGGTGGTGCCCGCGGTCAACGAAGTGCTTAAGGCCATTACGTCCAGCTATACCGCGGAGCAGACCGTAACGAACCGCAGCCTGATCTCCGACGGCCTGGTTGAGGGCCTGAACGAGAAGCTCAACAACATCGGCCTGTACGTCACGGACGTGAATATCATCGACTTTGACTTCTCCGAAGCCTTTATCACCGCCATTGAGGAAAAACAAGTGGCGCAGCAGAAGCTCTTAAAGGCGGAAACGGACAAACAAACCGCCATCACCAACGCCGAGGCGGACGCCGAGGCCATGCGCATCCGCGCCCAGGGCGAAGCGGAGGCCAACGAGATCATCAGCGCGTCCTTAAACGCCCAGATCATCGAAAACAAAAAGATCGAAAAATGGAACGGCGAACTGCCGCGCGTCTCCGGCGGCGAGGCCATCATCAGCTTTGACGCCATAGAATGACCGTTCCGACCGCAAGAAAGCGGCTGCCCGCAGGGCAAAATGGGACCGCCGCGATCCCGAGAACAGGGATCGCGGCGGTTTCTTTCATTGTTGATCGGTTTTTTCCGCAAAATCAATATCGGAAATCCGAAAATACGACAAAGTCGTCTAATTTGGCGCTGATATCCCGGATCGGTAAGATCGTGAACTTTGCCGAGCCAACCGAAATATTCGCATGCAGCGCCTGTTTCAGCGAAACAAATTTTCCGTCCGGGGTAATGATCGCCTCGATCTCGGTGGCGCTGTAAAGCACGTGCGCGTCCTGCACGTCGGAGATCTTATAAACGGAGAGCTGCGGCTGGATATCCGTATCCCAGTACAAAACAGAGTTGGAAACCTGTCCGAGGAAGCTGGATTCCCGGTTTTTCGGCGTATCCTCATCCGCCATAACGATCTTGATCTTGTAGTTATTGCCGACCGAGATACAGGAAGCAGAAGCGATCTTGGAATAATCCGTCAGCGTGAAGGGTACAAAGCGATTTTTCGCCGTCTCGGAACCCTTGCGGTATTCCTGATTTTCGGCATTCCCTTCCGTGGTGATCAGAGAGTCGACGGTATTCAATATAAGATTGTCAACCGCACCGCCCATCAGATGGACGTCGGACATCGCCTGCCACTCTTTTTTGGTATAACCCGCGGCGCCGTCATTTTTGACCTTGTTCACAGCGGCCTTATAGAAATCGGCGATCTCCAGTACGCCCTGCAGCATCGGAACCGAAGATGCATAGGAAAATGCGGAAAAGTCAGCAACGTTTTCAAGCGTTCCGCCGAGATTCTTCAGATTGGTAAGAAGGAGTCTTGCCGAACCGATCGTAATTTCCGCATGCAGCGTATGCGTCAGCGAAATAAACCGGCCGTCCGGCGTAATAAGCGCGTCGATCTCGGTGGCGCGGTACAGCACGTGCGCATCCTCTACTTTGCTGATCTTATAATTTGACAGTTCTTTTTCAATATCGTCCCAATATAAAACGGAATTGGTTACCTGCGCAAGGAAGCTGCTCTGCGCATTCTGCGGCGTATCCTCGTCGGCCATGACGATTTTAATTCTGTAATTGCCGCCCTCGTCCGTACAATTTGCGCTCGCGATCCAGGAATAATCGGTCAGGGTGAAAGCGGGGAAACGGCGCATGGCTTCCTCTGTTCCCGTTTCATTGACGCTTGCGTCTGCCCTCGCTTTTTCTTCCGTGGTCAACAAACCGTCCACAATTTTCTGGATCGAGTTATTCACGGCTGAAAGATTGGACAGCTTCAGCTGATCGACCGTCTGCCACTCCGCTTTGGTATAGCCGGCTTCGCCGTCCTTTACGCGCCGGACCGCCGCCTTATAAAAATCGGCGATCTCCTGCACGGAAGCGGGCTGATCTTCATCCGGCAGCTGTTCCAGCCCTACGGCGGCGCGCAGGATCACACGGGCGTCGGCGGCCTCGATCTTGCCGTTTTTGTCGGCGTCGGCGGCTTTGAACGCTTCGCTGCCGGCGGCGTAATCCTCCAGCCCCACAGCCGCGCGCAGCGCAAGCCTGGCGTCGGCGGCCTCGATTTTACCGTTGCCGTCCACGTCGCCCAAAGCGGCGGCGGAAGCAGGCAGACACAAAACGGTCAGGCTCAAGATAAGCGCAAGAAAGATACAAGGCTTTTTCATTTGTTCAGACTCTCCCTTTTTTACCATAATTCTTCATAATAAACCGTCTCGCGGTTTTCACCGCTGCGGAACAATCCTAACATAAAACGGACTTTTCGGACATACCGTTGTCATTTTTGGCCCGATCGCCGTCAATTTTGATCATGCCGCGCCGAATTCACGTAAAAGAGAAGCGTCAAAACAAAGAGATGTATTCCCGTTTTTCACGCCCAGCGCGTCATATGCGCCCCAAACATCCTCCCGCAGATAGGACAGATTGTGCGCGGCGTCCGGATTGAAGACGTAGCCGCCGTTTTCACGGCAGACCTGGCGGAACTGCGCCGCGGGCTTTAAGACCGTAGCGGGGCTCAAAAGCGGGATCAGATCATATTGATCCGCAAGGCGGACAAGCGTTCCCTCGCCGCCCTTCGTCATGATAAAAGGCGAACCGGCGGTAAGCACGTGCAAAATCTCATATTGTTCTTTGAGCGCATCGTCGGCGCGCAGCTGCTGCGCCACCATGCCGCCCAGGCTGTGGCAAACGAACACCAGCCTGCTGCCCGCGGGGACCTCGGCAAGAACAGTTTGTTTTACAAGATCAAAGTAAACGTTTTCTTTATTGAACGCAGCCGGGAAACAGGTCTGCACGACGTTTACCTGCCCTTTGACCGGCTTGACGCCGACCATGGCGATCAGGTATACGGGCGTTTCCTCCTCCGATTCGGAAAGCACGGCCGGCAGGATCCGCAGCGGGACAGTATAATTCCGGTCGCCGATCAAAAACCGCATCACCTCGGGAACGGTTTTACAAACCGTTTCGCTCTCCGCGGCCCAAGCCGTCATACAAAAGCCCGCGCACAGCAGCGCAAGACAAAGCAGCAAAGCGATGATTCTTTTTTTCATGGCAGGGCGTTCCTTTCTTTTTTATGCCGCGGTATCCTCCGTCGGCGTTTCGCCGGCCGTTTCATCGGCCGGCTCGGCGATCGTTTCGTCCCCGGTCACAGCCTCCGGCGTTTCGGCCTCTTCGGCGGACGCCGGCTGCTCGGCGGCTTCGACTTCGATATTCAGGTCAAATTTGACCGTTTTCGTCTCGCCGGCGTTAAAGTGCAGCTTCTCTTCGTCGTCGGAGATCGGGCTGGAAATACGGATATCCTGTTCGGAGGCCGACGTGATATCCGCGATCACGAATTTTGCGCCGAGGTCCCAGGACATCAGCTTGACCGTCGCGCCGGCAGCGGTCGTCAGGCCGGAAAGGCTGCCCACGTTGAAGCCGGACAGCGGCACGCTCGGCAGCAGCTCGATCTCGCCCGGTTCGGCGTAAACAAGCGCCTCGTTGATGATGCTGAGATACCCAAGCGCATAATCCGTGCAGTAGGCGCTGCCCCCGTTCAGATCGTGATTGGTAAGCAGGCTGTCGTACCGGATCCCGGAATTTTCCAGCTGCAAAAGCAGGTCTGTCAGCGTTTCATTGTCCTTCAGACGCGCGGCGATCAGCGCGGCGTGCACCAAAGCATGGGAGGCGCCGTTTTCGGGCGTACGGTTTCGGAGCGCCTGTGCGGCTGCCTCGCGCAGTTTTTTATCGTGCTGTGTTTCCGAAAGCGGCCAGACGCAGTATAAATGGCTGTAGTGCCGGTGGGCGTTGTTTTCTTTAACGCCGTCGACAGCCCATTCCTTCAGCGCGCCGGACTCGTCGTAAAGGTACTGCGGCAGGTTTTCCGAAATCTCTGCAAAGCTGTCCGTTTCGATCTCGGCCCGGCTGTATTGCGCGACGTCAAGCAGCATGTTGATCGTATCCCGGCAGGCTGCGATATCGATCGCGGCGTTTGCCGTTACGGGACAGTCCGTCCCTGTCGGCGTGTTCTCCGGCGAATACCCCGGCACGATGCAGTAGGTCTCCCCCGCGCCGAGCGAAGATTTTCCGGCTTTATAATGGATCTCGCCGTTTTTATCGGTATAATATGCGGGACTGAGCAGCTGCCGCCAGTAATTCGCGGTGCGCTTAAGCAGCGGCAAAAGGATCTCCTCGCGCAGGTCAAGGCTGCCGCGCTCGGCGATCGAAGCAAGCGCGTCCTCGTCCAGCGGCTCATCGTTCAGGCTGAGCACAGACTTGAGCGCCTGCAGATCGAATTCGTCGCTTAACGGGATCTGCATGTCGCCGTAGGCCTGCAGCGCCTCATACAGCGTGTGCAGCAGCCAGGCGGCGCCCGCGTTAAAATAGCGGAAGGGATAGCTGTAGCAGCTCTCGGTCAGGCAGGCGTTGTCGCCGTCAAAATTCACCGGCGCCTGTAAGGCGTCCGTAAAGCCGTGCGTGAGAAGCGCATTTTCCGCCCAGGCCGGCGCCTGCCGCAAAATAAAGTTTGCATATCCGACAACACTTTTTTTCAGGTTGGCGGAGGCAAGGGACGCCGTCTGCAGGTTTACGTTGGCGTCCATGGTGTATTTGCCGCCCCAGCCGGGAGAAAATTCTCCCGTCCACATGCCGCAAAGACGCGGCACGCTTGTCCCTGCGCAGCAAAGCTGCACGTACCGCGCGGCGCAATACTCCCGGACCGCAAGCGCGCTGAGCAGCTGATCGGACTTCCGCTGCGTTTTAAGCAGCGCGTCGTTTACGACCGCGTTATCCGTATTGCCCAGCGTTAAGCTTTCGCTGTTGAACTGCGGCGTATAGATTTTTCCGTGTGCGGTGAGCGCGGCGGTATAATCAAAGTATCCGTTGGGGGAATATGTTTCTTCAATCTTTTTCAGTTCGGCAAGCGTGTCGCCGACGATCCGGTCGGCGGAGGCGGATTTGAAAGCGGACAGCGCGCCAAGCTCCTCCAGCCGCACGGAACGGGTGATCAGATACACCCCGTAGGCATTCTCGATCCGGATGCCGAGCGCTCCGCCCGATACGACCTGCTCGCTTTGGAAGGTCCGTTCCAGCTTGATCTGTTTCTGATTGCCGCCGTCTGTCAGCACATAGGTAATCGTCGCCCAGCCGCTTTCGGACAGTTCGCTCTCCGCATAGTCCGGGTAATGCCCGATAAAGGCGATGCAGTCCGCCCGCGGGCTGACGTAGGTCTTATACCGGCAGTCCGCTTCGCTGCCCTCGCCGAAATTCGCAAGAACGCCGGGATCGTCAAAGGTGATCGTCGTATTGATCCGGCTGCCGGAGGGAGAGGTCAGCGCGGTAACGACGGCGTTATCCGCAAAGGACGTAAAGGATTTGCGTTCCCACATGCCGTATGCGTCGGTAAAATAGACGCCCACCTCGCCTGTCTCATAATCCGTATAGCGCAGATATTCGCGCACCTTCTGCTTCTCCTCCGGCCGACGGCTGTCCAGACGCAGGGCGCCGCCGGGATGAAAGGCGTATACGTCGTCATAGGTCTGCGCGTCCGCGACCGCTTCCCCCTTCACGACCGCCTGCCGGACTTTGTCCAGCTCGTCGGCGCTGTCCGGCGTGACAAGCTTGTTCCGGTTGGGCATGACAAAATGGATATTCTGGAAAATCAAACTGTCCGCATACGGGCTGCCGCTGGAAATAAAGCCCTGCTCCCCGTTGCCGGAGACCATGCCGTGCCGCCAGGCGTCCGTTTCATTTTTTTCGTTGTCAAGCAGCTCGTAATACGTGTCGCTGAAACAGACCTTTTCACTGTTCTTAAACAGCTTTAAGGCCGTGTTGTCCCGCGTGATGCCGACCTTGACGCAGGCAGCCGAACACAGCAGGCCGGCAATGCACACCCCTGCCGTGACGGCTCTGAAAGCTTTTGCGGACATAAAAAATCTCCCCGATCATCTATGGTATGGTTTTATCTTACAATATCTGAAAATAAAAGTCAAAGTTTATTACAAAATTTTAACTATTTTTATTCTTTTAGGAGAATTCGTCTTAAAAAAGCTGTTTTTCCCTGTCAAATTTTACGAAAATGTTGTGTATATTTAAATTTTTCGTTTCCTCCGTTTTTTTTGTTGCTATTTGAAACACACTGTGCTATGATGATAATGCAGAAAAATAATCCGACTGAAGTGAGGTGCAAACAATGTCATTGAGTGAAATCCTTGCCATTATCGCGGCGTTTTTCAACGCGCTGAAAAACATCGTCAAAGCAATCAAGCAGGGTCTCGGCAAAGGAGAGGAAGAAACAACCGCAGCCGCCGATAACGGCTGATTGCCGCCGTTCCGCCTTTTTTCGGCACGCAAAAAAGGCCGAAGCGTGCCGCTTGGCTGCATAACGAGAGAGAGGTGTTTTCATTGCTTCCTTTTTCGATGGACGAAGTTCTTGATCTGATCAGAAAACTGCTGACCGCGTTCAAAAAGGTGATGGCGTGGTTGGGGATCCTTGTGCTTCCCGAAGAGGGAGATTATGATAATTATCCGCCCAGCCCCAACCATAAGGCAGTTGAAGGCGAATAATTTTTATTTCACAGAAAGGTGGTTTTTTCATGCCGAACAGGCTGGTTGACTTTACATTTTCCGTTGAAGATTGGATCGCTGCGTTCCGCATTGTCTTTGAGGCGGTTGCGGGGTTCTTTAAGGAGCTTTTCGGCGTGGATCTTTTTAAGCTCATTCAAAACAACTGATTTTTTCCGGTCCGGGCCGTAACCGGACGCCGTGCCGGATTGCGCTTTTCAAACCATAAAAGAGGTGAACGTTTATGGCAGATCTTTTTTCCGGACTTTTGGATCTTATCAACCTGGAAAACAATTTTGATTACAACAGCGTAATGGAATTCATAAAAGCGCTGATCAATAAGCTGATGGAGCTCTTTGAAAGCCGCTGACCGTTTTTTTGCGCTGCGCGAGAGCCCGGACAAAAACAAGCAAAAAAACCCGCTGAGACATTGTTCCGGTTACGGAAATGTCCTGGCGGGTTTTGTATTTCCGGCGCTTTCCCGTTCTTTTCTCAGCTTGCTGCACGGCCGATCCCGCCGTACGGCGCCTTTTTTTTATTCTTCCTCATATTTTTTATAAAGATTATCCGCCAGAAAACAGCCGCAGCCGTTTTCATGGTAGCAATGCGCCTTCAGATATGCGTGCTTGTCTTTTGCGCATGCGAATTTTGTCGCCATGCAGGTGTTTTTTTCCACGCCCTCGCAGGCGATCATCTCTCCCCGTTCGTATGCAAAAAACGGACACTTCACCAACGCCTCGATCGTTTTGTTCGCCATCTTGTCTCCTTTTCTTTTCAAGTCCTTTTATACGTACAGCGCAGCTTTCCTTTCCGGCCGCCTTGTGTTACAATCATAGCACAGAAAAAAATATCTTTCTCCCCGAAAAAGGCAAAAATTAAAAAAAGTCTTGCTTTTTACAGAAAAATGTATTATCATTTGAGTATGATCCGATAAATTACAGAAATCTGAATTCTACAAGATCATAATAATACAGAATTCTGTAAAAGTCAAGCATCATTTTTGAGGGGAGCGATCAAAAACGGATACTTACGAAAAAATTCTCGGCCTGTGCGCGGAGCGCGGCATCCGGCCTTCGGCGCTCGCAAAGGGCGCGGGCGTGCGCAGCTCCGTATTTACGGAGCTGAAAATGGGCAGAACGCGGCAGCTCTCGGTACAGACCATTCAAAAGCTCGCAGATTATTTCGGCGTGCCGGCGTCCTATTTTTTAGAGGACGGCGCCGAAAACGAAGACCTGCAGGAGGAGCTGTTCCGCAAGCGCAAGCTGCTGTTTGACAAATCAAAAAAAGCAACCAGTGCGGATCTGGACAAGATCCTGAAGATCGTAGACGCGCTGGTCGGCGACGAAGAATAAAAAGGAGGAACCGGCACCTGCCGGGATCAGGCATTGAACGAGATCATCATCCGAACCTTGGAGCTGCCCCCGACCGTGCGGGCGTTTACGCTGCCGGACGCGCAGGGGGATTACAACATCTATCTGAACTGCGCGCTTTCCAGCGAGCAGCAGCAAAAAAGTCTGCTGCATGAAAGAGAACATATTTCGCGCGGAGATTTTGAAAAAACGCTTTCCGCCGCGCAGATCGAACGGGAAATGGAACGAAAAACAAACGCTTGACCGCGGCGGCAGAATTCGATATAATGAAAAAAAAAGAAAGGATCATTTTATGAACGTAACCAAAGATATTTTATACGTCGGCGTGAACGACCGCGAGATCGACCTCTTTGAAGGACAGTACGTCGTTCCCAACGGCATGGCATATAACTCCTATGCGATCCTCGACGAAAAGATCGCCGTCATGGACGCCGTGGACGTCCGCTTCAAGCACCAATGGCTGGACAACGTGCACGCCTCGCTCGGCGGCAGGCAGCCCGACTACCTGATCGTCCAGCATATGGAGCCGGACCACTCCGCCAACGTCAAAAGCTTTTTGGACAACTACCCGGGGGCGACCGTCGTTGCAAGCGAAAAGGCTTTTGTGATGATGCAGAATTTCTTCGGTACGGATTTTGCCGACCGCAGACTGATCGTCGGCGAGGGCGACACGCTCGCGCTGGGCAGGCATACGCTGCACTTTATCACGGCGCCCATGGTGCACTGGCCGGAGGTGCTGATGACCTACGACAGCACGGACAAGGTGCTGTTTTCCGCCGACGGCTTCGGCAAATTCGGCGCGCTGGATGCGGACGAGGACTGGGCGTGCGAGGCGCGGCGCTACTACTTCGGTATCGTCGGCAAATACGGCGCGCAGGTGCAGAACGTCCTCAAAAAAGCCAAAGCGCTGGATATTGCCGTCATCTGTCCGCTGCACGGGCCGGTCCTCTCGGAAAACCTCGGCTACTACTTGAACCTCTATGATATCTGGTCCTCCTACGGCGTGGAGTCCGACGGTATTTTTATCGCCTATACAAGCGTTTACGGCAACACAAAAAAAGCCGTGGAGCTGCTTGCGGACGCGCTGAAAAAGAAAGGCTGTCCCAAAGTGGCCGTAGCGGACCTTGCAAGAGAGGATATGGCGGAGTGTGTGGAGGACGCATTCCGTTACGGCAGGCTGGTGCTTGCGACAACCACCTACAACGCGGATATCTTTCCTTTTATGCGCACCTTTATCGGGCATCTGACCGAACGCGGCTATAAAAACCGCACCGTCGGCCTGATCGAAAACGGCAGCTGGGCGCCCCTTGCGGCAAAAACCATGCGCGGGATGCTGGATGGCTGCAAAAACCTTACGTTCACCAACGCTTCCGTACACATCCGTTCCGCCGTGAACGATGAAAACAAAAAAGAGATCGAAGCGCTGGCGGACGAACTGTGCAAAGATTATATGGCGCAGGACAACAACACTGCAAACAAAAACGACCTGACCGCGCTGTTCAGGATCGGCTACGGCTTATACGTCGTGACCTCCAACGACGGCACAAAGGACAACGGATTGATCGTCAATACCGTTACACAGGTGACCAACACGCCCAACCGCGTGGCGGTATGCATCAACAAACAAAACTATTCGCACCATGTTATCAGGCAGACCGGTATCATGAACGTCAACTGTCTGTCCACCGAAGCGCCGTTTAAGGTGTTTGAGAACTTCGGCTTCCAAAGCGGCCGGAATACCGATAAATTCAAGGACTGCACGCCCCTGCGCTCCGACAACGGCCTGGTCTTCCTCCCCCACTATATCAACGCCTTTATGTCCTTAAAGGTGGAACAGTACGTGGATCTGGATACCCACGGCATGTTCATCTGCAGCGTCACCGAGGCACGTACAGTCTCCGACACGGAGACCATGACCTACACCTATTACCAGAACAACGTCAAGCCCAAGCCCGCGACCGAGGGCAAAAAGGGCTGGGTGTGCAAGGTCTGCGGCTACGTCTACGAGGGCGACGAGCT
Source organism: Clostridia bacterium (assembly GCA_017443805.1). Classification (GTDB taxonomy): domain Bacteria; phylum Bacillota; class Clostridia; order Oscillospirales; family Acutalibacteraceae; genus RUG806. The sequence continues at coordinate 40,106 of JAFSXY010000048.1, read as the reverse complement.
GCCCGAGGACATCGTCTGCCCGCTGTGCAAGCACGGCGCCGCCGATTTTGAGCCGATCGGATCATAAGCCCGTCACAAAACTGCGCACTACTAAAAACAGGCCCGGCAGATTTTTGCCGCGCCTGTTTCTCTTTTTTATTCTTCAAACAGGATATGGATCTTATCCGCGCATTTTTTGCAGATCTTTTTATCTCGAAATGAGACGATTTCCTCCAGACTGCCGCAGAAAATACAGGCCGGCGCGTATTTTTTCAGTACGATGGCGTCCCCTTCCAGGAAAACCTCCAGGGCCGCGTCCGGCTCGTTCAGATTCAGCTGACGGCGGATCTCCATCGGCAGCACAAACCTCCCGTTTTCATCAAATTTTCTTACGATACCTGTTGCTTTCATTGTTTTTTTCTCCTTTTCTTTTATTTCATGGACAATATACCATATTATGACATAATTGTCAATACTTTTTTTGAAATAATTCTCTTTTTTTTCGGACACCGGACATAAGGGCTCGAAAAATGCCGAACAGCTTCGATCGCGGGACGTTTTATCCCTCTCCGCAGGGGACGTACGCATAAAACAAAAAGACAAGCCATATATGTTAAAAAAGGAGATGAAAAAAGCATGAAAAAAGTTCTGATCACCGCCGCCGTCGCTGCACTGATCCTGGTGCTGGTCCCCGTGGCCGTCTGCGGCGCGCCGAAAAAAAACGGCGGCCCGTCGCAGGAGAGCGAAAGCACGCAGCAGAACGCCGCGCAGGACAGCCGTACAAACGACGAGGAAGAGAGCATCGCCGTCTTCCTGCCGGACGCAGGACAGACCTCCGTGCTGACCATGGAAGACTACGTCATCGGCGCGGTCGCGGCGGAGATGCCCGCCGCGTATGAAGAAGAGGCGCTCAAGGCGCAGGCCGCGGCCTGCGTCACGCTGGCGCGGTACATGCAGCGCAGCAACCGGGACAAGAAGGATCTAAACGGCGCCGTGATCGCCGCGGATGCAAAAAAATACCAGGGCTATATGACCGTGGAGGAGATGCGCAGCCGCTGGGGGGACGATTTTGACGCCTGCTACCGAAAAATCAAAAGCGCGGTGGAAGCAGTGCTGCCCTATACCGTCTGCTATGACGGCGAACCGATCCTCGCCGCGTTCCATGCGGTCTCCTCCGGTCTGACGGAGGACGCCGAAACGCTGTGGGGCAAAAAGGTCGCGTATCTTGTCAACACCGAAAGCGAGGGCGACCGGCTCTGTCCCGGGTACGCCTCATCCCTGACGGTCAGCCCGGAGGAATTCCGGGAGAAAATCGGGTTTCAAACAGAAGAAGCCGATCCGGCGAAATGGATCGGCGAGGGAGAATATTCAAAAGCCGGCACGCTGCTGAAACTGCAGACCGGCGACAAAACCGTATCCGGCGAAACACTGCGCGACCTGTTCGGCCTGCGCAGCAACGCGGTAAAGGTCCGGTTCGACGGCGGCGATTTCGTGCTGGACGTGACCGGCTACGGCCACGGCGTGGGTATGTCTCAGTACGGCGCGGACTATTACGCAAGACAGGGGCTGACCTGGCGGGAGATTCTTGCGCATTACTACCCCGGCACGGAGATCAGCTGATAGTTACCGGTTGCCGGCTGCCGACTGCTATTTCCGGTACTCAAACAGGTCGCCGGGCTGGCAATCCAAAGCCTCGCAGAGCTTTGCAAGCGTGGAGACCTTGATCGCCTTTGCCTTGCCGGTCTTTAGGATCGACATGTTCGTCACGGTGATCCCGACTTTTTCGGCAAGCTCGGTCAGACTCATCTTGCGCTTTGCCATCATCACGTCAATATTGAAAACAATTCCGTCTTCCATCGCACTTCTCTCCTATATCGTCAGATCGCTCTGCTCCTGCAGAACGGCCGCCTTGCGGATCAGGTGGGACAGCGCGGCAGCGGCAATAAACACCGCCGTTCCGATCGCAACGACCGCCATGGAAAAGAGCGTCACGCCCGGGTGGCTCATATTCAGCAGCAGCAATATGACGTTGCCGAGGAAGAAATAAACCGTATCGCCCGCCGCAAGCAGCGAGATCGCCTGCATATACTTTGCGTTTTCCGCGCAGAAGGACCGGTCGCGCCCGATGTTGCCGAAGATCTTCCAGCCGAAAACCAGCGCGGCATAACAGGGGACGCCGGATCCCCACAAAAAAATCACCCACGGCCAATAGCAGTTCGCGAATTCCGGATACTGCGCACGCAGCGATCCGCCGTACGACGGAATAATAAAAGCGTAAACAAACAGGCCCACGATACCCAGGCCGATCACGGCGGCTTTCAGCCACCCGGACAGTGCTTTCTGTTTCATACCGAAACCTCCGATCTTTTTTTTCAGGCAAGTTTATTATACCCCGGTATTTGTTATTTGTCAACTATTTTTTATCGAAATACGATAAAAAATTTTTTTTGTCTCCGCACAGTCCCCGATTGATTTTTTTTATATTTGATTGTATAATACTTTTGAAAAGATTGTCGGTTTCAGGCAAAAATAAAAGAAAAGAGGTCGGTAAGAGATGCTCCAAACCGCACGGTTTTACAAAGCGACAAACGCCTATAATACCTATAAAAAGCACGTCCCCGCGCCGTATCTCAGACAAAAGATCACGCTGCGCGCCGGCTGCGGCTGCCGCCTTTACGTATCAGGGCTTGGATTTTACGAGCTTTACGTAAACGGCAAAAACGTCACCAAGGGCCCGCTTGCGCCCTATATTTCCAACCCGGACGACCTGGTCTATTTTGACGCGTACGACCTTCGTGCGCACGTCGGCGCGGCGGAAACCGCCGTGATCGGCCTGCTGCTGGGCAACGGCATGCAGAACGCGCCGGGGGGACGCGTGTGGGATTTTGACGCCGCCCGTTTCCGCAACGCGCCGTGCTTTGCCGCGGTCCTTGTCTGTACGGATGAAAACGGCAACGAAACAACAGAGGATATCGGCGCCCGTTTCCGCACGCATCCGTCGCCGATCCTGTTTGACGACCTGCGCAGCGGCTGCTTTTACGACGCGAACAAAGAAATACCCGGCTGGAACATGCCGGATTTTGACGACCGGGACTGGACGCCCGTGCTGCCAGCCGATCAGCCGCGCGGCGAGCGCAGGCTCTGCGAAGCAGATCCCATCGTTATAACGGAGGAGCTGAAACCCGTCGCCGTCCGGCAGGCAAAACTGGACACGCGGTTCAACAACCGCAAAAACATGCGGCTGCGCACCGAATACAGGCCCCGTTACCGCGGCAAAAAAGGCGTCCTGTTCGATTTCGGCGTGAACACCGCAGGGTTGTGCCGCCTGCGCATAAACGGAAAAAAAGGACAAAAAATCTTTATCCAGTTCTGCGAGCATCTGACTGCGGACGGGAAGCCCTCTTACCTAAATACAGGCTCGTTCTATCCGGACGGCTACGGCCAGACCGTACTCTACATCTGCAAGGGAGAGCCTGACGAAACGTTTGTGCCGTCTTTTTGTTATTTCGGATACCGGTACGCCATCGTTTTCGGGCTGAAAGCGACGCAGTACGGCGACGAAACGCTGACGCTGCTGCGCGCCAATTCGGATCTGAAGGAACGCGGATCGTTTGCCTGCTCGGATGAAACGATGAACGCGCTCGGAAGCCTCACGCGCGTCAGCGACCTGGCGAATTTCTGGTACTTCCCCACGGACTGCCCGCACCGGGAGAAAAACGGCTGGACCGGCGACGCGGCCGTTTCCGCCGAGCACATGTTATTAACGCTGACGCCAGAAAAAAGCTACCGCGAATGGCTGCGCAATATCTGCAAGGCGCAGCGCGCGGACGGGGCGCTTCCGGGCATCATTCCCACCGGCGGTTGGGGCTTTGAATGGGGCAACGGCCCGGCGTGGGACAACGTGCTTTCGGAGCTGTGCTGGCAGATCGCACGGCTGCGGGGCGACCTGACGCCGGCGGCGGAGTCTGCCGCCGCGCTCGGCAAATATCTGACCTACCTTTCCGGCCTGCGCGATGGAAACGGCCTGATCTCCTACGGCCTCGGCGACTGGCTGCAGCCGGACAGAAGTGCGGGCGATCCCGTTGCGCCGACGCTGCTGACAAGCTCTGTTATAGGCATGTATATCGCGGCCAAAAGCGCCGCGCTCTTCGGCAGGCTGGATATGCCGGAGCAAAAAGCGTATGCCGTCTCGCTGCGCAGCGAGCTCAGGCAGGCGGTCCGCGCACATTTTATCGATTTTGAAACAATGACGGTTTCACCGCGCTGTCAGACCGCGCAGGCAATGTGCATCTATTACGGCGTGTTTGAGGAAACGGAGAAGGCGGCGGCCGGAAAGGTGCTGGAAACGATCGTCCATGAACGGGGCGACCACATTGACTGCGGCATGCTCGGGCTGCGCGTGATCTTTCACGTGCTGTCCGATCTCGGATACGGCGGCCTTGCCTATCGGATGATCACCCGCACCGACTACCCCTCCTACGGGATGTTTGTCCGCAGAGGCTATACGTCCCTGCCCGAAAATTTTGTACCCGACAGTGAGATCGACGAGCCGAGCTCCTTAAACCACCATTTCTTCGGCGATATCGTAAGCTGGTTCATGCAAAGGGTCGTCGGCGTCTGCGTCAATCCCGACGATACGGACCCGAACACGATCCTGCTGCGGCCCGACTTTCTTGAAGCGCTGACCTTTGCCGAAGCGCATTACGACGCGCCGTGCGGCCGGGTGACCGCGCGCTGGGAGAAAACGGACGGCGGCGTCCTGTTGAAAACACAAGCGCCCGACGCCGCAAAGGGAACGGTCCGGCTGCCCGCGGGGTACGCGCTTCAAGACGGCGCGTCCGTCTTCCCGCTTGCCTCCGGCACGTTTGAATGTGTAAAAATAAAGGAATAAAAAATGAAACGGCTGATCGCTGCCGATTTTGACGGCACTTTTAATATCCGCGGCGAGATCCCGCCCGTAAACCGGGCGGGCGTTGAAGCGTGGCGCGCCGCGGGCGGGTACTTCGGCTTTGTGACCGGACGGGGCGTGGATTTTATCGGCACCGTCCGGGAGCTGGAGATCCCGACGGATTATCTGCTTTTATATAACGGCGCGCTGCTCACGGATGCAGACGGAACGGTGATGAAGGAATATCGGATCCCTTCGCCCGTTTTTGCGGATCTGGTCCGCTTTTTTGCCGCGATCCCCGATGCGCTGTATTATTCCAAGGCGGGAGAAGAAACGGCCTTCCGCCATTACTACGCGTCCTTTGCGGATGAAACGCGCGCGCTGGAGGTCGCTTCGCTTGTAAACGCCCGCTTCGGCGACGAGGTGACCGCCTTTGTAAACGGCGTGCACGTAAACGTGGGCAAAAAGGGCTCCGGCAAAACGCAGGGCGTGCTGGACGCGCTTGCGCATTTCGGCCTGGGCGCGGACGAAGCCGCCGTGTTCGGCGACGATTACAATGATCTGGACATGATCGTCTCTTTGAACGGCTGGGCGGTCTCCACCGCGCGCGGCGCCGTTTTGCAGGCCGCCCCGCACGTCTGCGAAAGCGTTGGAAAAGCCGCTTTGGCGCTGCTGGGAGAACACAGTTTTGAGTTTTGAGCTTTGAGTTATAAGAATGTAAAAACCTGCGGCATTGCAGGTTTTTTTCTTGACATCGACGACCGGCTGTTATACAATAACGGTAAGAAAAGTAAGAAAAATAAGAAAAGGAGGGCGCACGTGGAAAAAGATCGGGACAACCGCTTTATCGTCAGCGTGAAGGTCGGCCCGAAGGGGCAGATCACCATTCCGGCGGAGGCAAGGGCGATGTTCGATATCCGGCAGGGCGACACGCTGATGGTGATGGGCGACGCGCAAAGAGGCCTTGCGCTGCTGAAGGATACCATGTTTTACAAGCTGATGGAGGACAGGGATGGAGATCATTAAAACCGAAAAGCTCCGCAAGGAATATAAAGATACCGTCGCGGTGGCGGGGCTGGACCTGACGGTGAAAGAGGGCGAGCTGTTCGCGCTGCTGGGCCTAAACGGCGCGGGCAAGACGACGACGGTCAAAATGCTGACCTGTCTTGCAAAGCCCACCGGCGGCGACGCGTTCGTGTGCGGGTATTCCGTTTTACGGGACGCAGATAAAATAAAACCGCTGATCGACATATCCATGCAGGAGACCGCCGTCGCGCGCAAGCTGACGGTAGAAGAAAACATTGCGTTTTATGCAAAGCTCAACGGCCAGTCAAAAGAGGAGATCAAAAACACAAAGGAAAAGCTTTATGCCGCGCTTGAGCTGGACAAAGTAAAAAACAAGCGCGCGTCCACGCTTTCCGGCGGATGGCAGCGCAAGCTGTCCATTGCGCTGGCGCTTGTGTCGTCGCCCAAGGTCTTATTTTTGGACGAGCCGACGCTGGGGCTGGACGTGATCGCGCGGCGGGAGCTGTGGAACGTCATCCGCGCGCTGCACGGGTCCACGACGATCGTTTTAACGACGCATTACATGGAGGAGGCCGAGGCGCTTGCGGACAGCATCGGCATTATGAAGGACGGCAGACTTTTGTTTCTGGGCGGCAAGGATGCGCTGTTTGCGCAGACCGGCGCTGACAACGTGGAGGATGCGTTCGTCAAATTCGTCGGCGGAGGTGTATCCGATGCGTAAGGCAGAAAACAGAATTGTTGTACTCGCGGGCAGAAACCTCAAAGAGATCCTGCGCGATCCGCTGAGCTTCCTCTTTATGACGGCCATGCCGCTTTTGATGGAGATATTGTTTTATCTGCTCTTTCATAAGCTGACGTCGCAGTTTGAGATGCGCGCGCTGGCGCCCGGGATCGCGGTGTTCGCACAGGCGTTTCTGGCGCTGTTCGCGGGCTTGCTGATCGCGCTGGACAGGAGCTCGTCGTTTTTGACAAGGCTGTACGTCTCCGGCGCGCGGTCAAGGGAGTTTATCGCAGGCTATATACTGGCGCTGCTGCCCTGTTCCGCCGCGCAGTCCGTTTTGTTCTTCCTTGTCGGCGGGATCTTAGAACCGGCGTTCTTCTCGCGGTCCATGCTTTGGGGCGTGCTGCTCTGTCTGGTCACCGGCCTGTTCTACATCGGCCTCGGGGTTCTGCTCGGCGTAATATGCAACGAGCGCTCCGTCGGCGGGGTCGCGTCCGTCGTGATCGCGGGGCAGTCCCTGTTATCCGGCATGTGGTTCCCCGCCGAGGGGCTCGGCGGCGGCATGCTGGCCGTGATGCAGGCGCTGCCCTTCCGCAACGCGACCGTACTTGTGCAGAACGCGGTCAACGGCGCCGCGGACCCCGCAGCGGATCTCATAAAGCCGCTGGCGATCGTGCTGGCATACACGGCAGCCGTTTGCATTGCCGCCGTATTTCTGTTCAAAAGAAAAATGGAACGGGCTTGACCGAAGCCCGCCAAGGAGGATTATTAAATGAAAAAAGTAAAAGTGGGCGTGCTCGGCGCGCACCGCGGCAGAACCATGATCGAATACTGTAAAAACGCGACGGACGCCGAGGTCGTCGCCGTTTGCGACAAGGCGCCCTATGAACTGGAAAAAGTACGCCGTGACGCGGGGGACCTGCCTGTCGCCTATTATGATAATTTTGACGATTTTATAAAGCACGATATGGACGCCGTGGTGCTGGCGAACTACGCCAACGAGCATGCGCCGTTCGCGATACGGTGCCTGGACGCGGGCAAGCACGTGTTTTCGGAGGTCCTGCCGGTGCAGACCGTGGCCGAGGCCGTGGCGCTGGTGGAGGCTGTGGAGCGCAGCGGGAAAATTTACGCCTACGGTGAAAACTACTGCTATATGGCGGCGCCGCGCGAGATGCGGCGGCTTTATAAAGAAGGAAAGATCGGCGAATTTGAGTACGGCGAGGGAGAATACGTGCACAACTGCGAGCCGATCTGGTTCGAGATCACCTACGGTGAGCCGGACCACTGGCGAAACAACATGTATTCCACTTTCTACTGCACGCATTCTCTGGGGCCCATCCTCCATATCACGGGGCTGCGGCCGGTATCCGTTATCGGGTTTGAGAGCTTCCACAATGCGCGTCGCTTCCGGCAGGGCAGCCGCGCCGCCGCCTACGGCATTGAGATGGTCACGCTGGAAAACGGCGCAATCGTAAAGAGCATTCACGGCGGTCTGTATAAAAACAATATTTCCTATGTGGTGTACGGCTCCAAGGGCAGAATGGAATCCGCCAGAGAGGACGCCGGCACGGGCGGGGTTGACCGTCTGTATGTCAACGCGGATGCAGTGGAAGGCGACTACGGGAACGAAAAGCCCGTTGAAACCTATCTCCCCGCCGAACAGGACGCCGAGAGCGCAAACTACGGGCACGGCGGCAGCGATTACTATTCCATGCACTTCTTTATCCAGAAGATCCTCGGGGACGAATCGGCCGACGTGATCGGCGTATACGAGGCGCTGGATATGTGCCTGCCCGGCATGTTTGCCTTCCGTTCCATTCTGGAAAACGGCAGGGCGATGGAGATCCCCGACCTGCGCGATCCCGCCGAGCGCGAACGCTGGCGGCACGATACTGCCTGCACGGACCCCAACGCCGCAGGGGATATGCTTTTGCCCACCTGCAAAGGCGGCACGCCGGATATCCCGATGGAAGTATACGACGCCGTGCGCGAAAAATGGGAGACGTTTTTGGCTGAAAGAGAAAAAGAAGACTGAACCGGCTTTCAGGAGGGCATACGATGCACATTCCAACACAAGAAGTCCGCACGGACGCCTTTACCATGCCGTATTTCCGCTTCGGACAGGGCAAAAAGACCTTTGTGATCCTGCCCGGCCTGAGCCTGCAGCCCGTCACGGCCGCTGCGGACGCGGTCGCTTCGGCGTACAAAGCGTTTGAAAAGGACTATACCGTTTACGTTTTTGACCGCCGGTCGGATCTGCCGCCCGTGTATTCCATTTCGGATATGGCGGCGGATACGGCCAAAGCGTTTGAAGCGCTGGGCCTTGAGCAGGTTTATCTTTTCGGCGCCTCGCAGGGCGGCATGATCGCCATGACGCTTGCGCTGGAAAAACCCGCGCTTGTGCGCAGGCTGGCGCTGGGCTCCACGGCGGCGCGCGTCACGCCGACCATGCAGAAAACGCTGGACGCGTGGCTGCGATTGGCCGAACAGAAGGACGGCGTCGGGCTGTACCTGGCGTTCGGAGAAAAAATCTATCCCCCCGCGCTGTTCAATGCCCTGCGCAGCATGCTGGCGGAAGCCGGAAAAACGGTACCGGATGCTGATTTTGCGCGCTTTGCCGTGCTGGCGGGCAGCATACAGACGTTTGATCTGTCAGACAGGCTTTCTTCCCTTCGGTGTCCGGTGCTGGCGCTCGGCGCTTCTGACGACGCAGTGCTCGGCGAAAACGCCGCGGCGGAGCTTTTTGAAAAGCTGGGGGACCGGCCGGACGTTCAGACGTATCTGTATACGGACCGCGGCCACGCGGCGTACGATACCGCGCCGGACTATAAAGACCGCCTGCTGCGGTTTTTTGCGTAAGAAAGACGTAATAAAAGGGACCCGACGGTTTTTCCGTCAGGTCCTTTGTCTGTTTTAACGCGCTGTTTTATTTGTGATAGAGCTTTTTGTTCTGGCTGACCGGCTCGCAGGTCATCTGCACGCCCAGCTTCTTAAAGGTCTGGATATCCACGTTTGAGAGCATCACCGTGGCGTGGGCCTGCAGGCCGCGCAGCTTCGGCAGCTGCTCCAGCGCTTTTTTCGCCACGGGGTTGGTGGCGGCGCAGATGGATAAGGCGATGAGCACCTCGTCCACGTGCAGGCGCGGGTTGTGGTTGCCCATGGTATGGACCTTCAGATCCTGGATCGGTTCAATGACCGAGGGGGACAAAAGCGGGATGCCGTCCGGGATCCCGGCCAGGTTTTTCACCACGTTGATCAGCATGGCGGAGGCGGCACCCAAAAGCGCGGAGGTTTTGCCGGTGATCAGCGTGCCGTCCTCCAGCTCGATCGCCGTGGCGGGGGCGCCGGTCTGGGCGGCCTTGTCCAGCGCCGCCTGGACGGGCCTACGGTCCTCAACGGAAATATTCAGCTGGTTCATCAACAGCTCAATGCGGTGCACGACGGCCGTTTCGCCCAGTCCCTGCTTTGCCAGACACGCGCTTTCATAGTAACGGCGGATGACCTCCTGTTTGGATGCGTCGCTGACGACGCCGTCGTCCACAATGCAGAAGCCCGCCATATTGACGCCCATGTCCGTGGGGGAACGGTAAACGCTGTCCCCCGTGATCTTGGTCAGGATCGCGTTGAGCACCGGAAAGATCTCCACGTCGCGGTTATAGTTGACGGTGGTTTGATTGTAGGCCTCCAGATGGAAGGGATCGATCATGTTTACGTCGTTCAAATCCGCGGTGGCGGCCTCGTAGGCGACGTTGACCGGATGCTTCAAGGGAAGATTCCAGATGGGGAAGGTCTCAAATTTTGCGTAGCCCGCGCGGACGCCGTGCTTGTGCTCGTGGTACAGCTGCGACAGGCAGGTCGCCATTTTTCCGCTGCCGGGGCCGGGCGCCGTAATGACCACCAGACTGCGCTCGGTCTCAATGAAATCGTTTTTGCCGAAGCCATCGTCGCTGACGATCAGCGGCACGTTCGCGGGGTATTCGGGGATGATATAGTGCTTGTAGACCTTCATGCCCAGCTTTTCCAGCCGTTTCTTGAACTGAACGGCCGCAGGCTGCTCGGTAAAGTGCGTGATGCACACGCTGCCCACAAACAGGCCGAAATCACGGAAGGCGTCGATCAGGCGAAGGCAGTCCATATCGTAGGTGATGCCCAGGTCTCCCCTGCGCTTATTTTTTTCAATGTCCTCTGCGCTGATCACGATCACGATCTCCGCATCCTCCCGCAGCTCGTAAAGCATACGGACCTTGCTGTCCGGCTGGAAGCCCGGCAGCACGCGGGAAGCGTGATAGTCGTCGAACAGCTTGCCGCCGAATTCCAGATACAGCTTGCCGCCGAACTGCGCGATGCGGTCCTTGATGTTTTTGGATTGCAGCTCCAGATATTTGTCGTTGTCAAACCCGATTTTTGCCATGCTCTTTTTCTCCCTGTTCCTGCGTACTTTCGGTCAAACTTTTTCCATTGGTTTCCCGGACATATGCGTAAACCGGCTCCAGCCGTTTCTTTGTCAGCGGATAACCGAACTGATAAAGCAAAAAGATCAGCGTATACGTAACGGCCGGGATCAGCGTACAGATCTTCAATATCCCGGGGCTCACGGACTCCACGTAGCCCATTGTTGCCATTTCCTTGGTGTAGCCCACTTTATCCAGCAGCATCAGTCCGCCGTAATCCGCCGCGGTCTGCCCGAGCTTGCGGCAGAAGGTGTAAACGGCATAGATCGCGCTTTCGCTGCGCTCGTGCGTGATATACGCCTGATAGTCGATCACGTCCGCCACGACTGCCCAGTTTGTGATGGAAACAAAGGAATAGCCGAAGCCGATCACAAACAGCAGCCCCAAAAAGATCCACGGCTGGTCGGGTTTCGGCTTGATGACAAACGTCGCGATCGCCGCCGCGGCGGCAAAGACCGAGCCGAGGCCCGAGAGCTCCTTTTTGCCGAACTTTTTCACAAGCATCGGCGTAACGGGGATCATCAAAGCCATCGGCAGGTACTGCGCGATGGTTCCCACGATCGAAAGGCCCGTATTGCAGAAATAGTTTTTATAAAGGTACTGGTTTAAGGAAGAAAACTGCAGCTGCCCGCTGATCAGGATGCCGGTGACGGCCAGCACAATAAACGGCCGGCTTTTCAGCATGGCGGAGTAGGTCTTTTTCATATCGACCTTGGGATTTGCCTCCGACGGGACGCGCTCCTTCGTCGTTTTGTAGCAGGCAAGGTAGAAAACCACGCTCAGAACGGCCATGGCGACGGCGAACAGAAACATGCCCTTTGCGTTCGCGGTGTCCACGCGCGCGCCGGAGGCGTCCACGCTTTTATTGTAGATCACCATCGGGGCAAGCAGCAAGGGCGCCGCGCCGCCGATCCCGCCGCCGATGGAGCGGAAGGTCGACAAAAGCGTCCTGCCGTCGGGGTCGTCCGTGATCACCGAGGCCAGCGACCCGAACGGCACGTTCATGCCTGTGTAAAGCATGCCGAACGCAATATAGGTCACGTAAGCAAAAACAAGCAGCAGCCACTGCTTTTGCGTAAAGTTGCCGATATTCAAAAAACAAAGCAGCTCGCTGACCGCCAGCGGCACGGCCACCCATTTGAGGTAGGGACGGAATTTCCCGTCCTTCGCGGGCGGGCGCCTGGCGACGATCGCGCCCCACAGCGGATCGTTGACCGCGTCCCATAAACGGGTAAACAAAAAGAGGTTCGCAACGCTCTTCGCGCCGATCTTCAAAACGTCCGTATAAAAAACCTTTAAGAAAGATGAAACGTAGGTGAGCACAAACAGGTTCCCCGCGTCGCCCAGCATGTATCCCATGCCTTCTTTGATCCCGATCCTGTTCGGGTGCGCCGCCTGCACGGCGGTTTCGGCCATGTTCTTCATCTCTCGTTTTCTCCGTCAAAAAATTTCTTTTTCAGTATACCATACCCCTTTATCAAAATCAATTTCTTTTTATATAAAAAATGTAAAAAACCTGCCCCGCGCAGGATCGCGCGGGGCAGATATCCGTAATCATGATCGTTTAGTTGGCACCGCCCTTGAAGAACGCAAGGATCTTGCGGAAAAATGCGAGGATCCGCTCCCACAGACTTACTTTTTCCTTTTCAATCTTAAAGCTGCCGACCGTCATACCTCTGCATTCGCCTTTTCCGACGATGGTAATGTCGGCCGTTCCCGCCTCGATGTTATTGCGGTACGTAACGGTATAGTTTTCGGGGTCGATCTCCACGCCGTTGAACACCACCGTGACGGGCGGCGTCAGCGCGCTGCCGGTATATTTCTGGTTCTCTGCGTAAACTTCGGCAGTCGACAGATCCATGGGCAGAATGGTAAACGTACCGGAAGCGGAATCCTTAAAGTTGCCGATGCCGGATACGATGATCGTCCCCGTGCCGATCGCAACGTTATTCTCATAACCGATAACTTCTAAATCTCTGCCCTGTTCCAGTATGTATTTGCCGTATTTGCCGGTTCCTGTCGTTTCAAGCGGCTCACCCGAATAGGATACCGCTATCCCGCCGATCGTCGCCTCTGTGATGCTTCTGGGCTGGATGGTAAACAGCGCGTCCGTTGATCCGGTATAATTGCCCTTTCCGGTAATGTGCACGCGCCCCGTACCGGCGTTTATGTTGTCGGAATAATAATTAACGGAATAGTCTTTTCCTTCCGTCAGCGCAAAATCCTTCCCGTTGATATGCGCGGTCAGCGTCGTAGTCAACGCCTCGCCGGTAAAGACGACGTCCGCACCGGTGACGTCTGTGTTGAACAATTCTCTGCTCACGATGTTGAAGCTGACGTCTCTGCTGCCGGAGTAGTTTCCAATCCCCTTAACAGTGACTTTTGCGTTGCCGAGAACGGTATTCATCGAACCCGTGGTCACTTCGTAGTCGACGTCTTTGACCAGCACCGTATCTCCAAACGAGAGGACCATATCCGGAATGATCTTATCGCCGGTATACTGTTGACGGTATTCCACTTGGATCTCCGCAGTCTGGATCGACTTGGCCTGAATGGTGAAATAACCGGTAGCTTCACCCTCATAACGGGTTCCCGCGGCTTCCACATAAACCGCATATCTGCCCGCGTTGACGTTTCCCTCATACCCGGTCACCGTAAAATCCTCATTTTCAGTCAGCGTGATGTCGTCCAGTTTTACGGTAATGACCGGCGTCAGAGCTTCGCCGGTGTAGGTCACCGTCTTGCCGAACACGACCGCATTTTCCAGGCTGCGGACCATACCCTCTGTCTCCCACACCCAGGTTTTGCCCGCTGCCGTAAAATAATTCGGGGACGATAAAGTATAGTTCACCAGCAAAGAGGAGGAAATGTAATGCTTTACACCCTCCAGGTTGGTCCAGCAGCCGGTGTACGGCGGCGTCGTCGGCACCGAGGGCAGCCCGGGATTTGAGGTTGCGCTGAGCTGGAAATTCTCTCCGAACTTCATCCGGCAAAGCGCGGTACAGCCGTAAAGCATGTTCGTCATCCTTCTGATGACGTTGGAGGAAAACCCGCCGAAATCCACCGAATGCAGCTGTGAACAGTTGTAAAACATATATTCCGTGGTCTCCAGCTTTTGGGGATCCCAGGTACTGAAAGACATTTCCCCGAGTTTACTGCAATTGTAGAACATATAAGACATGTTCGTAACGTTTGCCACCTTTTCGCCCCAGCAATCGATGTCCAACGATTCAAGAGCAGAACAGCCGTAAAACATATTCGTCATGCTTGTTACGTTTGTCGTATCCAGTTTGTCAATGCCGACAAAATTCTGCACATTGGAAAAGGAGGAGAACCAATACGCAGTGCACTTCGGCGTGATCGTGTCAAGGAACGTGACCGTATTGACGGTCGAACCGACGCTGTTCCATGGAACGCGGATCTCATTTAAGAAAGTCCGTGTTTCAAAGGACGAATAAACCGTGCCGGGATAGGTCACGCCGTCTTCCGTCCGTTTTACGCCGTCCTCAAGCTTTTCGCCCCGCAAAAAGATCAGGGTCGTCGTTTCACCCGTATTGTTATAAACGGCATACGCTCCGGTGTCAGCCGCGCCGGAAAAGACCGGCAGCAGTGCGGCCAGCAGGCAGAGAGAAAGTAAAACCAAAAACACCTTGATCGTTTTTTTCATACCAAAACCTCCGATTTTTTTGTGCATATATTATACCGTAATCCGAAAAACAGATCCTTATTTGGAACTGCCCTTGAAGAACGCGATGATCTTGCGGAAGAACGCAAGGATCCGCTCCCACAGACTCAGTTTGGTCTTTTCGATCTTGAACGTCCCGGTCGCAACGCCCTTGTAGTTGCCTTTGCCGGTCACGGTGATGACCGCCGTTCCCGCATCGGTGTTGTTGCCGTACGCAACGGAATAGTTTTCGGCGTCCAGGGGTTCGCCGTCCAAAACGACCGTCACGGGCGGCGTGAGCGCTTTGCCCGTATGTTTCTGATCCTCGGCAAAGACCTCGGCTGCCGACAGGTCTTTGGGAAGAATGGTAAAGCGGACGGAAACGGTATCCTTAAAGTTGCCGGTGCCGGTCAAAATGATCGTCGCAGAGCCGGCGTTCACGTTGTTATCATAGCCGTCAACGGTAAAATCCCGTTCCTGCTGCAGCGTGTAATTGCCGTATTTCCCGGTCCCGGTCGTTTCCAGCTCAGCGCCCGTATAGGTCACGGACAGGGCGCCGACCGTCGCCTCGGTCAGGCTTCTGGGCTCGATGGTAAAGGGAACGTCCGTCATGCCGGAGAATTTTCCGATACCGGAAATGCGCACGTATGCCGTTCCGGCATTCACGTTATCCAGGTATCTGACCACGTTATAGTCCGTACCCTCGGTCAGGGGATACTCCCTGTCGGCCAGATGCGCCGTCAGCGTCGTGGTTTGCGCTTCTCCCGTAAAGACCGAGTCAACAGAGGTGATATTCGCATCGACAACGTTTCTTGTCACAATGGTGAAGGACTTATAAGCCTGGCCGCCGTAGTTTCCCAAACCGTTGATGTAACAATGCGCTTCACCCGGATCGGTGCACGGCCAGGAGCTTCTGACCTCGTAGTCGACGCCCTGTTCCAGTTCGACGTCGCCCATTGTGATCGTCATCGACGGAACGATCTCTCTTCCGGTATACTGCTGGCTCTCTATATTGATATCCAGCTGGTAGATCGGGCGCGCCGAGATCGTGTACGAGCCGACGGCGTCTCCCACATAGTTTTCGCCCGCGGCGGTCACGTATATTTTTGCCGATCCGGCGTTCACGTTATCTTCAAAGCCGACGACGGTAAAATCCTCGCCCTCGGTCAGCGTGATATAGTCCAATTTTACGGTAACGTAATCCGGCGTCTGGACTTCGCCGGTATACAGGCGGTATACGCCGTCGCCGCTGACCTTCGCGCCTGCGATACTGCGCGGCGTGCCGACAGTCTCCCAGACCCAGGTGTTGTTCTCGACCGTTTCGGCCGAGGCGCAGATCAGCTGCGAAGACGTCAGGTAATGCCTGACTTCTCCGTTCGGATTGGTCCAATAACCGGTATAGGGAGAAACGACCTCCTCCATATCGGGAAGCCCGACATTCCGTAAATAGTTAAAGCCGGTGCCGATCGAAAGCGTGGAAAGCGACGTACAGCCGGCAAACATGTTTGACATAAAGTATACGCTGCCGGCCTTCCACTTGCTGAGATCCAGCGTCTGAAGAGAGGAACAGCCGCTGAACATCGAGTCCATTTCACTCACTTTTGTCAGCTTTGTTCCCCAGTTATTGATCTCCAGCGTCGCAAGGGAGGAGCAGCCCTGGAACATGCCGGACATATCTTCCACCTTGGCTGTACTCCAGGCGCTCAGATCGAGCGCGGTCAGGGCCGCACAGCCGCTGAACAGATTGGACATATCTTCCACCTTGGCTGTACTCCAGGCGCTCAGATCGAGCGCGGTCAGGGCCGCACAGCCGCTGAACAGCTTGGACATATTCGTTACTTTTGCCGTATTCCAACCGCTCACGTCCAACGTCGCGACCTGGGAGCAGCCCTTAAAGAATTCGGACAGATCCGTCAGATTTTTCACGTCCCAGCGGCTTATGTCCAGCGTCGTCAGCGCGTTGCAGCCGGAAAACATATTGGACACGGACGCGCCGCTGACCGGCGTCCATTTGCCGAACGTAATGCTTTCCAGTTTCGCACAGCCGCCGAACATAGATCCTGCTTGCGCTATTTTGCTTGAAGCCCATTTATTTACGTTGACGGTCAGCGTTTCCAATTTACTGCAGCCGTAGAACATGGATGCCGTGTTTGCGACGTTGGCAAGGCTCCAGCTGCTCAGATCCAGGTTTACCAGCTTTTTGTTGTTGTAAAAAACCGAAGACATATCCGTTACTTTAGCGGTATTCCAGCTGCTCACGTTCAGCTCCTCTACGAGCTGGCAATTGAAAAACATCATGCGCATGCTCTCTACCGCGCTCATATCCAGCTTCTCAAGGCCGGAAATGACGGTGGCGCTCGAAAAGGTCCTGAACCACAGCGCAGTGGAAACCGGCTTGAATTCATCAAGGATATGAACCTCTTTTACGGATGAACCGTAGGCGTTCCAAGGCCTTGCCTGCGCGTTTGCAAAGGTCGTATCCGCAAAGCCGGAATAGACCGTGCCGGAATAGGTCACGCCGTCGGCGGTCCGTTTTACGCCGCCCGAGACCTTCTGCCCGACCAAAAAGGTCAACGTGTTCACGTCGTCCGTGCTGTTGTAAACGGCGTACACTTCGCCGTCCGCCGCGCCGGAAAATACCGGCAGCAGCACGGCCAGCAGGCAGACGGAAACCAGAAGGATCAATACTTTGGTCTGTTTTTTCATAATAAAACCTCCGATATCTGTAATATAACAGGATAAGTGTACCATATTGCCGACTGAAAATCAAGAAATCTCTATAAAAAAAATAAAATAGAAAAAATTTTTGTCAAAAGTGCATAAAAAACCGACGGCGGCGTTGTTTCGGAACGGCGGAGCAAAACTGCATAACCGGTCTTGCATTTTATAGAAAAGAGTGCTAAAATATTGTATTATTACGAAAAAGGAGGGCGGCGGAATGACTCGTAAAAAATGGCGCGTGGTCCCCTATGACAAAGCGCTTGCGCTGCGGCTCGCGCAAAAGACCGGCGCGGACGAATTTGCCGTACTGCTGCTGTCCTCCCGCGGGATCGACACGCCCGAGGCGATCACGGCGTTTTTGGGCGCCGCCGGGGCGGAATTGAGCTCGCCCTTTTTGCTGAAGGATATGGACAAAGCGGTCGCCCGCATCCGGACGGCGCTGGAGCGGGGCGAAAAGATCTTGGTCTACGGCGATTACGACGCCGACGGCGTGACCGCCACGGCGCTTTTATACAGCTACCTGCAAACGCTCGGCGCGAATGCGGATTATTATATCCCCTCGCGTGAAACGGACGGCTACGGTCTGTCCTTAAAAACGGCGGAGCGGATCCTGCAGGGCGATTTTCAGCTTGTGATCACGGTGGACAACGGCATCGCCGCCGTGGAGGAGGCCGCGTTCCTGCGTGAAAACGGGATCGACCTGATCGTAACGGACCACCATCAGGCAGGCAGGGTCTTACCGGACTGCGCTGCGGTGGTCGACCCGCACCGGCCGGACGACAACTCCCCCTGCCGAGAGTTGGCGGGCGTCGGCGTCGCGTTAAAGCTGACCGCCGCGCTGGAGGACGGCGACTATGGGACCGTCATGCAGATGTTCGGCGACCTGGCTGCGCTCGGCACCGTGGCAGACATCGTACCGCTGACGGGAGAAAACCGCACCATCGTATCCTGCGGCCTGATGCAGCTCAGCCGGACCGACCGTCCGGGCCTTTACGCTTTGCAAAAGGCGCTGTCGCTGGAGGATAAGGAGATCAGCAGCGCGACCGTTGCGTATATGCTTGCGCCGCGCATCAACGCCGCGGGCAGGATGGGCTCCGCGGAAACGGCGCTGGAGCTGCTTTTAACGGAGGACCCCGCGCGCGCCGCGGCGCTGACGGAGGAAATGAACGCCGCAAATGCCGCGCGCCAGCAGACGGAGGCGCAGATCCTGGCGCAGGTGGAGGCGGAATTCGCCGCCGACCCCGCGGCCGCGAACGCCCGTTTTCTTGTGACGGCCGGCGCGGACCGGCACCCGGGCGTGATCGGGATCGTAGCGGCGAAGCTTGTGGAAAAATACGGACGCCCCGCCGCGGTGATCTCCATTGATGAGGAAAGCGGCGTCTGCCGCGGCTCCTGCCGCAGCATCGAGGGCTTTTCGCTTTATGACGCGCTTTCAGCCGTGTCCGACCATCTGCTGCAGTTCGGCGGGCATACGCTGGCCGCAGGTTTTTCTCTGAAAAAAGAGGCGCTGCCCGCCTTTACGGCGGCGATCAACGCATACGCCGCCTCGGTCGGGGACGTGTGCCCCACGCTGGACATCGACTGCAGGCTGAACCCTGCGCACCTGACCGCCGACATCCTGAACAGCCTGTCGCTGCTGGAGCCGTTCGGCGCAGACAACCCCCGCCCGGTTTTCGGGCTGTTTGATATGACGGTGGCGGGCATACGCCCCATCGGGAGCAATAAACACATTCGTCTGACGCTGACAAAAAACGGCGTCAGCGTACCCGTGGTATGCTTCGGCGTCACGGCGGACGCATTTGAGTTCCGCGTCGGCGACACGGTGGACGCGGCGGTCCGCGCCGAAAAAAACGAATACATGGGAGAGATCCGTTTAAGCCTGCAGCTGCAGGACGTCCGCCCCGCAGGCAGCGACGACGAGGCCGTGTTTGCTTCGATCGCCGCCTACCACAGGCTTGTACGCGGCGAACCGCTGTCGGACAAAGAAAAGCAGCTGCTCTTACCCGGCAGAGAGCTGCTGGGAAAAATCTATAAACTGATCAAAAACGAAGGCGGCGCACGTTTGTCGGCGGAAGCGCTTGCATACCGGATCGGCGAGCCGTCTTCAAAAACGGGCGCGGTGGAAGCAAGCCTTGCCGCGCTGACCGAGGTCGGCGTGCTCTGCCGGACCGCGGACGGCTACCGCGACGCGCAGCCGGCCGGAAAAGCGGATCTGGAGCAAAGCGCCGTTTTACAGGCATTGAAAAAGAGGTGAACCGGATGCGGGAAGGCAGCGAATATTACGCCCAAATTGAACAGACTGTGCGGGACAGCTTTTCGCCCGCAGAGGCCGCGCTTGTGGAAAAAGCGTACTATTTCGCCTATGAAAACCACAAGGGCCAGCGGCGCAGATCCGGAGAGGCTTATATCATCCACCCGGTCGCGGTCTCCAAAATTTTACTGGACTTCGGCATGGACAGCCAGTCCGTGATCGCAGCCCTTTTGCACGACGTGGTGGAGGATACGCCCGTTACCGCAGAGGAGGTCCACCGCATGTTCGGCGCGGACGTATCGCTTCTGGTGGAAGGGGTAACAAAGCTCGGACAGGTGCCGCTGCAGAGCCGAGAGGAACAGCAGGCGGAAAACCTGCGCAAGCTGCTGCTTGCGATGAGCGAGGATATCCGCGTGATCATCATCAAGCTTGCGGACCGGCTGCACAACATGCGCACGCTGGAGTATATGCCGGAGCAAAAGCGCCGGGATATCGCAAAAGAGACGATCGAGATCTACGCGCCCATCGCGCACCGGCTCGGTATCCGGCCCATGAAGGAGGAGCTCGAGGATCTTGCGATCAAGTACCTGGACCCTGTTGCGTACAGAGAGATCGAGAACGCCTTGCTCGAGCAGTCGGCCCAGCGGAAGGAATTTCTGGAAAGCATCAAGGAAAAAATCGGAGCAAGAGTCAAAAACTACGTTTCCAACGCGGTGATCGAGGGACGCATCAAGTCCGTACACGGCATCTACCGCAAAATGTATATGCAGGGCAAATCCTTTGAGGAGATCTACGACATTTACGCCGTCAGGATCATCGTGGACACGGTCAGCGACTGCTATAACTGTCTGGGCGTGATCCATGACCTGTATAAACCCATCCAGGGACGGTTCAAGGATTACATTTCCACCCCCAAGCCCAATATGTACCAGTCGCTGCACACCACGCTTATCGGCAAGGAGGGCATCCCCTTCGAAGTGCAGATCCGTACCCACGAGATGCACAAAACGGCCGAATACGGTATTGCCGCGCACTGGAAATACAAGCTCGGGATCAAGAATAAGGACTCCGACCGGCAGCTTAAAAACGGGGTCGACTGGGTCAGGCAGCTCCTGGAGGTGCAGAGCGAGACCGGCGAGGTCGCCGACATCCTGGATACGATCAAAAGCGATTTCGTCAGCGACGAAGTATTTGTTTTCACCCCCAAGGGAGACGTGATCTGCCTGCCCGCCGGCGCGACCGTGATCGATTTCGCCTATGCCATCCATTCCGCCGTCGGCAATAAAATGATCGGCGCCAAGGTCGACAAGCGGATCGTTTCGCTGGATTACCAGGTCAAAAACGGGGAGATCGTGGAGGTCATCACCTCCTCGCAGCCCGGCAAGGGCCCCAGCCGAGACTGGCTGAAGATCGTGACCACGAGCGAAGCGCGCACCAAGATCCGCACGTGGTTCAAAAAAGAGCGGCGGGAAGAAAACATCGTCGAGGGACGGCAGGAATACGAACGCGAGCTGCGCCGCAACAATATCAACCCTACGCCCGAACAGGAGGAAAAGCTCCTGCGCGTGCTGACGGAAAAGCAGAAATGCACGACCGCCGACGACTTTTACGCGGCGCTGGGCTACGGCGGCATTATCCTGTCCAAGATCATGCCCATGATCAAGGACGAGTACAATAAGATCGTCAACACGGGTGAAAAAACCGCGCCGAAGCTGTTAAAGCAGATCCGCTCCGTCTCCAGCGAGGGCGTCGTGGTAGAGGGCATCGACAACTGCCTTATAAAGCTCTCCCGCTGCTGCAACCCCATCCCGGGCGACGACATCATCGGCTTTATCACCCGCGGCCACGGGATCTCCGTACACAAGGCGGACTGCACCAACGTACCGCGCAACCTGAAAACCGCGGCCGAACCGGAGCGCTGGATCCGCGTTTACTGGAACAACGGCGAATCACAGGTCTTCTACGCCTCGCTATTGCTGACCTGTCTGTCCGGCGCCACGGTGATGAACGATATTTTTTCCACGCTCAACTCCATTCACGTGGGCGTAAAAAGCATCAACACCCGCTCCACAAAGGACGGCAGGATGCTGGTCAACATCACGGTAGCCGCGGACAGCGTCGAGCACCTGCGGTCCATCATGGCAAAACTGCTCAAAACCGGCGGCGTGACAAGCGTGGAACGCTCCGGTGCTGATATCTGAAAAAATTTTTGGAGGAAAAAGCTATGGACACCAAGAAAAAACTCTATCGCTCCCAGACCGACAAGAAAATTGCCGGCGTGTGCGGCGGCATCGCCGAATATTTCGGCATCGACTCCACCATCATCCGTCTGATCTGGGTGCTGGCGGTCGTATTTGCGGGCGTCGGACTGCTTGCGTATATCATCGCGGCGATCGTGATGCCCAACGGCCCCGCGGCCGACCAGCCGCAGCCCGCTGCGGACAACGGCGAGTACGTGCCCTACACCGACGTCAACAACTGATGCGCGCCGTCATCCAGCGGGTCACACAGGCAAGCGTAGCCGTGGACGGCAAAACCGTCGGACGCTGCGGCAGGGGCTTTATGCTCCTGCTGGGCGTCGCGGACGGCGATACCGAGCATGAGGCGGAGGTGCTTGCCGCCAAGACCGCGAGACTGCGCATTTTTGAGGACGAAAACCAAAAAATGAACCTCTCTCTGTCCCAGGTGGACGGGGAGGTGCTTTGCATTTCTCAGTTTACCCTCTGCGCGGACGTCAAAAAAGGGAACCGTCCGTCGTTTACGCCCGCCGCCGCCCCCCGGGAGGCGGAACGGCTTTATTTGTATTTCGTGCAGCGTCTGCGCGCCGAGGGCGTCTCCCACGTGGATACCGGCGTGTTCGGCGCGGACATGCAGGTCAGTCTGATCAACGACGGGCCCGTCACGATCATTCTGGATACCGACACCTGGAAAAACAGCGGCTTTGCGTCCGCATAACGGCCGCAATGAAATATTGCTGCGCAACGTGATGCGCGCCTGTCGGCGCATGATGCGTTTTCGCAAGCGAAAACATGATGTGTTCCGCCTGCGGCGAAACGTTATGGACGGGCTCCGCCCGTACCCGATCATATTATCTCAAATCTCAAAACTCAAATCTCAAATCTCAACAGCATGGAAAACGGCATGAAAATTTACGCCGCCGTCGTCGGCGACTACGAAACCAACTGCTATCTGCTGGTGGACGGACAGAGCAAAGAAGCGGCCGCTGTCGACTGCGCGGTTTTTGATGAAAAGTATCAAAGCATGCTCGCGCGCGCCGGCGTAAAAAACTTAAAATACATTCTGCTCACCCACGGGCATTTCGACCACGTCTGCGGCGTGAAGGCGCTCAAAAACGCCTGCGGCGGCGAGGTCTGCATCTGTGAAAAAGACGGCGCCTGCCTGACCGACGCAGAAAAAAACCTGAACGCCTTTACGGGCTACGCCCCGTTTTCGCCCTGCGAAGCGGACAGTCTTTTGAAAGAGGGAGACTGCCTGTTCCTCGGCGAAAAGCTTATCCGCGTGCTGGAAACGCCGGGCCACACGGCGGGCAGCGTCTGCTTTTTGGCGGACGGCGTTCTGTTCAGCGGCGACACGCTGTTCCGGCTTTCCATGGGCAGAACGGATCTGCCCGGCGGCTCAACCAGACAGTTATTCGCATCTCTGGCGCGTCTCGGCGCTCTGGACGGCGATTACGATATTTACCCCGGGCACGGGGATTTTACGACACTGGATTTTGAACAGGCAAACAACCGGTACCTGCGATCGGAGAAGTATGCGCATAATCACTCAAAACCATACATATAAATACGAGAGCGAAAAGATCTGCCGGATCTATTTTCCGTCGGAGAAAGTTACGTTTGCCGAAGCCGCGGACGCCGCGGCGGAGGACAGAACGATCCTGACGCGCGTAGAGCAGGCCCAAAACGGCCTGACGTTTTGCTGCGAAGCGTTTATCGACGGTAAAACTGCAGCGGCGACGCTGACCGCGAAGCCGGAGGACGTACCGGACGACGCGGCGGGCGAAAAGCAGCTGGCGCGGGTCATGGCGGATGTTTTGACACAGCTTACGGGCATAAAGCCGCCCTGGGGGATTTTGACCGGCGTAAGGCCGTCCAAGCTGATGCGCACCTGCGTGGACCTCTACGGCGCGGAGGGGGCGAAAGAAAAATTCCGCACGTTTTTCGGCGTATCGCCCGAAAAAACGGCGCTCGCGCTGGATATCGACGCCCGTCAGCGGCCGATCGTCGACGGCGTTGGCCCGCAGGATTATTCCCTTTACGTGTCCATCCCCTTTTGTCCCACGCGCTGCGCCTACTGCTCCTTTGTCTCGCACTCCGTCGCGCAGGCGAAAAAGCTGATCCCGGACTACGTGCGGCTGCTGTGTGAAGAGCTCGCCCTTACGGCGCGGATCGCACAGCAAAAAGGGCTGCGCCTGCAAACCGTCTATATCGGCGGCGGCACGCCGACCGCGCTTTCGGCGGAAGACTTAAAAACCGTGCTCGAAGCGCTGAATACCCATCTGCACGCAAACCGGACTTCGGAATTTACGGTGGAAGCCGGCAGGCCGGATACGGTCACCCCGGAAAAGCTGCGCGTTTTAAAAAACGCGGGCGTCACGCGTATCAGCATCAACCCGCAGACCTTCTCCGATCCCGTGCTGCAGGCCGTCGGCAGACGTCACACGGCGGCCGAGACCGTTGAAAAATTCCGGCTTGCGCGGGAACTCGGATTTGACGATATCAACATGGACCTGATCGCGGGACTGCCCACGGATACGTACGAGGGGTTTTGCGAAAGCCTGCAAACGGCCTGCGCTTTGGGCCCCGAAAACGTCACGGTGCACACGCTCGCCTTAAAGCGCGCCGCCACGCTTGCCGCAGACGCTTCGCCGCAAACCGCCGCTGCCGGCGAAACGGCGCGGATGGTGGATCTGTCGCGCCGGCAGCTGTATGAGAACGGCTACGTCCCTTATTATATGTACAGACAGTCCAAATCGGCGGACAATCTGGAAAACGTCGGCTGGGCAAAGCCGGAAAGGCTTTGTTTATATAACGTTTATATGATGGAGGAGCTGCACACCGTGCTTGCCTGCGGGGCCGGCGCCGTCACAAAGCTCGTCACGCCCGGCGACCGGGATATCCGCCGCGTATATAATTTCAAATATCCTTACGAATATATCTCCAGGTTCGGCGAGCTGCTTTCGCGCAAGAAAGAGATCGAGGAATTTTACGGATAACAGGGAGAAGCTTATGGCAAAAGGGAGAAAACAGTCGCTGCTCAACGGCGCGCTGATCTTATCTTTCGCGATCATCGCGGTCAAGGTCTTCAGCGTGCTGTTCAAGCTGTATATCACAAATAAGATCGGCTATGACGGCAGGGGCTACTATTCCAGCGCGTACAATATTTACGTGCCCATTTATTCCATTGCGCTGGCGGGGCTGCCCACGGCGGTCTCCAAAATGGTGGCGTCCATGTCCGCACAGGGACGCTTTAAGGACGTGCGCAAGCTCTTTCAGGTTTCCCTGCTGCTTTTTGTGCTGGTGGGCGTGATCGGGACCGCGCTGATCCTTATTTTTGCCTATCCCTACGCCAAGACCACAGAGGCCTTAAATGCGCTGCCCTCCATCATCGCCGTGGCGCCTTCCGTCTTTTTCTGCTGCGTGATGTCCGGTTACCGCGGTTACTATCAGGGCCTGCGGGATATGGTGCCCTCCGCCGCGTCGCAGATCTTTGAGGCGGCGGGCAAGCTGATCTTCGGCTGGATCTTTATGAACGCGGTCGTCGGCTCCGGCGCCTTTTTTGCGGATAAGATCCCCGTTCTGCGCGATATCGTGACCGATACGCAGCTGTCGTATGCGGCGGCAGCGGCCATCGCCGGCGTTACCGTGGGATCGCTGATCGGCCTTGTATATCTGATGATCCGCCACCGCGCCGCGTCGGACGGCATCACGCCGGAAATGCTGCTCTCCTCCCCGGAGGCTGAAAGCGCAAAGGTGCTTGCCAAACAGCTGCTGGCCATTGCCATCCCGGTCGCGATCAGCTCGCTCGTTTTCAATCTGACGACGCTGATCGACAACTGGACCGTGCAGAACCGCCTTGCCGCCGTGATCGAAAACCACTACGACGTGATCGCGCGCATGTACCCGGATATCGTGCGCACACAGGGCTTTGCGCCCGGCATGGAGGATCTGACGGAGAAATTCAAATCCTATCTTTTCGGCGCCTACGATACGGTGCTGGATATCAAAAACATCGTACCCACGTTTACCATCACGCTGGGCCTGAGCGCCATTCCCGTGCTCAGTGAAGCCTGGACAAAACGCGATCTGCCGACGGTCAGGCGCTCCGCCGAGAGCGTCGTGCGGATCACCATGCTCATGGCGATGCCGGCGGGCGCGGGGCTTGTCGCGCTGTCCGGCGGGATCCTCAATCTGCTCTACGGCAATTCCGAGGTGAACGCCCCTGCGCTGCCTTATATTTCCCCCATCCTTATGGCGTACGGTGTCAGCGTGATCTTTCTTGCTCTCGCGCAGCCGCTGGTTTCCGTATTGCAGGCCATCGATCGGATGGACGTGCCCATCAAAGCCATGGCGATCGGCGCGGTCGTAAAGATCGTCGCGAACTTCATTTTCGTCAGTATCCCCTCCGTCAACATCCAGGGCGCGGTGATCGGCTCCATTTTATGCAATATCGTAATGGTGGTCTACGGCATGATCGTGATCGCCGGGGAGGCGGAGCTCAAATACAACTGGTCCGCGGACGTGATCCGTCCCGGGGCCTGCGCGCTGCTCTCCGGCGCCGCAGCCCGGCTGACCGCTTCGCTGCTGAAAAAAATACTGCCCGCGGCGCCTTTTGCGGCGCACCCCACGCTGCTCAGCGGCGAAAACATTTCCACGGTGGTCGCCGTGTTTGCTGCGGTGCTTGTATACGCCGTTGCCCTGTTCGCCCTGCGCGCCGTTACAAAAGAGGATATTTCTATGCTCCCCAAGGGAAGAAAAATCGCAAAAGTACTTGAAAAATATAAACTTATAGGGTAAAATAGCCTTTGGAAAACTTCAAAAAAGAAAAATCCGGCGCAGTGGGAAATACAAATGATACAGGATTTTGAATTTAAGGACCGCTATTCCTGCGATGACCTGATGCACATCGTATCGGTGCTGCGCGGCCCGGGCGGCTGCCCGTGGGACGCCGAACAGACGCATGAGAGCATCCGCAGCAATTTTATAGAAGAAACCTACGAGGTCATTGAGGCGATCAACAAAAAAAACGACGCCATGCTCCGGGAGGAGCTGGGCGACGTGCTTTTGCAGGTCGCGCTGCATACCGTTATGGCGCAGGAGCGGAACGCCTTTACCTTTGACGACGTCTGCAACGAGATCTGCAAAAAGCTGATTTTACGTCACCCGCACGTATTCGGGGACGTACAGGTCTCCTCCTCCGCGGAGGTGCTTAAAAACTGGGACGCCATCAAAATGGACTCCAAGCACCAGAAGACCGCGTCCGAGGCCATCGACGCCGTGCCGCGGGAATTTCCGGCGCTGATGCGTGCGCAGAAGGTCCAGAAAAAAGCCGCCAAGGTCGGCTTCGATTGGGACGACGTCTCCGGCGCGCTGGACAAGGTCCAAGAGGAGACGGCGGAGGTGCGCGCCGCGCTGGATACGGATCCCGCACAAGCGCCCGAGGAGATCGGCGATCTGTTGTTTTCCGTTGTAAACGTCTGCCGCTTTGCCGGCGTGGACGCGGAGGAAACGCTGACCGCCGCGACCGACAAATTTGCCGCCCGCTTCAAAAAAACGGAAGCGCTTGCCGCAGCCCGCGGCATGGACATGAAGTCGGCCGGGCTCGACGCGCTGGACGCCCTTTGGGAGGAAGTCAAAAAAACAGGTCAATGAGCTTTTATAAAGCTTTTGATAAAAAAACAGGAGGTACTATGCAATGAACAAAACCGAATTGATCGCTGCCGTTGCCGAAAAGGCCGGTCTGAGCAAGAAGGACGCGGAGAAGGCCGTGAAGGCTGTTTTTGAGTCCGTCACCGAGACCCTTGCCGCAGGCAACAAAGTTCAGCTGATCGGCTTTGGTACGTTTGAGGTGCGCGCAAGAGCTGAGAAGGAAGCCCGCAACCCCAGAACCGGCGCGACCGTCAAGGTTGCCGCGACCAAGGTTCCTGCTTTCAAAGCAGGCGCTGCGCTGAAAGACGCTGTGAAATAATTGTCTGAACGCAAAAAATAACCCGTCGTATCTGCGGCGGGTTGTTTTTTTATTTGACGGATGCGGTTTTTATTCATCGGTCTCGTAGGCCGTCTTCAATCCCTGCTCGTCAAAAAGGAAAACGGTCTGCAGCGCGATCTCCAGACATTTCTCCACGGTCTTCGGCTCCAGGATATCCACCCTGTCGTCGCGGGTGTGGTAGTATTTGGGCGGGCCGGGATACATCGCGCAGAAGCTGCCGGAGGGAATGCCCGCCTGCGTCATGGCGGCGGCGTCGGTCGCGCCGGCAAACAGCACGGCGTAAGGGATATCCATCCCGGCCAGCTTGCCGCCGGCCTTCAGCAGCGCGCCCGCGCGGTCGTCGTTTTTCACAAGACCGGACATGTCGCGGTCATAGATCGCCATATTTTCGTAATCCCGCAGCGTATCCATCGCGATGAACACGGTCTCCACGCTGCCGTCCCTGAATTCCGGATGCTGCTTTGCGGCAGCCTTTGCGCCGCGCAGACCGGCTTCCTCCGCGCCGGAGAGCAGAACGACGACCTCGGTGTTGGCAAACCGGATCTTGTTGTCGCCCAAAAACTTCATCACGGCGGCGGACGTCAAACAGCCCGTGAGGTTGTCGTTGGCGCCGTCCACGCAGACCTTGTAATTCATAAAAAGGATCAGGATGATATAGGACGGGATAAACGCGCAGGAGATGTAGAGCAGCACGTTGTTGAGCTGCGCCGCGCCGAGGTTCACGACGGAAATAACGATATTGTAAAGAAAACCGATGATCGGGTAAGCAAAGGAAAAATACAAAAAGCTGCTGCCGCCGACGTGCGTGGGCATCCATTCAATGGAGGAGTCCGCGTGGCCGCCGATGATGATGCGGCGCTTTGTCTCCCCCTCGGCCCTGCGGATACAATACGTGTTGTGCGACGTCGCCTTCGGGTAAACGGGATCGGTAAATTCCTTATAAAACAGGAATTCCAAAACGATAAACAGAAAAATCAGAACGTCCAGCGCGAGATTGAGCCAGACGGAATACTTGATCTGAGGAAAAACGAAAAGGTTCACGATCCCGCAGACGGTGGAGACCAGCAGGAAAATACCGGACAGCCGCAGCCAGCCCAGAAAGGCGCGCGGAGACAAACGGAACGTATCCTTTTTTACCTCGTCGGCGGCGTCACCGATCTGCTGCGCAATATAATCCTGCGCTTTTTCCTCCGCCTCGCTGCCGGCCTCCCTGGGACCGATCTCGGCGCAGATCTTTTTGATGTTCCGCACGGCGAAGTTGGTATACATCCGCATGGTAGGATAAAAATTAGACACACTTTCGTTGGCTTTCATGGATAATCTCCCTCTCTCGGAAACACTATACGGGGATTTTAACATATATTCCGCCCGATTGTCAATAAAAGGGCGCCGAAACGCAAAAAACAAACCCCCCGCAAACTGCGGAGGGCCGTTTTCGTTTTTTTACTTCATGCCGTTTTCGTAGGCCTGGATCATCTTTTTCACCATCTGACCGCCCACGGAACCCGCCTGTTTGGAGGTCAGGTCGCCGTTGTAGCCCTGCTTGAGGTTTACGCCAACCTCGGAAGCAGCTTCCATCTTAAAACGGTTCAGCGCGTCCTTTGCATCGGGGACTAACGTTCTGTTGCTCGCCATCTGTTTTTCACTCCTTTGCGTACGTTATCCATGCAGATGCGGCCCATCTTAAACCGGGACCGCATCGATCGGGCGGACGCTGATTTAAAATGGCTGCATTGCAGTAGATAGTGTACGCGCACCGCAAAAAAATATTTCTGTTAATTTTTGCAAATGTTTTTTATGAGTATGCTTCTTTTGCTTCCCGGTTAATGTCGTACCAGGATAAACGCTTTGAATTCCCCGAATCGTCTGATGACAACGGAATAGATAATGCACGCGGAAAATTCGATTTTCCGCTGTTATTTTCACCAATAAGAGCAACAATACTACCAAGGATAACATCAACACTC
This sequence comes from Clostridia bacterium, assembly GCA_017443805.1. Taxonomy (GTDB): domain Bacteria; phylum Bacillota; class Clostridia; order Oscillospirales; family Acutalibacteraceae; genus RUG806. The sequence continues at coordinate 10,209 of JAFSXY010000048.1, read as the reverse complement.
TTAAGATTTCGATGGTTTTTTATAATAACACGGTTTATCTTCATGCGTTTTCTCCTCGTAAGCCTCGGGGTAAAGATATGAATTACGTATCTTTTCTCAGTATATCCAGATACTCCTCATAGGCGAATACCAACGCTTTGCCGGATTTCGTAAGATACTTTAAGATATCCTTATTGCATAGCGTGGCGATATAATTTGCGGTGCCATTTCGGGAAAGGCCCAGTGCAGCCGCTGTTTTTACTGTCTCAATGATCGGGTTGCGCTCGATATATGCAAACAGGTTCATGATATTTTGTCGTGAACGCGTCGGCACGTCTGTCAGCTTTGCTTCGTTCTTCTGGTGCAGTTCGTTCAGCCGGTCTATGGTCTCCGTCGCATCTTCCGCAGTTTCTGCGACGCCGCGCAAGAAGAACTTAATCCATTGCTCGTAGTTTCCCGCTCTACGGATTTCGCTCATCCGGTCGTAGTATTCGATCCGGTTGGATTTCAGGAAACACGACAGGTACAGTACCGGCGATGAGATGACCTCTTTGCGCATCAGGAAGAGCGTGATCAACAACCTCCCGACGCGGCCGTTGCCGTCGAGGAACGGATGGATCGTCTCAAACTGATAGTGCAGCAAGGCCGCCGGTTTGCTTCAGGGCGTCCAGATCGAAATCGTTGATCTGCCGGGACAGATCCTGCACCGACGACGCGAGCGCGGCAAAGCCGGCCGAAAAACAGGACAGCGCCAATAAAAGCGTGAGCACGATACTGATCGTTTTTTTCATTTTACATCCATCCTTTTCGGGCATTGCGGGCGATCATACGCAGCTGCCGTTCAGCCGGCGACCGCCTTTTTTTGTAAAGAGGCTCATTGCCATCATACCACAAACCGCGCGGCTTGACAACCGTTTTGTATGATTTCGGCCGACGGATCGGAACGCGGCTGCTTTTTTTTCGGAAATCCTGTTGCGAAACCGCACGCGGATTGTTATAATAAAGGTGCAGAAAAAACACGGCCGGCCGACGCCGACCTATCTCGGGAAAGGAGGATGGATATGACAAAAAAAGCCCCGGCAGTCCTGCTTGCGCTTGCCCTGCTTTGCGCTGCGGTGCCGCTTGCCGCCGCAGCGGGCCATGCAGACGGCTGGCTGCTCTACAGTGTGGCTGAGACGGCGGAAAGCTTTACCGCGACCGTCGTAGCGCCGTCAAAATACATGCGCATGGGCGATCATCCGCAGATCGAAGCGGTTTATTCAGCCGATCGGACGCAAAACCGCGTTTATGCGGCCGAGGCCGGACAGATCACGTATTATTACGGCGGCAAGGCCGAAACGCACCGGACGCTGACAGTCACCTGCGCCGTTCCGGACGGGAGCGTCCCTGGATACGACCTGCTGCTCGCCGTGCTGCCCGCAAGCCTGCTGGACGGCGCCGGAAACGGCAACCCGCGCGTTTTTTTTGACGACGGCACGGAATATTACAGCGCGGGCGGCTATGCCGAGATCGACGTTTACAGCGCGCTTTTACGGCGCGATTACGACAAAACGGACGATACCGTTGCCGTGGGCGACACGCTGAAAGTGGATCACAGCGGTCTGTACCCCGCAGAGGTCTTTGTGAACGGCGCGCCCGTTTTCGCCTTTTGCGCCGGCGACATACAAAGATACACCCTCGGCGTCACCGAAACCGGCACGCTGGACGTCGCCGTCCGGCAGGGAGACAGGATCATTACGGAGCGGACGCTGACCGTTATCACCTCCGGAGAGATGTACGAGCGCAACTTGCGCGACGGTCTGATCACAAGTGACGATATCCCCGGCACCCACGACCTGATTGACGTGGGCGTTCCCGCCGGCAGCCCCTTTATCCTCATCGCCAAGATCGCAGCCTTTTTCAACGCCCTGCGGATCTTTTTCGAACGGCTGTTCTCCTTTACCCGCATAACAAGCTGAAAAAAACAAGAAGGGAGTATACCATGAAAAAATCAACCAAAACCGTACTTTGCGTGCTTGCCGCCGTGCTTGTGATCGGCGGCGTTGTCGGCGGCTACGTCGGCTGGCAGCTTACCTACCACCCCAGCAAATGGATGGCCGAGAGCGACGGCACGTTTACCGAAATGCCGTTTGAGGCGTCGCTGGACGAGCTGACCATGCTTTCCAACAGCTGGGAAGAAGCGCTGCCGCAAACCGAGATCTACGACCTCATCCAAGACCATTTTGCTTCTCCCCTGCCGGCGGGCAAAACCGCCAAAAAAGCCATCGTGATCGGCTACGACGGCTGCCGTGCGGACACCCTGCGCCTGCTGCCGACCGCCAGACGCAGCGCGATCAATTACCTGCTTGAAAACGGCGGACAGGGCGTGTTCAGCTACTGCGGCGGCGTTATGTACCCCGCCGAGAACACACAGGCCACCTCCACCGCGCCGGGCTGGTGCTCCATGCTCATCGGCGCCTGGGCGCAGGAGATCGGCGTCAACGACAACGGCCAGCCCAAGCCCTTAGAGCCCAAAACGCTGCTGCTCTCGCTTGTGGAGGACGGCACTGTTGAAAAAAGCGCGTTTTACGTATCGTGGGACGGCCATTTCAGCAAAAAGGACGCCACGTATATAAATGAAAAAAATTACGCAAAGGACAACGGCGTCAACGCGACCTTCCGCCGCGCGCTGTTTGACCCCGGGACAAAGTTCAACATTTTTTCCGACCTCAGGAAGGAAAACTGCTCCGATTTTATTTTCCTGACGCTGGAATACACCGACCACGAGGGCCATAACTCCGGCTTCGGCCCGCAGAACATAAGATACATAAGCGCATTCCGCAACGCGGAGGACGCGGGCATGGATATCATTGAGGCCGTTGAAGCCCGAAAGACCTACGATACCGAGGACTGGCTCATTCTCATCACCACCGACCACGGCGGTTCCGGCACCGGCCACGGCGGCCCCAGCTTTGAAGAGCGCATGACCTTTATCATCTCAAACAAAACGATACTGTAAACAAACAAAAATCTTTTGAAAAGTATTTAAACCCACTTTGACGCTTTCGGATCGGGAAGGCTGTCATAGTGGGTATTTTTATTGCCTTTTTAGGGAAAATTGCGGGATTTGCGCTTCGCACAGGGAACCCCCGGCGAAGCTTAACCACGGTCAAACAGCCCGCCGGGCTGTTCGGCCTCCCCTCCTGCGCTTTTTATTCCTGAAGGTTTTCGCCGCCTGCGGGCGGCGACCTAAGGCGCTGCCTTTGGAAACCACAAGCCTTTTAAAAAGGCTTGACCGAAAGTTTTCAAAATGATCCCGCAGCTTTCCGTGAAGATCCGTTTTTTTTAAAAAAACCGCGGCGCGCTTCCTTACGGAGGGCGCCGCAGCCGGGAAAACGTCTTTTATTCACGCCGGTTCCCTTCGGCCGGTTTTATCCTCCCGAACGGGAAAGATTGGAAAGCAGGCTGAAGAAGTAGCGGATCAGGTGGAAAATGTGGATAATGCTGCCGAACACGCCGGTGTGCACTTCTCCGCAGTACAGGCAGTGGCCGGCCGAGCTGATCGCCGGGATACGCAGCGCTCTTCTGTCGATGGGCTCCATACCCGCTTCGTCGACGTAGTAGCCGTCGCACTCGGCGCAGTACCAGTGCTCCTTATAGCCGTCCGTATCCTCGGTCGCTTCCTTTGCGGGCACGAAGGTCATCGTGTGCGCGCCGGTTGCGGGGATCGCTTCGGTGGTCCGGCTGATCGTTTCGCCGCAGCGCGTACATTTTACGGTGACGGTCCGTTCGCCCTCGGCGCCGCAGGTGGGCGCCAGGGTCTCCTCGCTTTCTGGCTCGCCCGCCAGATGCGCGTCCGGATCAATGGGAAGCGTCTTGTTGTCGATCCGGCTTAATTCCGCGCCGCATTCGCAGGTCACGATCTCGGTACAGCTGCCGGGATCGGTACAGGTGGCGGGGATCACGTTTTCTCTCGTTACGGAGTTGTTGCCGGTATGGTTATCGGGGTCGATATCGATCGTTTCGGTGGTCCTGCTGAGCGTTTTCTCGCAGACCGTACATTTTACGATGACCAGCTTTTCACCGGCAAGCATACAGGTGGCCGCTCTGTTGACAGTCTCCGTCGGTTCGCCGGGCGTATGCGCCACGGTCTCCTTGGAGACGGATGCACCGGGCTCCAGCACGGCGCGGCAGCGCGCGCAGACCGTATCGCCCGTGTAGCCGTCCCGCTTGCAGGTCGTTTCCACGAAGTTGATCAGCTCAGTCCCGTAATCGGCATGGTTGTTCGGATCTTTTTCCAGGATCTTAACGTTTGTCGCGCCGCAGATACAGGCCTGGTCCTGCGTACCCTTTTCGGAGCAGGTGGGGGCAAGCGTAATATCGCCGTCCGCCCACGCGTGGTCTTCTTCCTCATAGGTCGCGGTGATCGTCAGATTATCCTGTACGTTCGTATAGTCGCCCGTCCAGCCGGAGAACCTTTTGTGGTTTTCATCGTTGTTGATATAGGCTGCCTGCGCGGGCGCCTCGGCGTTATAGCCCTCGCGGACCCGCTGCGTATCTACCGGCACGCCGTCTACGGTAAAGGTCACGTTATAGTAAATGATAACGTCCATGCTCCGCAGCAGCGTATCCAGCTCGCCGATGATCGTATGCACTGCTTCGTCGTTGTTGTCGATCAGCAGCGCTGCAGCCAGTTCATCCAGCTTGTTGTTCAGCGCGGCGACCTGATCGGCCTCGTACATGGTGGGATCCGCTTCGGCGTCCGCTTTTACGCCCTTGGCGGTGGTAACGACGCCGTTGGTGTCGATGCTGATCTTTTCGATTGTCTCACCGGGCGTGATCACGCTGCGGCATGCGGCGCAGCAGGTATCGCCGGTGTAGCCCGTAAAGGTATAACCGGCAGGCTGCGCGTTCAGCAGCACGGTCTCGTCCGTCACGTGGTTATCCATATCCTTTTCGCCGGTTTTATTCTCGGAGGAAAGCGTGGTGCCGCAGCCGTCGCAGTAGGTTTCCAGCGTCCAGGTGGCTTCCGCCATACAGGTGCCGGCAATCTCGTTGACGCGACGCGTCTTTACTTCGCCGTCATGCCTGTTCATATCCTTTTCGCCGGTCACGCCGTCAGAAATCTTGTTGCCGCAGCCCAGACAATAGGTGTCGCCGCTGTAGGCGTTGGTGTGGCAGTTGGCTTCCACTATATTACGCACTTCGGTCGCGCCGTCGTGCTTTGTCATATCCTTTTCGCCCGTCACGCCGTCAGAAATCTTGTTGCCGCAGCCCAGACAGTAGGTATCGCCGCTGTAGGCGTTGGTGTGGCAGTTGGCCACTACGATGTCGCGCACTTCGGTCGCGCCGTCGTGCTTTGTCATATCCTTTTCGCCCGTCACGCCGTCAGAAATCTTGTTGCCGCAGCCCAGACAGTAGGTATCGCCGCTGTAGGCGTTGGTGTGGCAGTTGGCCACAACGACGTCGCGCACTTCGGTTCCGCCGGCGTGGTTTGAAGCGTTCCTGCCCAGATTCTCAGTCGCCGAGCTGCCGAGCTGCGCGTTTTCAAACGTCGCGACGTAAGTCTCAATGCCGTCCTCGTTACAGGCGGGCACGGTCGTTGTAGTGTGGGTGATATTCTGCGCGTTGACAGTCGTTGTTTCGTCGCAGTACTTACACGGGACCGTCGCGGTGCAGGACGTAAAGTCCGCCGCCCAATCATACCGCACGTTCTCGCCCGTGTAATCCCAAACGTGGCCCGTGGCGATAAACTCGTCGGTTCTCGTTGCCGTAAAGGTCTGATTGCCGATCGTGGCCGTGGCGGTAAAGGTGTTGTAGCCGTTTGTCAGGTGCGTGCCTTCCTGACTGTCGGTCAGGACTACGTCCGCCGTCAGCGTTTGCGTATCGTCGCCCTGCTCGCAGGTCACGTTGACCGTCACGGTATAGGTATCGCCGTCCGGCGTCCACGTCCAGTCCGCATCGGCAGGCGTGGCATAATGGTGGCCGGAAGCGGGAATGACCCAGCTGTTCTGGGCGATCTCATGCGTGCCGTTTTCATCGGAAAAATATTTTTCGCAGACGGAACAGTACCAGTACGCGCTGTTGCCGGCCGCGGTGCAGGTGGCGGCGTTCGCCGCATACGGCGTCATGGTGTGGCCGTTCGGCTGGCCGGACGCAAAGGTCGCGGTTCCCTTTCTTCCGCACACGCAGGAGTAATAATACTGCGCCTTTGCGGTACAGGTGGCGGCGGATTTCAGATAGGCTTCATCCGTGTTCGTCTGATCGTAAACGTGCGCGACGGGGGTAAACAATCCCTGAATGTAGGTGTTCTTTGTAATGTTCGTATAGCCGCTCCAGCCGTCGAAGACGTAGTGGTTCGTCGCGTCAGACGCCTTGGTCAGGTCGTCGGGCGGAACGGCGTCGCTGCCGTGCTCCACGATCTGCGGCGTGCCGATCACGACGCCCTCGTCGTCCAAAAACGTGACGGTATAGGTTTTCAGCTTCCAGTGCGCCGTATATTCCCGGTCGCCGGTGGAGCCTGCGGGGATCGTGACGGTCATATTGTCTTCTCCCGTCAGGTCCGTGCCGCTCCAGCCCGTAAAGATGTGGTTTTCAAACGTGGGCGTGGGCAGCGTGATAGCGCCGCTCTCGATCGTATAGGAGGCGGGAAGCCCCTCCGCCGAACCGCCGTTCAGCGTAAAGTCGATATCATAAGAAATCGGCGTGTAGGTGAGCGTCCAGACCAGACTGCCTGTCTTCGCGTTTTTTACTTCAAGCTCTGCGGGAGAAGCGCTTGTATAGGTATAGCCGGCGTATTCGTTCGGCGTGACCGTGACCGTATCGCCGTAATTGAAAGTAATGGTCTCCGTTTCCAGCAAAGCGGTCCCTGCGGCGTTGTAATGGTTCACGGTCGCGGAACCGGTCTTTCTGACAAGGCCGTTTCTCGCGGTGGCAAGCGAAGACTCCGCAGAGGAAATATTGTCCGCCGTTGCGGCCGGGTTGCCGAGCACTCTGTACGCGTTCTGCAGGGCGGTACTATAAGTATTCCAGGAGGACGTTGTATAATAATCGCTCATATAGGTGCCGACGTATTCGTTGATCAGATCGCGCAGGCTGCCCTTATCGACGGCGGTGACCTTCAGATTGACAATACCGATGGACATCGCCCAGGAACTGCTTTTATTGCCCGTTAACCCATACTTAAAATACCGGTAGTGGGTACCGGAGGATACCGCATAGCTGATCGGCTCCAGATACTTCAGACCTTCATCGTCGGTATCGCCGTCAATATTCTCCCCATCCGTATAGGTGTTATCCATAGAAGGCGTTGTGCCGCCGCCGCTGTGCCGCAGGATCGTACCGTAAACGCCGCTGTAGGCTCTGCTGGCGTCCGTATCGCTTCTCCAATAGGCATGCTGAAACAGATCGTGGCTGCTGTCGTCCACCAGAGAGGCGTTATCGTGGTTATCGGGATTTGTTACGGCGCTCGTCGCGTCGGAAACGTACCAGTTCCGGCGGGAATTGGAGTTTGCCCAGTCCGTCACCATAAAACCGAGCTTCAAATTCGGGATCTGATTGGTATTGGTATAGCGGGACGTATCCACAATGATCTCCGCGCTGGTTTTGTTGTAATCGTAGTGGACCACCCAGTCGCCGTTGCCGTCCCGCTCATCCTCCTTGACGCAGTTGCAGCCGAGGAAGGATTTGGTTGCGCCGGTAAACGGTGAAGTGCCGGTGGAGTAGGAGCTGGGCCGGCTTTCATTGGGATGCGCGTTGATTCCGTTTACAAGCGGATCCAGATATTTACTGTCGGTGGCGGTTGAGACGTTCTGATAGGCAACGACCCGGCCGCTGGAGCTGCTGTCTCTGTCCGTATACGTCGCCTGACCGGTGGTCTGCGCGCCCTGGATCCAGATCAAACCGGAAGCGCAGGATTCTTTACTGTTATAGTCAAACCCGTAAACGCCGTCGGCGGTCACGTTGCGGTTTGGCGCGTACGCCACGGAATAGGCGGTCGCGGAATACTGATTGTCGTTGTACGTAAACGTGACCGTCCAGGGGACCAGCACGACGCCGTTCATTGCGATCGCGTTCTTCAGGCTGCCGCCGGCCTGCGCGAGCGTCTTCAGCTCTCCGGTCGAAGAGGACGTGTTGGTAAGGCTGATCGTCGCGACGCTTGTATCCACGCTCAGGCTGTCAACGGACGTAGCGCCCTCGCAGTAAAAGTAAAGCCAGCCCGACGTATCGCCGTTCGACGCCGTCAGCGCGCCGTCGACCGCCTGCTGACGGTCCACATAATACTGGATGGTTTTGTTGTCGGACGCGTTCAGGTACAGCGTCTCCGGCACGTAAAACGTAAACGTGGGAAGATCGTCCGCCTTGGTCATCGTCGCCGCGGCGGTAAAGGATAAGCCGCCGAACGCAGACAGGACCATGAGCAGGCTGAGCACAACGCTCAGCGATTTCTTTAAGGTTCGATGCATATAAAGACCTCCTATCAATGCCGATACTAAACCAATATTATTCTACACTGTTTTTACCGAAAATGCAACCCTAAACCCTGAAAAATTAGATAAATATTATAATTTTTCTAAATAAAACAGCGGATCGCATTTTAAAAAAAACAGGCCTTCTTTTCGCGGCGGAGGCGGCAAAAAAATCTTTATATTTTTCTTAAGGATTATTTTTTTCCCGCCTCTTCTATGAGGAGATAACCTAACCTAACCTATCCTATCCTTACCTATCCTTACCTATCCTAACCTAACCTGCGGCAACCAAACGTCAACCAAATGTCAACCAAATGTCAACCAAACGTCCGCATGCTTTTTTTGCACGTCCCGTTTTCGGGTTTTTCCGCCCCGTATCCCTTTCTATTATATTTTCTCTTCTTAAAATATTGACTCCGGGCACGCGATATGATAAAATCAGGGGATAGAAAACAAACCGAAAGGAAGAAATACCATGTCAGGACATTCCAAGTGGAGCACCATCAAAAGAAAAAAGGAAAAAACCGATAACGCCCGCGCAAAGGTCTTTACCAAGATCGGCCGCGAGATCGCCGTCGCCGTGCGCGAGGGCGGCCCCGACCCGGCGGGCAACTCAAAGCTCAAGGACGTGATCGCCAAGGCAAAGGCGGCGAACGTGCCTAACGACAACATCGACCGCATCATCAAAAAAGCGGCCGGCGACGCCAACGGCGCGAACTACGAGGAGATCATCTACGAGGGCTACGGCCCCGCGGGCGTCGCGGTCGTGGTGGAGGCGTTGACGGACAACCGCAACCGTACCGCAGGCGACGTGCGCCACTATTTTGACAAATACGGCGGAAATATGGGCCAGCAGGGCTCCGTGATGTTCATGTTCACCCGCACGGGCGTCGTGCTGGTGGACGGCGAGGACGTCAACGAGGACGAGATCATGGAAACGGCGCTGGAGGCAGGCGCCCAGGACGTGATCACGGACGACGGCGTGTTTGACGTGCGCACCGGCGTGCACGACGTGGCGGACGTGGCGGAGGCGCTGACAAAAGCGGGCTACACCGTGGTCAGCGCGCAGGCGGAATACGTGCCCGCCACCTACACCCGCTTAGAGGGCGACGACATTACCCGCATGGGCAAAATGCTGGAGATGTTTGAGGAAAACGACGATATCCAGGCCGTCTGGCACAACTGGGAGAACGAGGACGATTACGAATAAACCGTCTTTGTTCCCGATTATTTGAAAGGAAATGCGGGGAACCGGCCGTTTCCCGTTTTGGAAGATGCATTTTTTTACCGATCCGACCGCGGTAAAGTTTACCGCGCTTGACCGTCTTTTTCAGGTCTCCTCCGTTTTTTGCGAAATCGACCTGCCGTTTCTGTCCGCGCCGCTTACGATCCGCTGGTACGGCGTGATCATCGCCTTCGGCCTGACGCTTGCCGTTTTATTCGGCGGCAGAAAGGCCTACGTTTGGAAGATCGATATCTACAAGATGATCGATATTCTGATCTACGGCTGCTTCGGCGGCATCATCGGCGCGCGGCTTTACTACGTCGCCTGCGAATGGGACTATTATGCGCACGCGCCGGCGGAGATCTTCAAGATCTGGCACGGCGGCCTTGCCATCTACGGCGGCCTGATCGGCGGGCTTGTCTGCGCGCTGGTCGTGTGCATCGTGGAAAAAATCAACATCTTAAATCTGCTGGATCTGTGCGGCATGAGCTTTCTGATCGGCCAGGGCATCGGCCGCTGGGGCAATTTTGCCAATCAGGAGGCCTTCGGCGTGAACAC
>JAFSXY010000047.1 GCA_017443805.1 Clostridia bacterium | reverse complement strand
CATCCGCAAGGAATACCCGCAGGTACCGCCGAAGGTGGAATACAGCCTTTCTGAAAAAGGCGTGAGCCTCATCCCCATCATCGACGCCATGTGCGACTGGGGCGAAGCGCACAAACAAAAAACAGGGATTTGACTGTGATTTTTCTCGAATTCTCCGAAACAGATTATCAACAATAAATGCCGCGCATTCCCACTGTGGAAAGCTGAGCGGCATTTCTTTTATGTATGGATCAATTCATTGAACCAACAAGGTCATCTGTTGTCCATTCCTCCCGCCAACGGATCGCGGGTTTTTCTCCGATCCATTCGATGGGCAGCCAGACGTAGCGGGCAATGGAGGTGTTCTCCATATGGGTGAGCAAACGTCTTGGTAGCTCGCCTGCGGTTTTCGGACTTTTGTCCGGGTTGCGGAAGCGGTCGCCCTGTTTGCCGCTCATCGCTTTTTTGACCATGGCGTAATACTTTTTTGACGTACATTTGCCAAAGGCGGTCGGCTTCCAGCGGTCCGCCGTGGCGATATAGTTTTCTGTCCCCGGGAGCTTGAGCACACAAGTGAACTGCGAATAAAAGCTCGTTCCGTCCGTATCGCCCGCGCATGGGTCGCCGAGATCGGTATATTCCCCGTGCCAGTCGTCGAATACGCACACCCTTGAGGGGTTCGGATAATAGCCGGAGGTGCCGCTTGTGATCAGATAATGCCGCCCGTTATGCTTGAAATACGCCGGGGCTTCGCGTGAAAAGGGCGGAATCTGGTTTGTATAATGCGAGGAGTATTCGCCCGTGACGGCGGTGTAGTCGTCGGTAAGCGTAGCGGTGATCAGTTCAAAATGCGGACGGTCAAAGATAAAATACGCCTTTTTGGTATCCTCGTCCACCGCCAAAGCGAAATCGCCGGTATCCATATCGAGGGGCTTGTAGATTTTGCGCACGAATTGATAAGGACCGAAAAACGAATCTGCCTGCAGCACGCTCATAAACTGGCTGGTCGTGCCGCACATGATCTTGAGCCATGCCACATACTTCCCGGTCTTTTCACAATATAGGATATGCGGACGGTCCATCTGGTAGGTGGGGTGCAGAGGACTGTCGAGATCGTTCGGCGTCGGCGGGATGATGAGGCCCTTGTCCTCCCAATTGTACAAGTCCTTGGAAGCGTAACACCGCACGCCCCAGTGCCAGATCTTATTGAAGGGCCCGCCCCTGGTTTTTTCCTTGTTTTCGCCGTACCAATAATAGGTTTTGGCCTTTTCGTCGTAAAACACCGAAAAGCCGTGAGCCTGAATGGGCTTGCCGTTCGTATCGAGCCAAACCTCGCCCGGCTTTATGCTGTTATATTTCATAGCAATACTCTCCTGTTTTTACAAAATGCTTCCGACCATCCGGCAGACGGATCTCGGCTGCACAGTTAGAAGGAACGGTGAACGCGTATTTTATTTTGCCGTCCGTTTTTTCCCAGCGGCTTTTTACCTCGCCGTAAACGCTCTTGTACCTCGCCTCGGCGAACGTAAGCGTACCGCCGGGGACGGGGGCAAGGACAAAGCGGTTTTCGCCGTCCACCCGCAGCCCAGCACAGGTATCGAACAGCCACCCGCACACCGCGCCGGGGGAATAGTGATTCAGGCTCGCGTCACCCTCCCAGCTTTCCCAAACGGTGGTGGCGCCCTGCTCCACTTCGTGGAGCCAGCCGGGCTTTTCTGTGTTCAGCAGCATTTTGTACGCCGTTTCGGATTCGCCCGCCTCGGTCAGCACCCCGAGCAGGAAGGGCGTGGACAAAAAGCCGGTGCCGACCTTATACTGATAGTTCTGCGCCGCCTGTTTGAGTCTGCGTTCGGCGCTTTTCTTTATTTCGCCGTCCAAAAGCCCCAGCGCCAGCGGGCGTACAAGCTTCGCCTGCCGGTCGGTATCAAGGTCGGCGTATCGCGGATATATCTTCTTTGCTCTCTCCGCGATCTCACGGCAGCGCGCCGCGTCGGCGGGAAAACCAAGTGTATCCGCGATTTTCGCCATCGTCGTCATAGCGTAATACAGATAGGCGGTGCACGCCTCTGGATGTTTTGCCTTTGCGCCGTTAACGGCGTCACGGAATTCCTCCGGCTCCAGCCATTCGCCGAGGTGGACGCCCTTTTCATAGTGCCCGTCCTTTTCCGTCTTTTTTATGAGATATTCCGCGAACATCTTCATCATCGGCCAACAGCGCGTCAGGCGTTCTTTGTCGCCGAAGCGCCTGTAATACCGGTATGGGATCAGATAAACGGCGTCCGCCCATCCGGCGGAGGCTCCGGTAGCCTTATACATCATTTCCACGCCGTTATAGGGGATAACGGCGGGCAGCAACCCGGTTTTATATTGCGCATCCTCCATATCCCGCAGCCATTTGGCAAAGAACGGGGCGGTATTAAAAAGAAACGCGCTGGTATCGAAAAAAATCTGCGCGTCGCCCGTCCAGCCAAGTCGCTCGCGGGTAGGGCAGTCGGTGGGCGCGTCAAGGAAATTACTCTTCATGCTCCAGCGGGTATTTTCGAGCAGTTTGTTGACGCGCGAATCCGAACAGATAAAGTCTCCCGTCGGCTCCATATCGGAATACACGGCGATTGCCTTCATATCCGTTATTTCTGCGTTGCCGAAAACCTCAGCGTAGCGGAAGCCGAATACGGCGAACGAGGTCTTATAGACATCCTTCCCTCCGGAGCAGATCAGGGTGATCTCCTGCTTCGGGGTTAGGGTCGTTTTGCCCTTCACGGTACCGGTGAGCAGCTTTTTGACGAGCGAGGTCTGATTCCAGCCTTTCGCGGGGATCGTTTCCTGCACGCCGGAAAGATCCACGTGTCCGTTTTCATCCAGCATTTCGCCGCATACGATTTTTATTTTATCGCCCTGTTTCCCTTTTACGGTAAGGGAAAGATACCCGGCGATATTCTGCGCAAAGTCATAAACACGGTCATTGATTTTATAACCGGTAAACCGCTCGTGTTCCGATACATTTACGTTATCCGAGGCGGCAATCGCCGCTTTCGGCGGGGCGACCTCCATCGCCCTGCCGCTGTAAGACGGCGTTTTGTTAGCGTCGTAAACCTCGCCGTCCTTGAGGTCAGCAAAGCGAAGGGCGCCGTCGTTTGACCACTTCCACGTTCCATCGGTCACAATCGTTTCGGTTCGCCCGTCGGCATAGGCGAACTCCAATTGCGCCGTTAATGAAGTCTGGCTGCCAAAAACGTTCGTTACGCCGTAAGCCGCGACGCTTCCTCTGTACCAGCCGTCCGCAAGACGCAGAACCAACTCGTTATTCTTTTGCAGCAGCGCCGTCACATCATAGGTCTGGTACTGGATGCGTTTCCGGTAATCCGTCGCGCCCGGGGCAAGAATGAAATCCTCGATTCTGTGGCCGTTGAGCGTCATGTCGTAAACTCCCCTTGCAGAAGCGTACAGGCGGGCTTTTTTTATCTCGCCGTCTGCGGCAAACGTCTTTTTGAAGCAATCTACCGGGTAACGGACGTTCTTTCTCGGTCTGTAATTGCCGCTGATCCACTTGGCGCGCCAATCGGCGGACTCAAGAAGTCCCAGTTCAAAGCGGCTTTCGGCTTCTTCTCCGGGCTCGTCGTTTTCATCCCAGAGCGTGACGGACCAATAAACGATATCGCGGCTGTGAAGCGGCTTGCCCCCGTACTGAATATGTGTCATGGAGGCGGACGACACCTTGCCGCTGTCCCAAACGGTCTCACCGTCACGCCGCGCGACGATCCGGTAGGCGGTCTGCGTTACCCCTCCCTCGCAGTTCCAAAAAAACCGGGGCGTGGGATCGCCGAGCCCCAGCGGTTTATTTAAGTATTCCGTTTGCAGACGGATCGCTTTCATTGTTCCTTCCTCCGGATTTTTTAATACTGCGTGTCTCCCGGGAAAACGACGCCCATCTGCCGACGGCAATCGTCCATCAGGCGCATCACGTCAAGGGTGCCCCGGTGTGGGATCAGTCCGCTTTCTTGCTTCCTTGCGCGGATCTCGGCGGCGGCGTCGTCAAACTCCCGACGGTAGAGCCCCCGCATCCCGCCCTTTACGGCGGCGGCCGCCCTGTTTTCTCCCTTCAGGCGCGCCTTTGTCGCCATGTGGAAAAACGGGATCGTTATGCTGCCCTTTGTCCCGCGGATCACCATTTTTTCTCCCTTGAGGCTCCGGAAGGAAACGAACAGCTCCGCGGTAAACCCTTTGTAACGCATGGAAACGGTTTCCTCCACGTCAACGCCGTTATACGTTTCCCCTTTACAGGTAACGGCTTCGGGCAGGCCGAACAGTTCGTAGACGTACCGCACGGGATACACGCCGATATCCATCAGCGCGCCGCCGCCTCTCGCAGGATCCAGAAGGCGGCTGTGAGGATCCTTTTTGCGCAGCATGGGGAAAGCATAGGTCGCTTCAATGCCGGTGATCTCCCCGATTTTTCCGTCTTTGATCCAGTCGCGCACCTGCAGGGAAACGGGATCGTGCCACGTCCACATGGCTTCGGCGACGTAAACGCTTTTTTTCCGCGCAAGCTTCAGGATCCGTTCGGCCTCGGCGGCGTTCATGGAAAAGGGCTTCTCGCACAGAACGGGCTTTCCGCGTAATATGCATTGTTCGGTAAAATACGCGTGCGTATCGTTCGGCGTGGCAATATACACAGCCGCCACGTTTTGATCGGCAAGCGCTTCCTCCAAAGCGTCGTAAGCCTTTGCGCCGTAATTCTCCGCAAACGCCTCAGCTTTTGGAAGCGTGCGCCCGTAAACCGCCGCGATGCGGTGGTCTGAATTCAACAAGGCTTTTGCGACGGTTTCCGCGATCCCGCCGTATCCGATAAACGCCCAGCCAAAGGGCTTCATAAGGATCCCTCCTGTCATTTTGCAATGAGAATATCTGCTTCGGCGGACGAAGCGCGGTCGCTTGCCGTTACCGTGATCCGGTCTCCGTCGCCCGCGCGTACCACGGCCAGCGCTCTGCCGTAATAGGTGGTAAACGTTCCGGTGTGGTACTGCTCCTCGGTGCAGGGATTTGCAGAACCGAACGCCAACAGCTCGCCGCCGGAAACCGAAACGGTCACTTTGCGGTCGGCGTTTGATTCCGCAATGCCGGCGTTGTCCGCGATCTCCACGGGGATATATACGATCTCACCGGGCTTTGCGCAGCTTTTTTCCGGACGGATGCGGAGCTTTGCGTCTTTTGCGGAGGTTAACGTACTGCGGGATACTTCGCGTCCGGCGGTATCGTAAGCCACCGCTGTTAAAATACCCGGCGCATATTTTGTTTTGAACGTGGCCTTGCAGGCCTTTATTTTTTTCCTGCCGAGAGACTTGCCGTTCAGCAGCAGCTCAACGGCGGCGGCGTCAGAATAGACTTCCGCTTCCGCTTTGTTGCCCTCGCAGCCCTGCCAGCTCCAGGAAAGGATCGCGTTTGTACCGCGCCAGACGGACTTTGACGGTCTGACGCCGGGATGATTGACCGGCCGCACGGCGATCACGGGGTTTTCTTCCAGCCCCCATACGGTGGAAGCGTATTTGCAGGAGCCGTCCGGCGCGCCTAAAATATCGATCACGCCCGCGCCCGCCAGCACCCAGGGATAGGGTCGGTTAAAGGGCAGACCGCCGGTGTAGCTCCACGCGCCGAGGCCCGCTTCGCCTAAATAATCCCAGCCCGTCCACATGAAATCGCCGATGAGATAGGGATATTTTTTCACCATTCCCCAGTTTTTGTAAATATCCTGCGGGAAGGTCTCACTGCCGAAGATCACACGCTCCGGGTGGGCTTTGGCTTCCAGCGGATAGCGGCCGGAGCCGTAGTTATACCCGGCGATATCCAGCGCGTCAAGGAAGGGGGATGTCAGCGCGTCCACCTTTTGGGAGTTGCCGCCCTTGTTCATGCCGCTGCCGATCACAGAGGCTATCATGTTGAAGGCAAGAGACGCGTTCTGCGTTCCCTTCTGCTTTTTTCCCTCCGTGCCGGTGTTGCTTTCGCCGTCCTTGTAAATACCGTTGCCCTTGGCTGCGCGGGAGATGATCATCAGGTTCGTTCCGCATGTGACGGGGCGGCTGGGATCGAGGCGATGGCAGAGGTCGATCTGCGCCTTGCCCGCGTCCACGCCCTTTTGTTCAAAAGGCTCGGCAACCTCATTGCCGATGGAGTACATAATGACAGAGGCGTGATTATGATCGCGGCTCACCATGGCGGCGACGTCTTCTTTCCAGCAGGCTTCCCAGTCAAGACCGTAATCGAAAGGATTTTTGCGGTTATACCACATGTCGAAGGTCTCGTCCATCACGTACACACCGAGGGCGTCGCAGGCGTCCAGCAGCGCTTTTGAAGCGGGATTATGAGAGGAACGAATGGCATTGAAGCCGTTTTTCTTCAGAATACGCACGCGGCGGTATTCGCTCTCCGCGTAGGTGGCAGCGCCTAAAATGCCGTTGTCGTGATGTACGCACGCGCCGCGCAGGAGCGTTTCTTTGCCGTTGATGAACAGCCCCTTATTCGACCATTCGATTTTTCGGATACCGAAGGGAATCTCCAGCGTATCGTTTTCGCCTGCGCTGATTTTCACGGTATAGAGATAAGGGTCTGTCTCGCTCCAGAGCCGTGCGTCCGGCACCGCAATTTCAAAGCGCGTGCCCTCTCCCGTGCCGCCGGCGATCTCGGCCTTGACCGCCACGCGGGACTCTACCTTTACGACCGCCGGATCGACGGAAACCGCGGTCAGCTTCACGCTTTCGGGTCTTAATCCCTCCGGTTCGCAGATATGCAGCCAAACCGGGCGGTAAATGCCGCTGCCCGAATACCAGCGGGAATTGGGGAGCTTCGCATTATCCGCAACCACGGTCAGCGTGTTTTCCCCGCCGATTATCAGTTTTTTCAGTTCCACATAAAAGCCCGTGTAACCGTAGGCGTGGAAACAAAGCGTCTCGCCGTTGAGGCTTACCGTCGCGTTTTTATACACGCCCTCAAACTCCGTGATGACAGTTTTGCCCTCCCAATCCGCCGGGGTGTTGAATTTTTTTACGTAAGTATAAACGCCGCCCGGGAAATATCCGTGGCCGCCGTTGGACGTGTCCGCCGAACGCCGTTCCCGGATCATCGCGTCGTGCGGCAGGGTGACGGGCGCGCCGTTGCAGGTCCAGTTATCGTTAAAAGAGATCGTTTGCATCTCAAGCACCTCGCTTTTCGTTAAAAATCAGCTCGAATAACGCGTCGGAAAATAACCTGTGCATCTCGGGCGCAGGATGGTTGAGTCCGTTTGCAAGCATCCCTGTTGTGTCGGCCCCGTCGGACTCCAGCTTCTTCCATTCGGCGTAGACGTCCGCAAGCGGAACGTTCATTTCCTTTGCCACGTCCCGCATCCCCTGTGCGTAAGCGTCCGTTTTTCCGCTTTTCTGCAAAGATTCATAATACTTGTGAACGAACCACCAAAAACCGGAAAAGCCCTTTACGCCGTGCGAGCATAGCATGCCCGGCGTCATCAGCACGACCTCCACGTCTTCGTTTTGCAGCAGCAAAACCATCTGCCGCAGATTCTGTTTGTATTCCTCCAGCGCCGCAGCGCCCTTGCGGGCGTTTGTGACGTCGTTCGTGCCGAACATGATACAGCAAAAGTCCGGCTTCTTGTCCAAAACGTCCGTCCGGATACGCCTTAATCCGTCGCCGGTAAAATCTCCGCCTACGCCGGCGTTGATGACTTTGATCTCTTTGCCGAACACTTCCCGGATGCGGTCGGCCAGTAATTTGTGATAGACCAGCTCCGGCCTTTGTACGGATTCCTTGAAACCGTTTCGAAATTCAAATTCCCCATGCGTCACGCTGTCCCCGAAAAAACAGAGCGTCGGCGTTTCACCGCGCAATATTTTATCTGTGATTTTCAGCATAAAGTTCTCCTTTTGAAATGTAAGGGACGGCGGCTTTGCCGCCGCCCCGGTCTTATCGGCAGTATGCTTTATTTCTTCTTCGCTTCGGCCTTGGCCTGTTTCGCCGCAAGCCTGGCCTGATATTTTGCCTCTTCCTCATCGAAATCCAAACCCTTTTTCGAGCAGCGTTCCTTCAGCTCGCGAATGCGGGTCTCTTCGGCAAGCCGGTCGTTTTCCGCCTGCTCCAACCGGGCTTTTTCTTCGGGATCGATATACGTTTCGCCTCTGGCCTCGCACTCCGCTTTTCTGCGGGAAGTCAGCGCTTCATGTACCATTGGCAGCTTATCCTCCACCTTCAAAAAGACCATAATGAGCGCCATGACCGCCAGCATGATCATCGGGACGCCGATATACTCAAAAGCGATAAAGTTCTGCGTGGCGGCGTTCTGGACGTTGTACACCAGCTTCTGGGCGCCGTTTTCGGCGATGATCGTGTCGATGACTTTGGGCTGTTCGTAGCCGGTCATGGAGATCCCGAGGTTATGAAGCCCCTGCCCGATCCCTACGGACACCGTCGCAATGATCGTAAAGATCGAGGCGGTAAGGCCGTCCACGCGGATGCCCTTGTCGTATTCCACCCAGTCCAGCGTATCCGCCATCAGTGCGCTGTAAACGTAGCTGGGTAAAAAGCCGATGGAGAAAATCATGGAGCCGGCCAGCATAATGGGAAGATTGCGGCTGAAAAACAGGCAGAGCAGCATCGCCGCTGCGGCAATGGAGAAGCCGATGATCATCACTTTACGCTTGCCGAATTTTTTCACCAGCGGCCACAGCAGGAACACGCCGAAGCCCAGCGGGAACTTGCCCACGGCGGAAAGGATGGTCTGCGTGATACCATCGTTGTACGTACCGAGCACCCAGTTGCAGAAATAAGGCAGCGAAACCGTCTGGATGTTTGCCATGATCTGGTACGCCAGCATATAGAGGATCATCAAAACCCAGCTTTTAGATGAAAAACAGGCCTTCAGCTGCGTCTTAAAGGGTACGGACGCCGTTTCACCGGCAGACGCGGCGGCCTCCGTGACGCGCTCTTTGGTAAAGAAATATTCCAGCACCACGAAGGGCAGGGCGACGGCGGCAAGGATGATCATGGTTACCATCCATTTGCGGTAATCCACGCCCAGTACGGGGAGCAGCACCATGGGGAACAGCATGGAAACCACCACGCCGGGGATCATATTCACGCCCATGTTGGTGAAGAGCGAAAGCGCGTCGCGCTGCTTTACGTTACTTGTGGAAAGCGGCACCATCAGCGTATGGCTCATATTATAGATCGTATAAGCAAAGGAGAAGAAGACGTTATAGGTAAGGATCACCAGCGCCATCTGCAGCACGCTGTGCTCCTCGGGGATGAGGAACATCAAAACGCAGGCGACGCTGAGCAGCGGCGCGGAAATAAAGATCCACGGCCGCGCCTTGCCCTGTCGGGTACGGGTCTTTTCTATGAGCTGCCCCATAACGATGTTCGTAACGGCGTCGATCACCTTGGAAACAATGGGGAAAACGGCGAATACCGCCAGCCACAGCTTTGAATAGCTGTTGTTCGCCATATCCAGAACGTCCGTATAGAATACGGTGATGTAACTGATGATCGTGATGTTGAGAATAGCCGCGCCCATGGGTCCGAAGAAATACCCCAGCCATTTTTCGGAGCCGGACGTGTTCGCCGACTTGATATACGGATCAAACTTCTGTGAACCAAACAGTTTCGATTTTTCCAGAACTGCCATACAAAAAACCTCCACACGGTAAAATCTAATGAACACGAAAAATTTTACTGAACATGATGTTGATTTTTCTGTCCGCTTTCATTATAATGGAGGTAAGAAAAAGAAATCAATAAGCAGATAATTTTTCTTTGTAAGATGCTGAACACATAACAAAAAAATGTTTATTGGGAGAGAAATAATGAAACAGGTCGATAACAGAGTACGTTTTACGAAGGCCATGCTTCACGAGGCGATCTTGAAAATTCTGGAGACAAAGCCCATCGACAAGATCACCATCAAGGAGATCTGTGAAGAAGCCGAGATCAACCGCGGCACCTTTTACCTGCACTACAATACGCCCCGCGCTCTCTTAAAAGAGATCGAAAACGAATTCATTGAAGATAATCTGGCATTCTTCTCCCCTTATATGCATGAAGGGCACGAGATGAGCCATTTGGAGGAGTTGTTCGGCTGCATCCTGAAAAACGGCCGAATCTGCCGCATCCTCATGGGTAAAAACGGCGACCCGCAGATGCTGGAAAGCCTGCGGGTGATGATGAAGGACAGTGTGGTGGACGACTGGCAAAAGGAATTCCCCGATTTTGACAGAGAAAAACTCGCTTATGTTTTTGACTTCGTTTTCTCCGGCGCCATGACGCTGATCCTGGACTGGCTCGGCGGTGAAACGCCCATCCACGCCGAGGATCTCGCCCGCCGGCTCGACCGCCTCGGGCATTACTGCCATCTGGCGATCAACGAGTTTTGAACGGCTGCGGAAGCAAGCATAT
>JAFSXY010000046.1 GCA_017443805.1 Clostridia bacterium | reverse complement strand
GCCGTCGGCGCCACGGGCATGTATATCCATTCGTCGGATTTTGTAAAGCTCGGCTGGCTGTACCTAAACGGCGGCATGTTCCGCGGCAGGAGAGTGCTGTCCGAACAGTGGGTGCGTACCGCTTTGGAGCGGGAATACACCTTTGAATGGGACGATACGCACACGCTCTTTTTCAAGGGCGGCATGCACGGGCAAAAGCTGATGGCGTCCCCCGGACAGCACAGGGCGGTCGCCCTGCAGTCCTTCGGCGCGAACTCCAACGTCGTCGCCGATTGGGTCAAAAAATGGGAAGACTGAAGTTTTCTTTTCAGACGACCGTGCGCGCCTGCTTTGCGGGCTACGCCGTACAGGCCGTCGTCAATAATTTCGTGCCGCTGCTGTTTCTCACCTTCGAGCGCAGCTACGGCGTCCCGCTTTCAAAGATCACGCTGCTCATTACCTTTAATTTCGGCATCCAGCTGCTGGTGGACCTTTTAAGCGCGAAATTCGTGGACAAGATCGGCTATCGCGTCTGCATTACGGCGGCGCACGTGCTGTCCGCCGCGGGGCTTGTCTTGCTCCCGGTGCTGCCGCATATTCTGCCGCCCTTTGCGGGGATCTTGCTTGCCGTCAGCGTCTATGCGGTCGGCGGCGGGCTGTTGGAGGTGCTTGTCAGCCCGATCCTGGAGAGCTGCCCGGCGGAGAACCACGAAACGGCCATGAGCCTTTTGCACTCCTTTTATTGCTGGGGACACGTCGGCGTGGTGCTTTTGTCCACGGTATTCTTTCACTTTTTCGGCACGGAAAACTGGCCTGCGCTCAGCCTGATCTGGGCGGTATTGCCGGCTGTCAACGCCCTTGTTTTCCTCAAAACGCCGCTGGCGCCGCCGGTGCCCGCACACGTGCAGAAGATCCCGCTGCCGGCGCTGTTAAAAAACAGGACCTTTTGGCTGCTGAGTCTGATGATGGTCTGCGCCGGTGCGGGGGAATTGTCCGTCAGCCAGTGGTCGTCCGCCTTTGCGGAGCAGGGGCTGGGCGTCGGCAAGACCGTCGGCGATCTGGCGGGGCCCATGTTCTTCGCCGTGCTGATGGGACTTTCCCGCACGCTGTACGGAAAATACGGCGCCAAAATTAAGCTGGACCGCTTTATGCTTGTCTGCTGTGCGGGACTGCTTGCGTCCTATCTGCTGATCACGCTTTCCCCGTACCCCGTTGTCAGCCTGCTCGGCTGCGGGCTGACAGGCCTGAGCGTCGGCATCATGTGGCCCGGCACGTTCAGTAAAGCGGCGGCCGCGTTAAGGGGCGGCGGCACGGCCATGTTCGCGCTGCTGGCGCTGTTCGGGGATCTCGGCGCGGCCGGCGGGCCCACGCTCGTGGGGATCGTTGCGGACAGGTCCGGCAGTCTGCAGACCGGCGTTCTCGCGGCGATCGTTTTTCCCGCCGTTATGATGCTTTGCCTGTTTGGAAGGAGGAAAAAACATGCTTAAGATCGCAGTCGCAGGCGCCGGGCACGGCGGCCTGACCGCGGCAATACGCCTTGCGCAAAAGGGGTACGACGTCACGGTGATCGAGGCGCAAAAAAAAGAGGCGCTGGGCCACGACTGGCACGACAGTATGCTGCCGGAGGCCTTTGATTTCTGCGATATCCCGCGGCCGGAAAACGCCTTTACACCCTATATCAAGGCGCAGCACCGCAATCCGGGGAAGGACGTGGTCTTAAAAACCGACCCCGCGCCCAGCGACACGGTGTTTTATATCGACCGCAAGACGCTTATCCGTCACCTGGTGGATCATGCCGCGTCTGCGGGCGTCAAATTCCGCTTTGAGACCGAAATAACCGGCCCCGTGATCAACGGCGGCAAGGTTGCCGGGCTCTTTGTCAAAAAAGAAAAACAGTTCGGCGCGTGCAAAGCGGATCTCGTGATCGACGCCGCGGGCATGCATTCGCCCGTACGGCGGAACCTGCCGGAGGCAAGCGGGATCCTGCGCGAGATCGCACCCCAAGACACATACTTCGTTTACAGGGCTTATTATAACGCCGTGGACGGGATAAGGCCCGACCACCCGTACAATATCATCTTTTTCCATACCGGCCTTCCGGGGCTGGACTGGCTGATTGACCGGAACGGCACGCCGGATATTTTAGTGGGCGGCATCGGCGCGGACATCCGC
Organism: Clostridia bacterium; assembly: GCA_017443805.1. Taxonomy (GTDB): domain Bacteria; phylum Bacillota; class Clostridia; order Oscillospirales; family Acutalibacteraceae; genus RUG806. The sequence goes on along the minus strand of JAFSXY010000046.1, from coordinate 15,086 downwards.
GAAAAAATCGCGCCCGCGGTGGAGGATATCCGCGCGCAGTGGACCTGGGTGGGCGAAAACGTCGTGCGCGGGGGCGGCGGCGTAAAAAACATCCCGCTCAGGCGCACGCTGCCGCTGATCGTTGCCGACGGCTATGCCGCCGTCGGGGACAGCGCCGCCATGACCGAGCCGATGAACGGCTCCGGGATCACCCTGAGCATGAAGGCCGGCCGCATTTTGGCGGACGTGATCGTAAACGCCGGAGAAAAAGCGCCGCGCACGGAACGGCTCTGGCGGTATCAGTACGTCTATCAGAAGGCGCTGGGCGAAAAATATTTAACGGACGATATCATCAGGGGCATGCTCTCCATGCTCACGCCGGACGATATGGACTATCTCTTCCGAAACGGCGTGCTTACCGCAAAAGAGATGTTAAAGGATCCGTCTCCGGTCACGGCAGCCTATTTTTTGCAAAAGCTCGCGCTGTTCGGGCGGCCGTCGCTTTTAAGGCCCGTGGCCGTCACGGTCAGACGGCTGGCGCATATGAAAGAGGTGTGCGCTTCCATGCCGGAAATGTACGACCGCGACGCCGTGCGCAGCTGGGCGGAACAGTACGAAGCGCTGTAGCGGACGCTGAAGCGTGCCGCGTTGCGGACGCAATGATGTGTTGCTGCGCAACGTGATGCGCGCTTTCGGCGCGTGATGCGTCGCTGTGCGACGTGATGTGTTCCGCCTGCGGCGAAACATTGAGGAAAACGCTGCGCGTTTTGATTTTAATTCGGAATTAACGCAAAACTCAAATCAGGGGAACAGAAATGAAAGAAAAAACCGAAAAAAAATCCGGCGAGGGGCTCTACCTCGACAAAAAGACCATACTCGGGATCACGGCGGTTTTACTTGCCGTATGGCTGCTTGCGGGCGTTTTGACGCAGGTGGTCCCGCGCGGGGAGTACAACACCTTTACGGATCCCGAAACGGGCAAGGCTTCCATTACCGCCGAAAGCGTCTATACGCCGGTAGAGGATTACAGCCTGCCGCTGTGGAAGATCCTTGCTTCTCCCGTTCTTGTTTTCGCGGACCCCGAAACGCGCGGCACGGGGTTAACGGGGCTTTTGATCATTGTGTTCATCGTATTGATGGGCGGCACGTTTTTGCTGCTGGACCGCGCCGGTGTGTTAAAGTATCTGGTGGCGGTCATCATCAAAAAATTCGGCAAACGCAAATACCTGCTGCTGGCGATCATGGTTCTGTTTTTCATGTTCCTTGCCTCCACCGCGGGGATTTTGGAGGAAAGCGTCACGCTGGTGCCCATCGCCGTGGCCGTGTCGCTGGCGCTCGGCTGGGACTCATTGATGGGCATGGGCATGAGCCTCATTGCGGTGGCGTTCGGCTTTACCGCCGCCACGTTCAATCCCTTTAACGTCATGACGGTGCAAAAGCTGGCGGGGGACGTGGAGATCTTCTCCGGTTTGTGGCTGCGCGGGATCACGTTCGTGCTGGTGTACGCGGTGCTCTTCCTGTTTTTGTTCCTTTACGGCAAAAAGATCGAAAAGCATCCCGAAAAGAGCGTCGCTTACGAAAGCGACCGGGCGCTCCGGGAAAAGTATATCGTGGAGGATACCGAAGCGCTGCTTGCAAATAAAGCCACGCGCAACGCTTCGCGCGCGTTCGGGATCAGCCTTGTATGCGCCTTTGTGTGCATCGTGCTTGATTTCGCGCTCTCCGTGGGCGGCACGCTGTCCATGGGCGGCCTTGCCGTCTGCTTCCTTGCCGGCGGCCTGCTCGCGGGCAAATTAACGGGCATGCGCGGCAAACAGCTGTTCACGGGCTTTGCGCAGGGCATCCGCACCGTTCTGCCCACCATGCCGCTGATCTTCATCGTCGTGTCCATCGCCTATATTCTGGACCGCGGCAAGATCATGCACACCATTCTGTTTTACGTGTACGGCCTGTTAAAGGGCATGAGCCCCTATTCCGCACTTTTGCTGCTCTTTGTGTTCATCGCGCTGCTGGAGTTCTTTATCGGCTCGGGCACCGCCAAGGCGTTTCTCGTTATGCCGCTTGTGATCCCGCTTGCGCATCTCATCGGCTTGAGCTCCAACTCCGTGGCGCTCTCGTTCAGTCTGGCGGACGGCTTTACCAATCTGTTGTATCCCACCAGCAGCATTATGCTCATCGCCATCGGGCTGATCGGCGTGTCCTACCCCAAATGGCTGAAATTCAGCTGGAAGCTCTTTGTCGCCGAGGGGATCGTCTCGGTCGCGGTCATGCTCTTCGCCGTTTTTGTGGGATACCGTTAAAACTGAAAAAACTGCCGAAAAAGATTGACTTTTCTTTTTCGGCGTGGTAGAATAAACAAAATTCAAGATTGCAAGAAAAGGATAGAGGCGCGGCAGACATCAGTCGCGCGGGTGCAAAAGGCTTCACAGGCCGTTGCCCGCGTAAAAGGGGTTGCCGCCGAAGGGGCGCAAGGTGCACGCGTTCCCTGGGCAGGCGGAGAAGATCCGTCTGACTGTCGCGTAAGCGGAGAGCTATGGATTGATTGCGTTTACCGGAGTGCCTTTGCGCATTTTCGGGTGCGAAAGATCACAGCCGACGCGCGCGCGTCGGCTTTTCTTTATCGGTTTATGTTATCAAAACAGAAAAAAGAGGGAAGAAATCATGAAAAAAGAACCCGTATTCCGCGGCGCGGCGACCGCGCTGATCACCCCCATGACCGCCGAGGGCGTGGATTATCCGTCGCTGGGCAGACTGATCGACTGGCAAATAGAAGCCGGTATCGACGCGCTTGTGATCGCGGGCACCAGCGGCGAGGGCTCCACGCTGACAGACGAGGAGCACCGTGCGGTCGTCAAATATTCCGTGGAGCGCGCTGCGGGCAGAGTGCCCATCATCGCAGGCACGGGCTCCAACGATACCGCCTACGCCATCGATCTTTCCAAAGCGTGCTGCGACGTCGGCGCGGACGCGCTGCTGGTCGTGACACCCTATTACAATAAAGCCACGCAAAACGGCCTTGTCACCATGTATTATCAGATCGCGGACGCGGTGGATAAGCCCGTTATCCTGTATAACGTGCCCTCCCGCACGGGCGTAAACATCGAGCCGGCCACTTACAAAAAGCTCGCCGAGCACCCGAACATCGTGGGCATTAAGGAGGCAAACTCCAATATCTCCAAAATCGCGGAGACCGCCGCCGTCGCGGGGGATATGCTGGACCTTTACTCCGGCAACGACGATCAGATCGTGCCGCTTTTGTCCCTGGGGGGACTGGGCGTGATCTCGGTGCTTTCAAACCTGCTGCCTGCCGAGACCTCGCTTATGGTCAAAAAATATCTGGCGGGCGACGTTGCAGGCAGCTTAAAAATGCAGCTTGACTACCTGCCGCTGATCAACGCGCTCTTCAGCGAGGTCAACCCCATCCCCGTCAAGGCCGCCATGGCAGCCATGGGCTATTGCGAGGACTACGTGCGCCTGCCCTTAACGCCGATGGAGCCTGCGCACAGGGAAGTGCTGCTTTCTCTGATGCGTGAACAGGGGCTGATCGGCTGATCAGCGGCCGCAGTGCGGCCGCGGTGCGTCCGCAGTGATGTGTTGCTGCGCAACGTGATGCACGCCGGGCGGACGCTGCGCGACCGCAATGATGTGTTGCTGCGCAACGTGATGCACGCCGGGCGGACGCGTGATGCGTCGCTTTGCGACGTGATGTGTTCCGCCTGCGGCGAAACGTTATGGACGGGCTCCGCCCGTGCCCGATCCTATCTTAAAACTCAAAACTCAAAACTCAAAACTCAAAACTGTCGACTGTAAGGAGACGTTATATGAACGTTATCATAAACGGCTGTACGGGCCGGATGGGGCAGGCGGTCGCTGCGCTTGCCGAACAAACGGCGGATACGGCCGTGGTTGCGGGCGTCAGCCCGGCGCTTACAAAAACGGACGATACGCACTTTCTGCGTCTGGCGGATGTGAACGTGCCTGCTGACTGCGTGGTCGATTTTTCGCATCACGCGGCCACAAAGGAGCTGCTGGAGTACTGCCTGAAAAAAAATCTGCCCGTCGTGGTCGCCACCACGGGGCAGACGCCGGAGGAAAACGCGCTGATCGCCGAAGCGGCAAAGCGTATCCCCGTGTTCCGCGCCGCCAATATGTCGCTGGGCGTCGCGTTTTTGGCTCAGGTTGTAAAAAAAGCCGCGGCGCTGTTCCCGGACGCGGATATCGAGATCACCGAGATCCATCATAACGGAAAGCTGGACGTGCCCAGCGGCACGGCGCTTGCGCTGGCGGACAGCGTGAAAGAAGCCCGTCCGGAGGCCGAGACCGTGGTCGGCAGGCATAGTAACGGCCTGCGCGAAAAGCGTGAGGTCGGCGTGCATTCGCTCCGCCTCGGTTCACAGGTGGGCACGCATACCGTGTACGTGGATACCGGCAGCGAGACGCTGTCGTTTACGCATCAGGCCAATTCCCGCGCGCTCTTTGCCGAGGGCGCCCTCTCCGCCGCGCGCTTCATCGTCTGTAAAGGCCCCGGCCTTTACGGCATGGCGGATATGTTAGCTGTCAGCTGTTAGAAGAAAAAGAAGAAAGTAAAATTTCGGAAAACGCTGCGCGTTTTCCGAAACGTTTCGCCGCAGGCGGAACACATCACGTCGCATAGCGACGCATCATGCGTCGAAAGACGCGCATCACGTTGCGCAGCAACACATCACAGCGGACGCTTTGCGGCCGCCAGCGCTCCGGTCGGGCACGCTTCCACGCATTTGCCGCAGCCTCTGCAGATTTCCTCCGCGTCTTCCTTGTAGATCCGCTCTTTGATCACCGTCGGAAAGCCGCGTCCCACAAGGCCCAAAAAGCCCTGTTTCGCCTCCTCCTTGCACACGCGCACGCAGAGGTTGCAGAGGATGCACTTATTCTGGTTGCGCTCGATGCCGCCGGGGGCGACCGTTAAAAAGCCCGGATGGTAGGCGCCCACGTATTTTTTACAGTCCGTGCCGTATGCGTCCGCGTATCGGATCAGTTTGCAGTTTCCGTAATCGTGGCAGCCGCAGGACAGGCAGCGGGACGCTTCCTTCACCGCCTGTTCTTTTGTGAGCCCGGCGCCGATCTCTTCAAAATCGTGTTTTCGTTCTTCTGCGGGCCGCAGCGGTTTTTCCGCGCGCGGCCTTTTTTCATATACGGAAAAATCGATGTTTGCAAGGTCCCGTTCGGATAAAACGGGCGTGTGCTTTGTCAGCGTTTCGCCGTTTAGGTAGGCGTTGACCGTCTTTGCGGCCTCGTTTGCCTCGGCGATGGCTTCGATGGCGATGCCGGCGCCGGCGTTCGTTGCGTCGCCCGCCGCGAATACGCCGGGCAGGGAGGTGGAGAAGAAATCCGCATCCGCTTCGATCGTGCCGCGGTCGGTCTGCGGGACCGTTTCAAAGCCCGCGGGATCGTTTTTCTGTCCGGCGGCGATGATCACGGAGTCAAGCGCCAGCGTGATAAATTCACCTTCCACGGGCACGGGCTTTCTGCGGCCGCGTTCGTCCGGCTCGCCGAGGGCCATGACTTGCAGCTTTACGCCGCAGACCTTGCCGTCCTTCCCCAGGATCTCGGCGGGATTTGTCAAAAAGCGGAAAATAACGCCCTCTTCCATGGCCTCGTCGATCTCTAAGTCCTCTGCGGGCATCTCGTCGCGCGTGCGGCGGTAGATGACGCTTACTTCTTTCGCGCCTAAGCGCACGGCGGTGCGGCAGGCGTCCATGGCGGTGTTGCCGCCGCCGACCACGGCTGTTTTTTCGCCGATCTCGGGTTTGTTGCCCAGGGAAACCTCCCTTAAAAAGTCGATGCCGCCGAATACGCCGACAAGGTCCTCCCCTTTACAGCGGATGGAGGCGCTTTTCCACGCGCCGTTGGCAAGCAGCAATGCGTCGTGTTTTTTTTGCAGGTCTTCTATGGTAACGTCCGTTCCCACCGCGCAGTTTTGGGTAAAGGTCACGCCCAGCGCGCGGATCACGTCGATCTCTCTGTCCAAAATATCCTTTGGCAGGCGGTAGGCGGGGATGCCGTAGCGCAGCATGCCGCCCGGGGCTGGCATTTTGTCGTAGATCGTTACGCTGTGGCCCAAAACGGCCAGCCGGTATGCGGCGGTCAGGCCCGCGGGCCCTGCGCCGACGACGCCCACGCTTTTGCCGGTTGGAGCGGCCTTTGGGGGAACGGGCAGTTTTCCTTTATAGATCTCATCCGCCGCAAAGGCCTTTAACGCGCAGATGGATATGGGCTGCTCCACGTGCTGCCTGCGGCAGGCCGTCTCGCACGGGTGGGGGCAAACCCTGCCGATGGATGCGGGCAGCGGGATGACTTCCCGTATGGTGTCCAGTGCCCCGGCAAGGTCGCCGGCGGCGATTTTTGCAAGGTATTTCCGGCAGTTTGTGTGCGCCGGGCAGGCAAGGGAGCAGGGGGCAACGCAGTCGCCGTCGTGGTCGCCCATGATCAGCTCTAAGGCGAGGGCGCGGGCTTTTTGCGCCCGTTCGCCGTCTGTAAACACTTCCATGCCCTCGCGCACCGTCGCGGAGCAGGCGCGCAGGAGCTTGGGCGAAGCGCTCGTTTCCACTAAACACAGGCCGCACGCGCCGTAGGGGGGCAGCGTCTCGCTGCTGCACAGATGCGGTATTTCAACGCCCGCGCGTCCGGCGGCGGAAAGGATCGTCTCGCCGGCTTCTGCCTGTACGGGCACGCCGTTTATTTTGATGCTTACGGTCTTCGTATCCATTTATTCCACCTCCACTGCGCCGAAACGGCAGGCGTTTTTGCACGCGCCGCAGCGGATGCAAAGCGTTTTGTCGATGATGTGCGGCTGTTTTGGGCTGCCCGTGATCGCGTTTGCCGGGCACTGTTTCGCGCAGAGCGTGCAGCCGCGGCAGGCCTCCTCGTTGATCCGGTACCGCCGCAGGGCGGCGCATTCGCCCGCCGGGCAGCGTTTTTCTTTGATATGCGCAAGGTATTCGTCCTTAAAGTATTTCAGCGTCGTTAAAACGGGGTTCGGCGCCGTCTGGCCCAGACCGCAGAGCGCGCCGTCCTTTATGCCCGCGCAAAGCGCTTCCAGCTTTTGGATATCTTCTTCCTCGCCCTTTCCCTCTGTGATGCGCGTTAAGATCTCCAGCATCCGCTTTGTGCCGATGCGGCAGTGCACGCACTTGCCGCAGGATTCCTTCGCCGTAAAGTCCAGAAAGAACCTTGCCATGTTCACCATGCAGGTGTCCTCGTCCATGACCACCATGCCGCCGGAGCCCATGATCGCGCCGGTGGCGGCAAGGGCCTTGTAGTCGATCACGGTATCCAAAAGCGACGCCGGGATGCAGCCGCCGGAGGGGCCGCCCAGCTGGACGGCTTTGAACTTTTTGCCGTCGCGGATGCCGCCGCCGATATCAAAGATGACCTCGCGCAGGGATAGGCCCATGGGGATTTCCACTAAGCCGCCGCGCTTGATTTTTCCCGTCAGCGCGAACACCTTTGTGCCGCGGCTTGACTCGGTGCCGCGTGAAGCAAAGGCCTTTCCGCCGTTTTGTATGATCCAGGCAACGTTTGCAAACGTTTCCACGTTGTTGATGTTGGAGGGCTTGTCAAGGTAGCCCTTTTCGGCGGGGAAGGGGGGCTTTAAGCGCGGCATGCCGCGGTGGCCCTCCAACGATTCGATCAGCGCCGTCTCCTCGCCGCAGACAAACGCCCCCGCGCCGGCCTTGATGCGTAAGGAAAGGCTGAAGCCCGAACCCAAAATGTTCTCCCCCAAAAGGGCGTTTTTCTCCGCGTCGGAGATGGCCTTTTCAAGGCGTTTGATCGCCAGCGGATATTCCGCGCGCACGTAGACAAAGGCTTTGTTTGCGCCGATGGCGTAGGCGGCGATCAGCATGCCCTCGATGAGCGTGTGCGGGTCGCTCTCGATCAGCGCGCGGTCCATAAACGCGCCGGGGTCCCCCTCGTCCGCGTTGCAGATCAGGTATTTTTCATTTCCCGGGGCTTTTTTTGCGGCGTCCCATTTGAACCAGGTGGGAAAGCCCGCGCCGCCGCGGCCCGCAAGGCCCGACGTTTTGATCTCTTCGATCACGTCTTGGGGCGTTTTATGCAGCAAGACGGTTTTTGCGGCCTCGTACCCGCCGTGCGAAAGCGCGTCGCCGATATCCTCCGGGTCGATTATGCCGCAGTTGCGTAAAGCGATGCGCGTCTGCTTTTTTAAGAACAGCGCGTCCTCTTCTTCGATCTCCAAAGAAGACAGCAGGGAAAGATCGTTCTCTTTCATAGCGCGGGCGATCAGACCCGCGTCGGCTTCCGAAACGCGGACCAGCCGCTTTAACAAGACGCCGGTATCCGTATACACGTCCACGATCGGCTCCAAAAAACACATGCCCACGCAGCCGACGATCCCCAACGTAAAGCAGCCGTCATTTTGCGCTTTCAGCGCGTTATATACTTTTTCGGCGCCCGCGGCGATGCCGCAGCTGCCCGAACCGACCTTCAGCTTCATTGGCGGCAGCTCCTTAAAATTTCTTTTGCTTTCTGCGGCGTCAGACTGCCGTAGGTTTCATTGTCGATCATCATCACGGGCGATAACGAGCAGCAGCCCAGACACGCGACGGTGTTTAAGGTAAACAGGCCGTCCGACGTCGTTTCGCCGTCGGCGATCCCCAGCTCCTCCGAAACGGCCGCTTCGATCCCGTCCGCGCCGTTCACGTGGCAGGCGGTGCCCTTGCACAGCAGGATCAGGTGCTTTCCCACGGGCGATAAACGGAACTGCGCGTAAAAGCTCGCCACGCCCAGTATCTCGGCGGGCGGGATAAGCCGCGCGCGGGAAATTTCCGCGATCACGTCCTCGGGCAGGTAGCCGTAGTGCGCCTGCGCGCGCTGGAGTATCGCGATCAGCGCGTTATTATCGCCGTCAAATTCGCGCAGGATCTCTTTGATTTTCGTCAAATCGCTCATATCGTTATGCTCCTTTACAGTCGCAAGTTTTGAGTTTTAAGTTTTGAGTTTTGAGATTAGGCGTCCGCTATGCGGCCGCAGTCTCGCCTGCGGCAAATAGACGCGCTTCGCGCGTAGATTATTTCTCAAAACACAAAACACAAAACTCAAAACTCAAAACTCAAAACTCAAAACTGTCTGTCGACTGCTAACTATTCTACCACACCGTTTTCCGGATTTCCATAAAAAAATAAAATGTTTATACTTTGCACATTAATTTGCCGGAATAAATATGCGGTCTTGTGCAAACGGACGGAAAAGATATATATAATTATATTGCTGTTGACAAATATGTAAAACAGGCGTATGATTATGCACATAAAATGAATATAAATTCAAAACCGGAGGGCAATATCATGCTTGACAAATCCAAGATCAAAAAAATCGTGCTTGCGTATTCCGGAGGCCTTGACACCTCCGTCATCATTCCGTGGTTAAAGGAGAATTACAACGATCCGGAGATCATCGCCGTTTCCGGCAACGTCGGACAGGGCGGCGAGCTGGACGGGCTGGAGGAAAAGGCCGTCAAGACCGGCGCGTCCAAAATCTACGTGGAGGATCTTACAAAGGAATTTCTGGACGATTACGTTTTCCCCTGCATGCAGGCGGGGGCAAAATATGAGGAATACCTGCTGGGTACGGCGTACGCGCGGCCGGTGATCGCAAAGCGCATCGCCGAGATCGCCGCAAAAGAGGGCGCTCAGGCCATCTGCCACGGCTGTACGGGCAAGGGCAACGACCAGGTGCGGTTTGAGCTTGCCGTCAAGGCGCTTTTGCCGGATATGCCGGTGATCGCCCCGTGGCGCGAGTGGGAAATAAAAAGCCGCTCCGAGGAGATCGAATATGCCGAGGCGCACAACGTGCCTTTAAAGATCAGCCGCGAGACCAACTATTCCAAGGATAAAAACATCTGGCACTTATCGCACGAGGGGCTGGATCTGGAGGATCCCGCCAACGAGCCGCAGTACAACAAGCCGGGCTTTTTGGAGATGAGCGTTTCGCCCGAGGCAGCGCCGGACAAGCCCACGTACGTAAAGCTCCACTTTGAAAAGGGCGTGCCCACGGCGGTGGACGGCGAAAAGCTGGACTCTGTGGCGCTGGTGACGAAGCTGAACAAGCTCGGCGGCGAAAACGGCGTAGGGCTTTTGGATATCGTGGAAAACCGGCTGGTGGGCATGAAGAGCCGCGGATTGTACGAAACGCCCGGCGGCGCGATCATCTACAAGGCGCACGAGGTTCTGGAGACCATCACGCTGGATAAGGAGACCGCGCACTGCAAAGCGCTTATGGCACAGAAGCTGGGCGAAATCGTTTACAACGCGCAGTGGTTCTCGCCGCTGACGAAGGCGATATTGGCGTTTGTAAAGTCCACGCAGGAGTTTGTGACCGGCGACGTGACCTTAAAGCTTTATAAGGGCAATATGATCAACGCGGGCGTAGAGTCCCCCTATTCGCTCTACGATCCCGAGATCGCCACCTTCGACGAGGACGACGTTTACGATCAGGCACAGTCCGCGGGCTTTATCAACCTCTACGGTCTGCCCACCAGGGTCTACGCGAAAATGAAGGCGAAAAACGGGATAAAATAAGGATCCTTTGTTTTTCCCGTAAAAGGAAAAGTTTTCGGTCAAGCCTTTTTCAAAAGGCTTGCGGTTTCCGAAGGCGGAGCCTTCGGTCGCCCGCCGCAGCGGGCGAAATCCTTGCGCTTCAAAAGCGCAGGAGGTTTTGAAGGAACCCTCGCCGGGGGTTCCTTCAGTGCGAAGCACACAAATGATAATCGCGAAAAATAAGGAGAAAAAATGGAAAAGATGTGGGCGGGCAGGTTCCAAAAGGACCTGAACGCGGTTGCGGACGACTTTAATTCGTCCATACAGACCGACAAAAGAATGTATAAGCAGGATATCCTGGGCTCCGTTGCGCACGCGACCATGCTGTATAAGACCCATATCCTGTCCGAGGAAGAAGGTCTGCGGCTCATCGACGGGCTGCAGGCCGTTCTTGCCGATTTACAGTCCGGCGCGCTCCAGATCGATCCCGGTGCGGAGGATATCCATATGTTCGTGGAGGCGGAGCTGACAAGGCGCCTGGGGGACGTGGGCAAGAAGCTGCACACGGGCCGCAGCCGCAACGATCAGGTGGCGCTGGACGTACGGCTGTACCTGCGCGATGAAATGAAAGAGGTCCGCGAACTTTTGCTGGCGCTTGTCCGGGCCGTATACGAAAAAGCGTGTACGTACCGGGATACGGTCATGCCGGGCTATACGCACCTGCAGCGGGCGCAGCCCATCACCTTCGGCCACCATCTGTGCGCTTACTGTATGATGTTTTTCAGGGACCTTGACCGCATAAAGGACGCCGTAAAGCGTATGAACTTTTCGCCCCTCGGCTCTGCCGCGCTGGCGGGCGCCGCTTATCCCATCGACCGGGAGATGACCGCCGGAATGCTCGGCTTTGACGGCTTTACCTCAAACAGCCTGGACGGCGTTTCGGACCGCGATTTCTGTGTGGAGATCGCTTCGGCCATGAGTCTTGTTATGATGCACCTCTCCCGCTTTGCCGAGGAGATCATCCTCTGGAGCAGCTGGGAATTTCAGTTTATCGAGCTGGACGACAGCTTCACTACCGGCTCCAGCATTATGCCGCAAAAGAAAAACCCGGATATGGCGGAGCTTGTGCGCGGCAAAACGGGCCGCGTTTACGGCGACCTTATTACGCTTTTGACCATGCTCAAGGGCCTGCCGCTTGCGTACAACAAGGATATGCAGGAGGATAAAGAGGCGGTCTTCGACGCCGTGGATACCGTCAAGGCCTGCTTAAGGGTCTTTGCGCCGATGATCGGCACCATGACCGCCCTGCCGGAGAATATGTTCTCCGCGGCGCAAAAGGGCTTTCTCAACGCCACAGACCTGGCGGATTACCTGGTGGGCAAGGGCCTTGCGTTCCGCGCGGCGTATAAGTTAGCCGGGCAGCTCGTGCATTTCTGCATCGAAAACGGTAAGGTTTTGGAAACGCTTACCTTAGAGGAATACCGCGCCTTTTCCGACCTGTTCGGCGAGGACGTATACGAAGCCGTGGATCTTAAAAACTGCGTTTCCCGCCGCAATTCCGCCGGCGGCACGGGGCCGGAGAGCGTGGACGCGGAGCTTGAAGCGATCGGATCGCGGCTGACTTCGTCGGAAAACGCTGCCGCGTTTTGATCTTATTGTCGACATTTTCGCCTGCGGCAAAATGTTTCGGAAAACGCTGCGCGTTTTCCGAAATTCTTCTTTCTGTGGCAAAAATGGCAAAAATGCAAAAAAAATTCAACTCTACACTTTTTTTATTTTTTTTCTCCTAAAGAGTTTAAAAAAAATGCCATTTTTACCACCGGAGCTCAAACCCGTTGATATATAATGGATTTTGCGGTGGTAAAATTGAAAAAATTTTACCACCGTTTTGCCACTTTTACCACCGAAACGGGGATTTATACCTTTTTGATAAACAGTGTTCCACGCAATTCATCCATTGTTTCCTCATTCAATTCAAAGACATAATACTGGTTTTTCTTTGTTTTAATAATCAGCTCCTCCGGCGTGCGGCAGAGAAGCGAGGCGACGGTGTTCTTGAAGTCGCTCTTTTTGGGCACGAAGCCGCAGTTGTTGTCGCGGCACCACAGGCGGAAGGCCTCGAAGATCTTCTTGCACGTGCACTCGTCCAGCGGCGGGATCTCGGGGCTTTTGCGGATCACGCAGCACTCGGTAAAGAACTGCTTTATGGGGTCGTTTCGCAGGCTGTACTGCATCAGGCGCAGCTCCAGCTCCGGCGGGACGGAAAAGCGGTAATGCTGTTTGACCACCTCCGCCGCGGCGGAAACCAGGCGGCAGGCGATCCCGTCCCGTTCGGCGTAGAGCTTTTCGGGCAGCTGCGGATCGCGCGAGGATACGTCCACCTCGTTGTCGCAGGGGAACAAAAGCATCCGGTCGTAGACCCAGTCGCCCCGGTCGCCGCTGAAGCGCGGCAGCTCGTTCATGCAGAACCACAAAAGCCCCCGGTACTGAAAGCTGAACGGGTTTTTGCCCTTATACTGCGCGTAAAGGCGGTCGCCGCCGGTCAGGCGCTTAAAGCAGGCAAGCTCCTTTATATGCGTCGTGCGCATGTCGCTGGTGCCCGCCAGCCGTTTTCCCACAAGCTGCGACGCGGCGAATTTGTCCTCCTCTAAATCGTTCAAGTCCACCGCCGCGCAGTTGTCCGCGCCCAAAATGCGCTCCACCATGCCCTTGGCCACGCTCTTGCCCGTGTTGCCCCTGCCCACCATCAGCAGGGCTTTTTTTGTACGGTAGCCCGGCACGTTGGTCAGGCACAGGCCCATAAACTGCATAAGCAGCTTCTTTTTTGCCTTGTCCCCGCCGCAGAGTTTGCTTATAAACGCGTCGAACACCGGCGTTTCGGGCGGGGAAGCAAACCAGTCCGCGTGCAGCCGCACCGTGGACAGCACCGCCGGGCTGTGCGGCAGCGCCTCCATCGTGTCCAGCCGCAGCAGGCAGTTCTGAAAATTCACGACGTTCTCGTCCGCGTCCAGGTCGGTCACCTTGCCCGCCGGCGCGGTGCTGCAGATCAGCGCAAAGGTCTCGTTGATCACGCTCATTTTGCAGAACGCCTCGTCAAACGAAGAAATCTCGTTTTTGATGCGCTCCTTTAAGCGCTCGTCCGAACACGGCGCGTACGCCCCGTCGCGGTAATAATACCGCACAAAGCTGCCGTCGTCCCCCTCCAGATTGACGATATGGCTGCGCGCAGCCACCGTGCGGGCAAGCTTTACAGGCGAGAGCGTCAGCCGGTTGCCCGCCCGCTCCACGTACGGCGGACGCCCCTCCGTCGGGAACACGTCGCCGTAAAACGGATCCAGCCGGTCCTTTTCCCGCGCAAGCAGATATCGGTCCAGCTCCTCCGCGATGTCCTTGGCGCCGTCTATCTGAAACAGCCTGGCGCGCATCGAAGCGTACTGCTCCCTTGTAAAATCCCCGCGCTCGGCGCAGTTCAACATGTTTGCCGCCGTTTGCAGGATCTCTGTTCTTTCCATAGAAACACCTCCTGCATTACCATACCATATCCCGCGCCGCCGTTTCTCCCCGAAACGGCGGTTTTTTGAATTTTTTTTCAAAAAAGCGAAATTTGCTATTGCAATTTTTATTTTTATCTATTATAATTATCTTCGTCGGAGTGAAATGGTTGTCCAATGGTTGTAAATTGGAGTAAAAACGCCGCACAACGGCGTCGAATGGAGCCTAAAGCCACACGTCGGTAAAATAGGGAAAGGAAGTGAAACAGATGGCGGCATATTGGGGAGAGTCGTTCCATACGCTGGACGGCGCCAACCGGTTGATCGTACCGGCGCGCTTCCGCGAGGGGCTCGGCAGCGAGATCATTTTGTATAAAGCTGTCGAGGGCTGTCTGTTTCTTTACGACGTTCCGCACTTTTCGGAGATCACCGCGCAGCTGGACGCGCTGTCCGCTACGCAAGAGGGAAGAGAGAAAATGCGTTTGTTTTATGCAGACGTGATCTCCGTTTCAGTGGACCGTACGGGCAGGATCGTGTTACCAGCCGATTTTGCCGCGCATGCGGGCCTGAAAACCGACGTGGCGCTCCTCGGCCTGCGCGACAGGATCGAATTATGGGACAAGGACGCTTACCTTGCCGCCAACGGGGATAAGGACAGCCTGCCGGCGGCCAGCTTCCCGGAGATCCGGTTTTAGCGGACGCTGCGCGACCGCAGTGATGTGTTGCTGCGCAACATGATGCACGCCGGGCGGACGCTGCGCGACCGCAGTGATGTGTTGCTGCGCAACATGATGCACGCCTATCGGCGCATGATGCGTCGCTGTGCGACGTGATGTGTTCCGGCTTCGCCGAAACGTTTCGGAAAACGCTGCGCGTTTTGATTTTATTATTCTTCTTCTCAAAACTCAAAACTCAAATCTCAAAACTCAAAACTCAAAACTTTCAAAAAGATGTCATTTCATCACGTATCCGTATTATTAAATGAAACCGTAAATTCCCTGCAGATCGAGCCGGACGGCGTTTACGTCGACTGTACGGCGGGCGGCGGCGGACACAGCGCGGCCATTGCCGAAAAGCTCGG
>JAFSXY010000045.1 GCA_017443805.1 Clostridia bacterium | reverse complement strand
CCAATCCTCATACGCGCGCGGGAAAAAATACAGCAGATCCTCCACCGTGGAGATCCCGAGCTTTGCAAGCTGCGCCGCCCGCACGCCGCCTACGCCCTTTACAAATTGGACGGGCGTATCCAGTCCCGTATGCTGCATCCGCGTCACCTCCCTCTTTTTGGATCAGTATAACACAAAATAACAAAAAAGAAAAGAAAAAATCGCCGTGCGCACACGGCGATTTTTCTCAGGCGTCAAATCCCGTCCGGATCGCTTTTTTGTTGATTTCCTTTAAGTCCGCGTGACGAGCGGAAACCACCTTTTCCAGACCGGCGTCCAGATCCGCGGCGTCCACGACGCCGGTCTCTTTGATCACCTTGCCCACCATGACCATATTGGCAAGCGTCGGCGCGCCGATCTGTTTTGCAAGCGCGGTGGCGGAGATATAATGGACTTCCACGTCCGTGCGGCGGACCTTTCGTTCGATCAGCGTGCTGTCCACAAAGATCTTGCCGCCGGGGACGACCGCGTCCTCGTATTTATCAAGGGAGGGCAGGTTCATCACGATCAGCACGTCCGGCTTGGAAACGATGGGCGAGCCGACGGGATCGTCGCTTAAAATCACGCTGCAGTTGGCGGTACCGCCGCGCATTTCGGGGCCGTAGGACGGCAGCCAGCTGACCTGACGCCCCTCCAGCAGACCTTTATATGCAAGGAATTTGCCGGCAAACAGTACGCCCTGTCCGCCGAAGCCCGCAATCAAAATACCGGTATTCATCACGCGTCCTCCTCTGCGGTTTTATCCTTGTAAACGCCCAGGGGATAATAGGGGATCATTTTTTCATCCACCCAGTCCAGTGCTTTCTGCGGCGTCATGCCCCAGTTTGTAGGACAGGAGGAAACGACCTCCACGAGCGAGAAGCCCTTGCCCGCAAGCTGGTTTTCAAACGCCTTCTGAATGACTTTTTTGGCATTGCGCACGTTTTTGACGTTATTGACCGCCACGCGCGCGACAAACGCAGGACCGTCCAGCGCGGCAAGCATTTCGCTGACCCTGACGGGATAACCCGCGACCTTCACGTCCCTGCCGTAGGGAGAGGTCTGCGTGACCTGTCCGGGCAAAGAGGTGGGCGCCATCTGACCGCCCGTCATACCGTAGATCGCGTTGTTGACGAAAATCACGGTGATATTCTCGTTCCGCGCGGCGGCGTGTACGGTCTCCGCCATACCGATGGAGGCAAGGTCGCCGTCGCCCTGATAGGTAAAGACCACGTTTTCGGGGTTGGCGCGCTTGATGCCGGTGGCAACCGCCGGCGCGCGGCCGTGTGCAGCCTCGATCATATCGCAGGCAAAGTAATCATACGCCATAACGGCGCAGCCAACCGGCGCCACACCGATGGTTTTGCCCTCAATACCGAGCGTGTCGATCGCCTCGGCGACCAGGCGGTGGATAATACCGTGGGTACAGCCCGGACAGTAATGCAGCTCGGCGGAAGTCAGACTTTTCGGCTTTTCAAATACGACCATGATCAGTTTCCTCCGTTCATTTCTCTGATAGCCGCCAGCACCGCTTCGGGCGTGGGGATCATACCGCCGGCACGGTTGCACAGCGACACGGGCTTTTTGCAGCTGCAGGCGAGTTTTACGTCCTCGATCATCTGTCCCATGGACAATTCAACGCTTACAAAACCCTTTACCCTGTCCGCGAGCGCGGCAATGGGCTGTTTGGGGAAGGGCCAGACTGTGATCGGCCGGATAAGCCCCGCTTTGATCCCCTCTTTACGGGCGGCGAGCACCGCGTTTTTCGATACGCGCGCCGCGATGCCGAAGGCGACGACGGCCACGTCGGCGTCCTCGGTCATAAACGACTCGTAGCGGACCTCGGTCTCCTCTATTTTGCGGTACCGTTCAAACCGTTCGAAGTTGGTCTTTTCCAGCTCCTCGGGCACAAGGTACAGAGAATTGACGATATTGTGCGGCCGTTTCATTCCGGTACCGGTCAGCGCCCACGGTTTTTCGACCGTGCAGCCGCTTTCCGCGGGCAGTTCGACCGGTTCCATCATCTGGCCGATCGTGCCGTCCGCCAAAAGCATGGCGGGCATACGGTACTGATCCGCAAGATCAAAGGCAAGCGCCGTCAAGTCCGCCATTTCCTGCACGGAGGCGGGCGTTAAAACGATCAGGTGATAATCGCCGTGGCCGCCGCCCTTGGTGGCCTGGAAATAATCCGCCTGACTGGGCTGGATACCGCCGAGCCCCGGACCGCCGCGCTCCACGTTGACGATCAGCGCGGGCAGGTCGGCGCCGGCGATGTAAGAGATCCCCTCCTGCTTCAGGGAAATACCGGGGCTGGAGGAAGAGGTCATCACGCGCTTGCCGGTGGAAGCGACGCCGTAGACCATATTGATGGCGGAGATCTCGCTTTCCGCCTGCAAAAACACGCCGCCGATCCTGGGCATGCGCTTGGCCATATAGGCGGCAAGCTCCGTCTGCGGGGTAATGGGATAGCCGAAGTAATGCCGGCAGCCCGCGCGGATGGCGGCCTCGGCGATCGCTTCGTTGCCCTTCATTAACACTTTTTCACTCATGAAGCGCACCTTACCTTTCTACCGTGATCACACAGTCGGGACACATCATGGCGCAGCTTGCGCAGCCGATGCATGCGTCCGGTTCCGTGATCTCGGCGGGATAATGCCCTTTTTTGTTGATAACGGTCTGAGAGAGCGCAAGGATGTGCTTGGGACAGGCGTTGACGCACAGTCCGCAGCCCTTGCAGATATCGGTTTTGAATGTGACCTTGGCCATAACGGCTGTTACAGCTCCTTTCAGAATGGTTTCTTTTGCAGATGCAGCGGGAAAACAGCGCCGGGAGGGAAATCCGCGGCGCACCGGTCGGAGACCGCGGTCATTTTCAGCGGCAGTCCCGCAAGCGCGCAGAGCTTTTGCGCTTCGGGATCGGTTTTTCTTACGTCGGCGCCTTTTGTCTCATCCCCCAAATTGGAGTTATTGACGATCCCCGTAAAGGGTATGGCGCAAACGGCTTCGATCTCCCGCATGACTTCAAGCGCCTCGGCTGCCGTCTGTGTCAGCGGACGGTAGAAATTGACGACGTAAAGCATCTCAAAATCGTTTTCCCGCAGGATATAGGACGCAAACCGTCCCAACGCGTAAGCGCCGCGGTCGTCGCCGCCCACGTCCAGCACGGCGTAACGGTCACGCCGTTCCACCAGGCCGTACACTTCGGACGGCAGACTCGGCAGATCGACGTTCGTGTTCGCAAAGGGCAGGCTGATGACTTCGATCCCCATTGACGCAAGCGCTTCTTCGCTGTCCTTGGAACGGAAATACGGGTTCACGATATCCACGTCGGCAAGGCTGACCGGCAGTCCCTGCGCACGCAG
This sequence comes from Clostridia bacterium, assembly GCA_017443805.1. Lineage (GTDB taxonomy): Bacteria > Bacillota > Clostridia > Oscillospirales > Acutalibacteraceae > RUG806. The sequence continues at coordinate 14,516 of JAFSXY010000045.1, read as the reverse complement.
GCGCATGGCGTAATTGACCGCGAGATTCGTTTTCCCGCTGCCGTAGTGCCCGCAAAAAAGCGTAACGCGCTTCGTTTCCATCAGGCTTTTAAGCCCAGCGGATACGTCCAGCCCATGAAATCCTCCACGGTGCCGGTCTGGATACCGTAGAGCGTATCGTACAGCTTCTGTGCGAGCGGGCCGACCTTGCCGTCGGCGACGGCGTGGTCCTCACCGTTGTAGTTCAGCGTACCGATGGGCGAGATGACCGCCGCGGTGCCGCTGGCGAAGATCTCCTCCAGCTTGCCCGCTTCCTGCGCGGCGAAAACGTCCTCGATCGCCAGTTTGCGCTCGGACACGGGAACGCCCCAGTATTTGAGCAATTGAATGACGGAATCGCGCGTGATGCCGGGCAGGATCGTGCCGGAATCCAGCGGCGCGGTGATCACTTCGCCGTCGATCTTGAAGAAGGCGTTGGAGGTGCCGATCTCTTCCACGTATTTATGCTCCGCGGCGTCCAGCCACAAAACGTCCTTGCAGTTATACTTCATGGCGTCCTGTGAAGCGCGCATACCGCCGCCGTAGTTGCCGCCCACCTTGGCGTAGCCCGTGCCGCCCTTGGCAGCGCGGATGTACTTGTCCTGTACGAAAATGCGCGTTGCGGACAGACCGCCGTCGTTGGCGGCATAATAAGAGCCCGTGGGGCTGAGAATGACAAGAAAACGGTAGTGCTTGGCGGGCAGTACGGAGAAGGACACCTCGTCTCCGAAAATAAAGGGACGGATGTAGAGCGCCGTGCCGGGCGCGCTGGGTACCCAGTCGATATCCTCTTTGATAACGGCTTTCACCGCGGCGACCAGCAGGTCGTCCGGCAGCTCGGGCATGCACATACGCTCGTTGGTGTTCTTCATGCGCTTGACGTTCATGTCGGGACGGAACAGCTGAATGTCGCCCGAGGGCGTGCGGTAGGCCTTCATGCCCTCGAACATCATCTGCGCGTAATGCAGCACGCAGGACGCGGGCTCAATGAGCAGCGGCTCGTGCGGGACCACGCGGCCGTCGTGCCAGCCCTGGCCTTCGTCATAATCCATCACGAACATGTGGTCGGTAAAGAACCGGGCAAAACCGAGCTTCGACTCGTCCTCCGGACGGGGCTTGGGATGCGTGGTTCTGGTTACGGGAAAATTGTACTCCATGGTTTTCGTACTCCTTTTTTATGATAAATAAAAAATAATTCGCTAACTGCTAATTGCTAATAGCTAACGGCTGCGGCCGCTTCAGCGTCCGTATATCTCCGGCCGGCGGTCCCGGAACACATTGATGGAACTGCGAATGCCTTCGATGACGGAAAGATCGCAGTCCGCAAAAAGGACCTCTTCTTCCGTGCCGGCACTGGCAAGCTCGCTGCCCAGCGGATCAAAAGCGATACTCTGGCCGCCGAACCGCGTACCGGGCGCCATGCCGCAGGAATTGCAGCAGACAACAAACATCTGATTTTCGATCGCACGGGCTTTTAAGAGCGCGTGCAGCTGCGGCACGCGGACGTCCGGCCACTGAGAAACAAGGAACAAAAAATCAAGTCCCTGCACGCTGACGGTCCTTGTCAGTTCCGGAAAACGGATATCGTAGCAGATTTCCGTTGCGCAGCGCCTGCCGTCCAACGCATACGTACCGATCCCGGCGCCCTTCACGAAATATTTGTCCTCGTCCATGGGGCTGAAGAGGTGCGTTTTGTCATAACGCCCCGCACACGCGCCTGTACGGTCAAAAACCAGCGACGTATTGTGCACGCCGTCTTCAAATTTCGCGGCCACGCTGCCGGCGACGATGTTGACCTGCAGTTCCTTTGCAAGCGCCGAAAACAGCGCGCTTGTACGGGAAGCGTCTTCATCCGCAAGCTTATCCAAAGCTTCTTTCGGGTAGAAACCGACGTTCCACGTCTCCGGAAGCAGGATCACGTCCGGCGTATTTTCCGCAGCCCGCCGTACAAGCGTTTCGGCTTTTTTGAAATTTTCTTCGGGACAGGCAAACGCCATGTCCATCTGTACTGCGGCGATCTTCATAGGTTCACCTCAAAAGCTTACAGCTGACTGCGGATGATCTTGCCGCTGACGGTCTTGGGCAGCGAATCGCGGAAGACGACCACACGGGGATATTTATAGGGCGCCGTATGCTCCTTGACGTAGGTCTGGATCTCTTTTTTCAGTTCCTCCGTCCCCTCGGTACCCGGCGTGAGCACGATACTCGCCTTGACCACCTGACCGCGCACCTCGTCCGGCACGGCGGAGACGCCGCACTCCAGCACGTAGGGCAGTTCCATGATAACGCTCTCGATCTCAAACGGCCCGATGCGGTAACCGGAGGACTTGATCACGTCGTCCACGCGGCCGACGTACCAGTAGTAGCCGTCCTCATCCTGCCAGGCGGTATCGCCGGTGTGATAAAAGCCGTCGCGCCAGGTCTCCTTCGTTTTTTCCTCATTGCCGTAGTAGCCGACCGCCAGGCCGCAGGGTAGCCCGTCGCGGATGTCGATGACGATCTCGCCCGTTTCGCCGGGCCGTACGGGATTTCCGTCGGGATCCACCAGCAGCACCTTGTAAATGGGCGCCGGCTTGCCCATGGAGCCGATCTTATGGCCCGCGCCGACCAGATTGCCGATGATCATGGTGCTCTCGCTCTGGCCGAAGCCCTCGATGATCTGCAGGCCCGTCGCCTTTTCGAACAGGCGGTAGACCTCGGGATTGAGCGCCTCGCCCGCCGTGGTCATATGTTTGACGGAGGAGAAATCATATTGGGAAATATCCTGCCGGATCATCATGCGCAGCATGGTGGGCGGCGCGCAGAACGTGGTGATATGGTATTTTGCGAACAGCGGCAGGATATCTGCCGCGTCAAAGCGGTCGAAATCATATACGAACGTGGCGGCCTCGCACAGCCACTGACCGTAGAGCTTGCCCCACATCGCCTTTGCCCAGCCGGTGTCGGAGATGGTAAAATGTAAGCCCTCGGGGTCCACGTCGTGCCAGTATTTTGCGGTATGGAAATGCCCCAGCGCGTACTTGTAATTATGCGCCGCAAGCTTGGGATAGCCGGAGGTGCCGGAGGTAAAGAACATCAGCATCAGATCGTCGCCGCCGGGCGCGTTTTGGGCGCGGGCAAAATGCGAGGAGAAAAGCGTATATTCCTCATCAAAGCTGCGCCAGCCGTCCCGCTGTCCGCCGACAAGCAGTCGGTTTTTGATACCGCCGTAAGCGGCCATGGCAGCCTCTACGTGCGCGGGCACATTATCGTCCGCGGTACAGATTACCGTTTCAATGCCGGCTGCGGCAAAGCGGTATTCCAGATCGTGCGGCTGCAGCTGGTTGGTGGCGGGAATGGCGATCGCGCCCAATTTGTTCAGGCCGAGCATCGCGAACCAGAACTGATAGTGCCGCTTTAAGACCAGCAGTACACGGTCTCCCTTTTTGATGCCCAGCGACTTAAAGTAGTTGGCGCACTGGGCGGAGGCCTTCTTGATATCCTTAAACGTAAAACGTCTCTCTGTTTTGTCTTTGGAGATATGCAGCATAGCAAGCTTTTCCGGCTCCCGGTCGGCAAGCGCGTCCACCAGATCGAAGGCAAAGTTAAAGCGTTCGGTATTTTTGAACGTAATGCTCTTCGGCGTGCCGTTTTCATCTTCGGTCACGTCGATAAAGTTTTGCCAGATGCGTTTTTTTGTATCTTTGACCTTGACCTTCGGCTTTTCACCGACGGCAGCCGGACGTGCCTCCAGCTCCGGAATGGGCGCGCCGGTTGGATTTAAGACAATGGCGTAAAATTCGCAGTCCTGCCCGCCGACGGCAATCATGCCGTGGGGTGTAGAGGAATTGAAGTAAATGCTGTCGCCGGGATTTAATACCGCGCTGTGCTCGCCGATCTGCACCAAAAGCTGGCCGGAGATCACAATATCCAGCTCCTGCCCCTCGTGCGTAGTCAGCTCCACGTCGCGGCTCTGCGCGTCGGCCGTGAACACGCTTTTGACGTACAGCGGCTCCGCGATCCGGTTCTGGAACGCGTAAGCAAGGTTAAAATAGGTCATGCCGTGGGCGTTGGCGATCTCTTCGCCGCCGCCCGAACGCGTCAGCGTAAAGGATTTCAGCTTGGGGCTCTGCCCCTCGATAATATCGGTAACGTTCACGCCCAACGCCAGCGCGCAGCGGTAAATGAACGCAAAGTTCAAGTCGCTTTCACCGTTTTCACAGGCAAGGTATTCCGAAACGGTAACGTCGGTTTTCTGCGCCATCTCCTCGGGCGTTTTTCCCTCGATCTCCCGTAATTCGCGGATACGTCCCGCCATTTCCCGGATCTTATAGTCAAGACCCGTCATCGTGTTTGTCATACCGTTTGTACACTCCTTTGCGGGATCGGGCTGAAAAAAAAGCCCATCCCAAAGTAAAGTTCCTTTGAGACGAGCAAATTCCATTTACCCGCGGTACCACTCAAATTGCGCTGACAGCGCCGCTCAGGCTCCAACAAGCCTTATGCCTTTACGCGGCAGAACGGGAAAGTTCTACTCTCCCCCTGCGGGGATTTCTTCTTTCCGGCTCGGAAGCTACAGCCAAAGCGGGAAAACCGGCAGCTTCCACCAGCCGCTGCCTCTCTGTGCGTATGCACCGCAAAAGCCCTCTTCGTTATCGCCTTTATTGTGATAGATTATAGCGCAGCCTTGTTCGTTTGTCAATAGAAACAAAATTTAATTATTGTTTTGTTTTCAATTATTTTTCTTAATTGATCCTTTTACAGCTGATTGCGCTGGATCTTGCCGCTGATGGTCTTGGGCAGCGAATCACGGAAAACGACCACGCGGGGATATTTGTAAGGCGCGGTATGCTCCTTAACGTAATTCTGGATCTCTTTTTTCAGCTCCTCGGTCCCCTCGACGCCCTTTGTCAGGACCACGCTCGCCTTGACGATCTGGCCGCGCACCTCATCCGGCACAGCGGAGACGCCGCACTCCAGCACGTAGGGCAGCTCCATAATGACGCTTTCGATCTCAAACGGCCCGATGCGGTAGCCGGAGGACTTGATGATATCGTCCACACGGCCGACGTACCAGAAATAGCCGTCCTCATCGCGCCATGCGGTATCGCCGGTATGGTAAAGCCCGTCGTGCATGGCCTCGGCCGTTTTTTCTTCGTCGCGGTAATAGGCCTTAAACAGACCGAGCGGGGTTTCTCTGTCGATCCGGATCACGATCTCGCCGACCTCGCCGTTGGGCACGGGGTTGCCGTCCGCGTCCACAACGTCCACGTCATACTGCGGGGAGGCTTTGCCCATGGAGCCGATCTTCACCGGCGTACCGCGCAGGTTGCCGATGCTCAGCGTGGTCTCCGTCTGACCGAAGCCCTCCATAATCTCCAGGCCCGTCGCCTTCATAAACTGCTTGGCGACCTCGGGGTTGAGCGCCTCGCCCGCGGTGGTCATATGCCGGACGGAGGAAAAATCATATCGGGAAAGGTCCTCTTTGATCATCATACGCAGCATGGTCGGCGGTGCGCAGAAGGTGGTGATCTGATATTTTTGGAACAGCGGCAGGATATCCGCCGCGCTGAAGCGGTCAAAGTCGTATACAAACACCGCACCCTCGCACATCCACTGTCCGTAGAACTTGCCCCAAAGCGATTTGCCCCAGCCGGTGTCGGAGATGGTCAGGTGCAGCCCGTCCGGCGCGCAGCAGTGCCAGTATTTGGCCGTCACGAAATGCCCCATGGCATAGGTATGCTTGTGCTCTACCATTTTGGGATTGCCGGTGGTGCCGGAGGAGAAGAACATCAGCGCCGTATCGTCGCCGCCGGGGGTTTGTTCCGTGCGCAGATAGTGGCTGGAGAACAGCGGATATTCGCTGTCATAATCATGCCAGCCCGCACGGACGCCGCCGACCAGGATTTTTGTCTCCACCGTCGGGCATCCTGCCGCGGCGGTCTCGGCAATTTCGGCAACGTCGCCGTCGGCAGTACAAATGACAGCCGAAACGCCGGCGGATTCATAGCGGTAGGTAAAGTCGTGCTCCTTGAGCTGATACGTCGCAGGAATCGCCACGGCGCCGAGCTTATGCAGCGCGGTCATGATAAACCAGAACTGATAGTGGCGCTTTAAGACCAGCATCACCTTGTCGCCCTTTTTGATGCCCAGCGACCGGAAATAGTTGACGGTGCGTGCGCTCTCACGTTTGATATCCTTAAAGGTAAAGCGGCGCTCGACCTTGTTTTTGTCCAGATGGAGCATAGCGAGCTTGTCGGGATATGCGTCCGCGATCGCATCTACCACGTCGAAACCGAAATTAAAATGCTCCAGTGAATGGAAGGAGATCTTCTGCAGCGCGCCGGAGACGTCCTCCACGGCGTCAACGTACTGTTCGGCGATCAGCTTTTTATCCGAACGCGGTTCGGAAACGGTTTCCAGGATCAGCTCCTCGTGCTTTTCCTCACCGGGCAGAACGACGGCGCAGAAAACGCAGTCCGCTCCGTCCACGGCGATCATGCCGTGCGGGGTGGAGGAATTATAGTAGATGCTGTCGCCCTCGTGCAGCAGCTCTTTATTGTTGCCCACCTGTACCAGCAGCGAACCGGAAAGCACCAGATCGAATTCCTGACCGGAGTGACGGGTGAGATGGATCGGCTTGTTCTGCAGCTCTTCGGCATATTCGTACCGCACCCAGTAGGGCTCCGCGATCTTATCCTTGAACTTCGGCGCAAGGTGCTCGATCATAATGCCGTCCTCCTTGGCGGTCCGGCTGCCCTCGCCCTTGCGGGTGACGGTATAGGAAGAAAGCCTTGCGGAATGGCCTTCCAGCAGCTGGGTGATCTCCAGGCCGAACGCAAGCGCGCACTTGTGGATAAAGGTAAAGGGCATATCGCGCTCGGCGTGCTCGTAGGCGATATACTCCTCCACGGACACTTCGGTCTTCCCGGCCATATCCTCCTCGGAGAAATTCATGATCTCGCGCATCTCCTTGATACGCGCGGCGATCTCCTGCAGCTGTTTCAAGCTTGTCTGCGTGCTCATAACATACGCTCCTTTTTCTGAAAAAAACAAAACCCGTCTCAAGATAAATCCTTGAGACGAGCATTCCAAAATACCCGCGGTACCACTCAAATTGCGCTTTTCAGCGCCACTCAGGCTCCAGCAAGCCTTATGCCTTTACGCGGCAGTTACGGAAAGAGTCTACTAAGCCCCGCGGCCGTTCGGTCTTTCAGCTCGGAAGGGATGGGAATTGAAAGCGTTTTGCTGCCGGGCTCACACCTGCCCCGGCTCTCTGGGAGCCAACCTGCCTTCTCCGTCTTCGTCACAGCTTTTATCCTGATATGAAGTTTTGTTGATACTCATATTAACACCGATATCCGCCGTTGTCAAGCATTTTCCTCTTAAACATCGTACTTTTTTACCGACCCGCGGCATCCTGTCCCGCTCTGGCCGCCGGAAGGACTTTGCTCTTCAGGTACAGTCTCCGGATCAGCAGAACGGCAAGCATAAGAAAGCAAACATACATCAGAACGGTCTTTGTCGTTGTAACGCAGCCCGCAAAAAACACCAGCGGTCTCGAAAGCGTTTCGGCACGCAGCATGATCTCTATGCAGACGTTTTCGGTCACGTCTGTGATCGCCAGCAGCAGCGGCAGCAAAACGAAACCATCCGGCTTTCTCCGAAGACGGACGACGGCGCAGGAGAAAAAACAGAAATAACACATGGGATAGACGAAATCCAGCGGCAGCTGCCGGGTAAGGTAGACCGTTTTGCCTTCGGCGGAAAGCAGCTCCGAAAAGCGCTGCGCCGTTTCGTAATCGTAGGCAAAATTCATATCAAAACAGCGGACGCCCTGCGTCGTCCGTTCGATCGCCGGGATCAAAACCGCATTCATCAAAAGGCAGATCGCCGCCGTCAGCACGCCGGAAACAATCAAAAGGATCATCCCGCGGCGGGACAAAATAAACGCCTGCAGTTTTTTCATAAAACCACCTTCCTTTCGGAACCATAGTAGCACGTAAACCGAAAAAATGCAACGAAAGAAAGAATGAAAAATGGACCGCGTGTCGAAAGCAGGGGCCAGGGGCCGGAGAATAGGGGGTCAGGGATATTAGAACCTGCCGCGTGGCGACAGAACTTTGTTATTCGCTTCGCTCATAATAAAATCAAAACGCGAAGCGTTTTCCATAGCGTTCCGGCAAAGCCGGATCGCATCATGTCGCACTGCGACGCATCACGCGCCGCCCGGCGCGCATCACGTTGCGCAGCAACACATCACTGCGTCCGCTTTGCGGCCGTAAAGCGGACGAAAGCCCCGCGCTTTTGCGCGAGGCCTTCGTACCTAAAAACGAAGGAAATATTATTTCCTTGTATCCATATATTTTTTGATATTCGCGATGCCGGCGTAGATCTCGGTCTCGCCGTTTTCCGTCACGACCAGACTCGGCGCCTGCTTGAGGCCCAGTTCTTTCGCTTCCTCGGCGTGCTCGGAAACGTAACGCTTTTCATACGCGATATTGGCCTTGTCCAGCCAGCTGGACGCCAGCTTGCAGTTCGGGCAGGTTTCGGTCGCAAAGAGGGTGACCGCGGTGTTCGGCGCGGTATCCGCTTCCGGGAAGGTCTCGAACATGGGCTCCGCGCCGCAGCAGACGGGACCGGAGTGCGTTAAAACAGAACGGTCGAGATTATAGACCTTTCTGTCCTTGAATTCCTGCGCCTTGCCGTCGTTCCAGTTCTGTACGGGACGGTAGTAACCGGTGATGCGGGAATAGACCTCCGTTGCGGCGCCGCATTTGGGGCACTTATACTCTTCGCCGGTGATGTAGCCGTGCTCACGGCAGACGGAATAGGTGGGCGAGAGCGTATAGTACGGCAGGCGGTAATTCTCGGCGATCTTGCGCACCAGCGTGGCGGCGGAATGCCAGTCGCTCAGCTTCTCGCCCAGGAAGGCGTGGAAGACGGTGCCGGAGGTATACAGCGTCTGCAGCTCGTCCTGTACGTCGAGCGCGGAGAAGATATCCTCGGTGTAACCCACGGGCAGGTGGGAGGAATTTGTGTAATAGGGCGTGCCGCAGTCGCCGGATGCGCAGATGATATCGGGATAGCGTACGCGATCGTGCTTTGCAAAGCGGTAGGACGTGGACTCCGCGGGGGTCGCTTCCAGGTTATAAAGGTCGCCGTACTCTTCCTGATAGTCGGACAGCCGCTCGCGCATATGGTTGAGCACCTTTTTGGAGAACTCCTGCGTCTCTTTGTGCGTCATGTCGACGCCCAGCCACTTTGCGTTGAGGCCGACCTCGTTCATGCCGACCAGACCGATGGTGGAGAAATGGTTGTCAAATGTGCCGAGATACCGTCTGGTATAGGGGTACAGCCCCTCGTTGAGCAGCTTGGTCACAACGGTGCGTTTGACCTTTAAGGAACGCGCGGAGATGTCCATCATCTTATCCAAACGCTTGAAAAATTCCTCTTCGTCGGCGGAAAGGTAGGCAATGCGGGGCATGTTGATGGTCACAACGCCGATGCTGCCGGTGCTTTCGCCGCTGCCGAAGAAGCCGCCGGATTTTTTGCGCAGCTCGCGAAGGTCCAGACGCAGTCTGCAGCACATGCTGCGCACGTCGCTGGGCTCCATGTCGGAGTTGACGTAGTTGGAGAAATAGGGGGTGCCGTATTTGGAGGTCATTTCAAAGAGCAGACGGAGATTTTCCGTCTCGCTCCAGTCGAAATCGCGGGTAATGGAATAGGTGGGAATGGGATACTGGAAGCCGCGGCCGTTGGCGTCGCCCTCGATCATGGTCTCGATGAACGCCTTGTTGATCATATCCATTTCCGCTTTGCAGTCGCCGTAGGTAAAGCTCTGCGGCTTGCCGCCCACGATGGCGGGCTTGACCGCAAGGTCGGCGGGCACGGTCCAGTCCAGCGTGATGTTGGAGAACGGCGCCTGCGTGCCCCAGCGGGACGGGGTGTTCACGCCGAAGATAAAGCTCTCGATGCACTTTTTGACCTCGGGATAGCTGAGGTTGTCCGCCTTGACAAAGGGCGCAAGGTAGGTATCAAAGGAGGAGAACGCCTGCGCGCCCGCCCACTCGTTCTGCATGATGCCGAGGAAATTGACCATCTGGTTGCACAGCGTCGCCAGATGCTTTGCCGGCGCGGAGGTGATCTTGCCGGGCACGCCGCCGAGTCCTTCTTCAATCAGCTGCCGCAGCGACCAGCCTGCGCAGTAGCCGGTGAGCATGGACAGATCATGCAGGTGGATATCCGCATTTTTATGCGCCGAAGCGATCTCGTCGTCGTAAATTTCGCTTAACCAGTAGTTCGCCGTAATGGCGCCCGAGTTGGACAGGATCAGTCCGCCTACGGAATAGGTCACGGTGGAATTTTCTTTCACGCGCCAGTCATTGACGTGCAGATAATTGTCCACAAGCTCTTTGTAGTCCAATACGGTGGAATTGATGTTGCGGATCTTTTCACGATTTTTCCGATAAAGGATATAGGCTTTCGCGACCTCCGCATAGCCTGCCTCTCCAAGCACGCGCTCCACGGAATCCTGGATATCTTCCACGCTGATTTTGCCGTCCTTGATCTTGGGCTCAAAATCCGCGGTGACGCGCAGCGCGATAAAATCGATGATGCTCTGCGTGTACTGTGTGCCCTGCGAATCAAACGCCTTGGCAATGGCCGCCACGATCTTGTTGATGTCGAATTCTGCGATCTTCCCGTCTCTCTTCACAACCTGGTACATACTGCTCTTCTCCTGTTTTTGTTTTTTGTTTTATTTCTTTGTGTCGTAGAAACGGGGCCGTTTCACACAGCGCAAACGCCTTGAAACAGTCCCGCTTAAATCGCCGAGAAATATAGTACCACAGTCGTTTCACAAAATCAATATCTTGTGGCATTTTTTTTACAATTTGGTTTTTTGCACAATATCTTGATGGATTTTTGGTTAAATTCCACGCAAACCGACAGTTTTGACAAAGGGGGCGGCCGCGGCTGCCATGGCGCGCATGGTCTCCTCCTCCGGCGCGGTGCAGGCACCTTCCGAAAGGATGCCGGAATCCTTGAACGCCTGTAAATAATAGCGCGGCGCGCCGGAGATCCGGCGGGCGATCGCGGCGATATCCTCCACGGTATGATATTCCTTTATCACGGTCGTGCGGAATTCAAAATCGATCCCGGCCGACAGCAAAAGATCGATGCTTTTTTCCACGGGCGCAAGATCCAGCGTATCTCTGCCGCAGGTGGCGGCATACTTCTCCGCGGAGTTTTTAACGTCCATGGCAACATAATCCAGCAGGCCCTCTTTCAGCAGTGCGCAGAGCACGTCCGGGAAAAAGCCGTTGGTATCCGTTTTGACCAGAAAGCCGGCAGACTTGATCTTTCGGATAAATGCCGCGATATCCGGCTGCAGCAGCGGCTCGCCGCCCGTGATGGCGACGCCGTCCAGAATGCCCTTCCGCGTTTCCAAAAAAGAAAAGATCTCCTGCTCGGAAAACGGGGTTTCACCGTTGGGATCCAGCACCAGCGGCACGTTATGGCAGAACGGGCAGCGCAGGTTGCAGCCGCCCGTGAACAGCGTACAGGCAGTATGTCCCGGAAAATCCAGCAGCGTCAGCTTTTGAAAACCCTGAATATTCATATAAAGCCCTTACCCTTCCACCTGCTGCTCGACCGGGGCTGTCAGCACGTTGCCGACAAGCTGGTAGAAAGACGTGCCGCTTTCGCCGCTGGCAATGCTGAGCACGACCGTACCGTCGTCCTCAACAACGGCGCCGGCAAGATAACCGAAGACTTCGTTTGTGTAAGCGGTAATGGCGCCGGTCTGCAGGTCCGCTACGCCGCACGCAGCAACATTATCCGTATTTGCGCCGCGGATCACGCAGAACCTGCCGGACGGAGAGATATAGAACTGATCCGCCCGGAAGCCCTCACGGAACACATCGTAATTGACCGTATAAGTCTCTCCGGTCAGCACGTTGTAAACCTCGCCCGTCTGCTTACTGAACAGATATGCGCCGTCCACGATATAATCCTTGTCGATCTTTCCTTCAAAGCTTGCAAGCACCTCGGGCTCCGCTTCGGCGGAGGCAACACTGCAAAGGTCAAAGCCGCCCGCGTCGTTTAAGGCAAAGTACTGCGTCCCCTGCTCGGTACGCCAGAAATGCATGGAAGCGATATCCACCACGTAGCGGACGTTGTCCAGGTTCACCTCGGCGCCGCCGCTGGTAAAAATGTCCAGCTTGCCGCTCTCGGCGTAGTCCACATAATACCGGGAGGAGAAGAACAGCACGTTGCCGTTGTCCCCCTGATCCAGGATATCGTTGGTAAACATTTTATAATCCGTTTTCATACGGGCGGCGAAATCCACCGTCCGCTGGTTTTCCGACAAAAAGTGCTCGGTATTGTTGTTATCGTACAGCTTAAAGATCTCGCTGAACACCTTGTCGTTGCTGTAAAAGCGCGAAGCGTCCACGTCGATCATCAGCAGCCGGTTGCTTGAATACCCCGGGAACATATCCGTGATCTGGAAGAAACCGTAATCGTAGAGCATCACGTCCGGATAAAGCAAGTTGGTAAACAGGCCGCAGCCGTAAAGTCCGTCTTCACGCTCGACATAATGGATCACAGCCGGCAGCGTCTGCGAGGAACATTCGGCCTCCACTTCAAAGCTGCCCGTTTCGGCACGCTTAACAAGCGCGCCGTTTTCGATCTCATAAAACGATACGTCCCCTTCTTTGGACATGGTATAATACAGACCGTTCAGCGTAGTCTTCAACACGGGCAGCGCAACGCCCGTATCGATCCGGTACAGATCCGTATACACGCTCTTTCCGGCAAGGTTGTCGCCGGATTCGGTCTGCTGTTCCACCCTGCGGCTGACGTCGAACACGCCGCTGACCACCACGGCAGCCAGCGCCACAAGCACCACAAACAGTACGGATAAAACAATTTTATACTTTTTTGCCATTTTTTATTTCCTCCCTCAGGCTGTTTCAGCCGGCACGCCCCAAACGCACCGGATAATCAGAACATATAGTCCGTGACCTGTACGATTTCGTCTTTTTTCTTATAGATGCGCGGCACGCGGCGGCTGATCCCGCAGACGATCTCATAGTTGATCAGTCCCGCTGTTTTCGCCAGTGTGTCCGCCGACAAAAACGCGCCGTTGTCATAACCGAACACGGTCACCGTCTGCCCTTCGGCCGCGTCGGGGATATCCGTCACGTCGATCATGCACTGGTCCATACACACATTGCCCAAAACTGGCGCACACTGTCCGTTGACAAGCATATACGCTTTGCCGGAAAGCAGCCTCGGATAACCGTCCGCATATCCCACCGGCACGGTGGCAACGCGCATCTCCCGGTCGGACGTAAACCGCCGCCCGTAGCTGATCTGCGTATCCGCCGGTATGGTCTTGATCATGGAGATCACGGTTTTCAGCTCCATTACCGGGCGCAGCGGCACGGTTTTCCGCACACTTTCGGAGGGGTACATCCCATAAAGGATAATGCCCGCCCGCACCATATCGAATTGCATTTCCGGATACTGCAAAATCGCGGCGGAATTGCTGCAGTGCCGGAAAAGGAAGGTGATCCCGCGGGCGGAAAGCCGGTCCGCGGCGCTGCAGAACAGTTCGTACTGCAGCCGGGTAAACAGCTCGCCGTCCTCGCAGTCGGCGCTGGAAAAGTGCGTAAAGATCCCCTCCGGGAACAGTCCCGGCAGCCGGCAGACCGTTTCGATCTCATCGAGCACCGACGCATCCGCAACGGTATCGTGGTACAAAAAGCCAAGCCGAGACATGCCCGTATCTATTTTTATATGCGCGTTCACTTTAATTCCGCTTAAAACTGCGTTGTCGGACAACGCCTTTGCGTAGCTTGCGGAAAACACCGCCTGCGAAATATCATTGAACGCAAGCTCCTCGGCGCGCTCGGGCGGCGTGTAGCCGAGGATCAAAATCGGCGCCGAAATACCGATCTTTCGCAGCTGGAGCGCCTCCGAAAGATTGGAGACCGCAAACCAGTCCACCTCGTTTTCCGCCATATGCGCGGCGGTATATGCATAGCCGTGACCGTAGCCGTCCGCTTTCACCGTAGCGCAAAGCTTCACATCCGGGCGGAGAATGCCCTTGATAACTCTGATGTTTTCACCCAGCGCATCCAGATCGATCTGCGCCCAGGTCCGTCTTAACAGTTCACTCATGTCATATTCATCCCCTTCTTTTTCAGGAAGGTCTTTGCCGAATATTTTTTCCGTTTGCTGGCAAAGAGATACTGGTAAAAACTGCGCGGCGCCTTCACCACTGCCAGCTCCGAAAGGATACGGGGATCCAGCGGCGCGGGATCCCTGACCGTGATATCCAGCGCGCGGCACGTCTTCCGTGCCGCAGCAAAAAAGCCGCCGTCCTCCAAAAAGTGCAGATTTTCGTTTTTCTGCCATTGTTCGTCCACGTACTGCCGGCAGCTCTCCCGAAGAAAGAGCTCAAAAAACGGAAATTTACCTGTATACAGAGAACGGACAAACTCGCCGCT
>JAFSXY010000044.1 GCA_017443805.1 Clostridia bacterium | reverse complement strand
CGGTCTTGCCGACGCCGGGCTCGCCGATCAGGCAGGGGTTGTTTTTGCTCCTGCGGCAGAGGATCTGCGTTGCGCGTGCGATCTCTTCGTCTCTTCCGACGATCCGGTCCATTTTACCGTCGCGCGCTTTCTGCGTCAGATCCGTACAGTATTGGGACAAAAAACGTCGCTGTTTTTGTTTTTCCTGCTTGCCTTTGCCGGCGGGTCGTCTTTTCCCTTTGTTGTCGTCCGCAAGCTCCGCGGGCAGATCGACGTTTTGATCCCCCTCGCTCTTCTGCATAGCCTGTTCATTAAACAGGCCCTGCAAAAACGGCATGGTCGGCGCGCCGCCGTTTTCAAAGCTGCCGTCGCCGTCGGACATAAAAGCGTCGCCGAACTGCTCGTTCAGAGAGTCGATATCCTCTTCGTTGATCCCCATTTTTGCCAGCATTTCCTTAATGGGGCCGATGTTCATATCGATCGCACATTTGATGCAAAGGCCTTCCTGCGTGGTCTTATCACCCTCAATTTTTGAAATAAAAATCACAGCCGGATTTTTTTTGCATTTTGAGCACATCCGCATATTCATTCAATCAATTTCCTTTCACATGGAATTGCGTCTTTTTTATTTTTTTGAAGCCGCTTCTTTTTCGGCCTGCGCCTTTGCCTTCCCCTCCGGGGAAAAACGCGCCTTGACCTGCCTGTGCGTTTCGGGCATGTAGCTTGCAAAGGCGACAAAAGTCATGATCACCGCCACAACGACCAGTCCGATCATCACTGGCTCAGGCAGCGTAAACAGCGGATAGATGGCGCCCTCTTCCGCGCGGAACGCGCCGATCTCCGGTCCGAATGCAAAAATAGTGATCATGACCAGATAAAACGCCATCGTCGCGGCTTTTCCGTAGATCTCGGCGGCGCCGGGCCGGATGCCGAAGTGGATCATCAATGCGCCGCCGATCAGCATGACCAATTCCTTTACGATAAAAAGAAGGAATATCCATGCAAAGAGGTGCAGCGTTTTGTTTTCCGCTTTGAAGAACGTAATAAACAGCATCACGGCGATGGTTGCCTGCGTCAGCTTATCCGCGATCGGATCCAGCATTTTTCCCAACTCGCTGACCTGATTAAAGCGCCGCGCGATCTTTCCGTCAAACAGGTCGCTCAAGCCGGAGATCGCCAAAACGACCACGGCCCATAGCAGCTCGCCCTTCAGAAACAAAACCGCAAACACCGGAACCAGCAAAATTCTGATAAAAGAAAGCAGGTTCGGAACGGTCCAGACGTTTTCAAATAAATACGATGCGTTTTTCGACATTTTTTTTACCCTCTTATGCAATGAATTTCGCGGCAAAGCCGCAAAGCATGGAATTTTCAACAAGCGTTGTAAACGCGGGTTTATTGAGGACGGGCGCCAGCATATTCAAAAGCAGGCAGACCACAGCGACCGGGACCGCACCCTGGATCAGGCCCAACACGCCGCCGAGGATCTTATTGGTCGTACTGAGCAGACCTTTCTTTTTTTTGAAAAGCGCCTTGTCAAGAATTTCCGCCACAAAACGCAGTATCAATGACAGAAGAACAAATACGGCAATGAACGCCGCAACCGTGAGGATCTTCAAAAGCAGCGGCATCACGTAGTTCTGTTCGATCTGTGCGACAGTCAGCGTCTCTTCCGCAGAGCCGGAAGAGGAAATCAGACTGTCCAGGTGAAAGAACCGGATGATCTGCACCGTGTTTTGCGGAAGCGCTTCAAACAGCGTTTCCTTCAGCCGGTCGATCCCGCCGGAGACGGAACCTTCCGGCAAAAGCCGGGAAAGCCTTGTAAGAACGCCTTCTTTTATAAAGCGGGCATAAACCAAATCGGCAACCGGTGCAGAGACAAGCTTTGCGGCGAAAAAAGAAACCGCATAGGCGACAAAGCGGATCAGCACGGAAAAAAAACCTTTTATGACGCCGAAAAATGCGACCAGCACGATCAGAGCAAAACAGATGATATCGATGATGTTCATAGGCTACCTCATTATATTATTCTAATACAAACAGTTGAAAAAAACCATAAATATTCAAGCGCTCTGATCCGTCATGGCGGATACATGGAAGCTGCAGACGCCGCCGGAGGTCAGCACAAAGACCCTTTTTCCGGAAATCGCCAATCTGCTGCAGGTCTCGGAAAGCGTCGTCTGCCCCGTGACGATCGCATGTGCATTCAACGCATACACGGTATCCCCGCTGACGACCGCCGCATTATAACCGGAAACACAAAACGACGTCACGGAAGCGTTCAGCGTTAAAGCATTCGATTTCTTAAATCGCTTATCATAAAGCGTGATCTCCGGATTTTTCTCATTTCCGTACAGATTTAAAACCAGCAAATTTATTTTATCTTCCCCTGTATTTACGCCGTTCATTTCATTCTGCGCATATTCCCTGACGGTTTCATAGGTATCGTCTCCGGTGATCCGGAAAACGCCCCGGTCCGAGACCGCGACTACATTTTTTGCGGAAACAAACCTTGTTTCAAATACGGTAACGCCGGCAAAATCGGCGGAAAACACAGGCGTCTCCCGACCGAGCTTAAAGCAGATCACGCGCGAAGTGTGTTCCGCATTGTCTACACGCAGTTCATTCACCACGATGTATCTGCCGTTTTCCGAAAGCGTGACGCCGAGTACGTAATCCGAAGCGCTGCCCCACTCAAACAGCTTGGTCCCCTTATATGAGAAAACATATAAATGCGACTGAAAACCACCGTCCGCATTCAAAACGTAGGCGTACGTTCCTTTTGCATTGATATCGGCGCAGGTGATCGGTGCAGTAACCTTGATCTCGCTGAAAATGTCCGCGTTCTTCTCAATGCGCAAAGCATCTCCGCCGCGGTCAAACAAAAGAAGATTTTTACCGGCTGTCAGCATAACTGGATTATCGTATTTATGTTCGTTGACCGCAATTTCGTTGCCGGACTCGTCCAGATACAGAATATCGTTAGAGCGCAAAAGGGCAAGCCGGCCGGCAAACGCCTGCATATCGGAAACGCTTTCCGCAGAGATCGCATAGACCGGCGTCTGAAGCAAAACGTCAGAAGAGGAAGCATTGCCTTTTTTTCCGCCGCCCCTGCCGGAGAGCACCACTGCGGCCGCAACGATAAAAAGCACGATCACGACCGTCAAGCCGGCCACGCGCCAAACGGACAGTCTTCCCTGCCGCGCCGTTTTCCGGCCCGTTGCAGCGTTATTTTTATGTTCAGCCATGTTTTTTTCGCCTCCTAAAACCGCACCCGGTTGAGATACAATCCCTCCGGCGGCAGCGTCTTACCTGCGCGAAGCCTGTTTTTTGATTGAATGATATCCGCAACAGAGTCCGCGGGGATCTTACCTTCCGAAATATAAATCAGCGTTCCGGACATGATCCGAACCATGTTATATAAAAAACCGTCCGCTTCAAACCGGAAAAGCACTTCGTCCCCGTAACGTTCCACACCCGCATGCAGAACGGTGCGCACCGTCGTTTTTACGGTAGAGCCCTCCGCGCGTACGGCGGAAAAATCATGCATGCCGACAAACGCCTGCGCCTGCCGGTCCAGGAAAGCCTCGTCCAGCCGATATCGGTAGAAAAGCGCCCTGTTCACGTAAAACGGATTACGGAGCTCCGAATTATAGATTTTATAGATATATTCTTTGGACTTGCAGCTGAAACGCGCGTTGAAATCCGGCGGCACTTCCGTACAGTCCTTTACGGCGATATCGTCCGGCAGAAAAAAATTCAGACCGGAAACGACGCTTTTCGGCGAAAGCTGTTTTTGCACAATAAAATTTGCGGCAAATTCATTGGCGTGTACGCCGGTATCCGTACGGCTGCAGCCGCAAACCGTACACTTTTCCCCAAAGAGTGAAGTTACGGCGTTTTCAACGACCTCCTGCACGGAAAGCGCGTTTTTCTGCCGTTGCCAGCCGTGGTACTTCGTGCCGTCAAACATCAACGTGATCAGATAATTCATCTTAAATAACCCTCTCAAACAGCAGAGACTGACAGAGCGGAACGTAGTTTACAACCAGCGCGCCGGCAAAAATTACGGCGCAAATGAAAAATGCAAGATAATCACGCAGAGCAAAACGCATGACCTTTAATCTGCTGCGGTTTGCGCCGTCCGTGTAACAGCGGCACTCCATTGCGACCGCAAGCTCGGCGGCACGGCGGAAAGACGACACAAAAAGCGGAACGAACACGGAGATCAGTGCCTTGATCCTTTCACCGAATTTGCCGGCGTCCAGCTTTGCGCCGCGCGCTTTCTGCGCGCTCATGATAATGTCGATCTCCCGGATCAGCGTCGGAATAAAACGCAGGGCGATCGTCATCATCATCGCAAGGGAATGCACCTTGATGTGAAAAAGCTTTAACGGAGAAAGCAGCCGTTCGATCGCATCCGTCAGCATGGTCGGCGACGTCGTATAGGTGAGAAGAGAACTCAGCAGGATCAGCGCAATAATGCGCAGCACCAGAAAGACCGCGGTAAATACGCCGCCGGAGGTAATACAAAAATCAAACTGCGGAAAGGGTTTTAATAATACCGTGCCGTTTTTGTTATAAACGATCTGTAAAACCGCAGTAAAGATCACAATAAAAATCAGCGCGCGGATGCTTTTCCAAACGGATTTCGCGGAAATTTTTGAAATCAAAACGCAAATGAAGGAAAACAAAAACAGCAGCAAAAGAGAGAAAAAGTTTTTGACCAAAAACAGCGTAATGATATATACAAGTAAAATCAGAATTTTGGCGCGCGGGTCCAGCTTGTGGATCGGGGAGCTGCCCGGAAAAAACTGGCCGATCGTAATATCCTTGATCATGGGCTTGTCTCCTCCGCGTGCAGCATGGCACAAATAGCGTCTGCGGCCGCCTGCGCGGTATAGGCGTTTTGTACGTGCAGGCCGCGTTTTTGCAGCGCATAGATGATTTTTGTAAAGGACGGCACGTTCAACCCCATGGAAACAAGCGCTTCATAATGTGAAAAGATCTCCGCGGGCGTACTGTCAAATACAAGCGCGCCCTGATTGAGAACAAGGATACGGTCCGAGACGGCGGCGGCGATCTCCATGCTGTGCGTCACGATGATCACGGTTGCGCCGGTCTCCTGCCGATAATGTAAAATCATATCCAGCACCGCGCTCCTGCCCGCGGGGTCCAGCCCTGCGGTGGGTTCATCCAAAATCAGGATCTTCGGCCGCATTGCCATCACGCCCGCAATCGCGCAGCGCCTTTTTTGTCCGCCGGAAAGATCAAAGGGAGAGTGATCCAGCAACGCCTCATCCAATCCGACGAAGCGGGCGGCCTGTTTTACCCGTTCCCGTATCTCATCCGGCGGCAGCCCCATGTTTTTCGGGCCGAAAGCGATATCCTCTGCGCAGGTCTCGCAAAACAGCTGATATTCCGGATACTGAAAGCAGAGCCCGACTCTAAAACGCGCCTCATAAGCGGAGGTCTTGCTTTCATGGATGTTTTTTCCCTCCAGCAACACTTCGCCCTGCTCCGGCGTCAACAGCGCGTTTAACATCTGCATCAGCGTGCTTTTTCCGGAACCCGTATGGCCGATCACGCTGACGAGCTCTCCCTCGTCTATATTAAAACTGACGTCTTTTAAGGCCTGTATTTCAAAGGGGGTCGCCCTTGAATAACCAAAAGACAGATTTTTGACTTCAAGCAATGACATAGATTTAAGCTCTTTCGGTTTGTCTGACAAGTTCTTCGATCAGCGCCTCAGGCGTAAAGATCCGGTCAGGAAGAGATACGCCTCTTTTTTTCAACAATAGACAGAGCTTTGCGGTATCCGGCAGCTCCAGCCCGCAGGTTTCCAGAAACGCGGCGTCCGAAAAAATCTCGTCCGGCGTGCCCGTGCGTTCAACAACGGCGTCATTGATCACGAAAATCCTGTCCGCATGAAGCGCCTCTTCCATAAAATGCGTGATCAGCACGACTGTCATACCAAGCTCTTTGTTCAGCGTGTGCACGGTTTCCAGTATATCCGCGCGTCCTTTGGGGTCCAGCATCGCCGTGGGTTCGTCCAATACGATCCCCGCGGGCCGCATGGCAATGATGCCGGCGATGGCAACGCGCTGTTTCTGTCCGCCGGAAAGACGGTGCGTTTCATGCAGACGGTACTCGTACATGCCGACGGCCTTCAGCGCCTCGTCTACGCGCGCACGGATCTCTTTCTGCGGCAAATTTAAGTTTTCCGGGCCGAACGCGACGTCCTCTTCCACAATGGAAGCAACGATCTGATTGTCCGGGTTTTGGAACACGACGCCGATCTTTTTCCGACAGGGAATCTCATTCTCTTCCACGGACGTATCCATCCCGTCCACAAGCACCCGTCCGGACGTGGGAAGATAGATGGAATTGGACAGTTTTGCGATCGTGGACTTGCCGGAGCCGTTGTGACCGAGGACGACAATAAACTCGCCCTTTTTGATTTCAAACGAAATGTTCCGAACGGCAAGTCTGTTGTTTTCTTCCTCTTCCTCATAGGTATAGGAAACGTTTTCAAACTTCAGCAGGGTATCCTGTTCCATCTTTACTCCAAATTCATTTTCGCCAAAATGCCGACGCGCCGCTGGGCAGTATAAGCCCTGTCTGCGTGACCGGCAGCCCGATCTCGTCGGCCTCCACGCTGCCGCCGAATTTCGGAAGCAGCAGAACGCCGAGGATATAGCGCATCACTGCGGGGGACAGTCCTGTGGTATAGGAATTGATCAAAAACAGCAGCGGGTCGCCGCTCAACAACTCCACACACAGGCTGCACAGCCCGTAAATCTCATCTTCCAGCTTCCAAACCTCGCCGCCCGGGCCGCGGCCGTAGGACGGCGGATCCATAATAATGATATCGTACGTATTGCCGCGGCGTATTTCCCGCTCTGCAAATTTCTTGCAGTCGTCCACCAGCCAGCGGACTTTGCCGTCCGCCACGCCGGAGAGCGCGGCGTTTTCCTTTGCCCACTGCACCATTCCTTTGGCGGCGTCAACATGTGTAACGCTCGCCCCGGCCTGCAGCGCGTTGACCGTTGCGCCGCCGGTGTAGGCAAACAGATTTAATACCTTTACCTCCCTGCCCGCATTTTGAATGATACGGGCAGTCATATCCCAGTTGACCGCCTGTTCAGGGAAAAGCCCGGTGTGCTTAAACCCCATGGTTTTTACTTGAAAACGGTTTTGGCCGTAACCGAGCGTCCATTTATCCGGCAGGGCTTTATAAAGCTCCCAGCTGCCGCCGCCGGTGTTGGAACGGTGATACCGCGCATGGGCTGTAAACCATAACGGGTTCTGTTTTTCCGGGGACCAGATGATCTGCGGATCCGGACGGATCAGGATCTTATCGCCCCAGCGCTCCAGGCGTTCCCCGTTTGCACAGTCGATCAGCTCGTAATCGGTCCATTGATCGGCGATGCGCATTATATCAGCCTCTCCCGCACGACTTCTGCGATCTGCTCGGCCAAACGCGCGATCTGTTGTTTTTCTCTGCCTTCCAGCATGACGCGGACAAGCGGCTCGGTTCCCGATGCGCGGATCAGCACTCTTCCGGAATCGCCCAGTTCTTTTTCGGCTTCTTCCACGGCAATTTTGATCTCCCGATCCTCAAACAGACGGAGCTTGCCGAGCGTGGAAACCTTCACGTTGATCAAGACCTGCGGGAAGATCTCGATTTCGGAAGCGAGCTCCTTTAAGGACTTTCCGGTGGATCGGATCACGTTCAGCAGCTGCACGGCGGTCAGCTGGCCGTCGCCCGTTGTGGCGTGATCCAGGAAGATCACGTGGCCGGACTGTTCGCCGCCGATATGAAAGCCGCCCTCCAGCATCCGTTCCAGAACGTAGCGGTCGCCGACTTTGGTCTTTTCGCACTTGATGCCGTTTTTATCGCAGAAAGCAAACAGGCCCATGTTGCTCATGACCGTGGTCACAAGCGTATTGGCGTTCAGCCTGCCCTGCTCTTTCATGGCCTTTGCGCAGATCGCCATGATCTTATCGCCGTCCACAAGGTTGCCGTCCTCGTCCACGCAAAGCAGACGGTCGGCGTCGCCGTCAAAGGCAAAACCGATTTCAAAGCCGTTGTTTTTTACATATTCCTGCAGCTGTTCGATATGCGTAGAGCCGCAGTTCAAGTTGATATTGACGCCGTCCGGGCGGCAGTTGATGACCGTACATTCCGCGCCGAGCTTACGGAACAGCTCGTTCGCCGTAACGGAAGCGGAACCGTTTGCGCAATCCAGCGCGATCCGCTTTCCGTAAAAATGGGCGACTGCGGTGCTCTCGATATGCGCGATATAATCCTTTACCGCGTTCTTGCCGGAGGTGATGGAACCGACTTCCCCACCGACCTTCAGCGGCGGCGGCAGAATCTCGTCCAGAATGATCGCCTCGATGCGCTCTTCCAGCTCGTCAGGCAGCTTATAGCCGTTGGAACGGAAGATCTTGATACCGTTATATTCACAGGGGTTATGCGACGCGGAGATCATCACGCCCGCATCGTAGGAATACTCCTTGACCAAAAACGCTACGGCAGGCGTAGGCACAACGCCGAGCAGCAGGACGTCGCTTCCGACGGAGCAAAAGCCCGCGGCGATCGCGCCGGCAAGCATATCGGCGGATTTCCGCGTGTCTGTGCCGATCAGCACTTTCAGCCTTCTGTTTTCGGAATTCTCCCCTAATACCATCGCCGTCGCTCTGCCGATCTTCATGGCAAGCTCACAGCTTATTTCCGTATTCGCAATTCCTCTGGCACCGTCCGTGCCGAACAATCTGCCCATAACGAACCTCCTGTATCAAAAATTTAATTGTCTGGTGGGAAGCGGCAAACCGAGATGCGCATAGGCGGCGTCCGTCACGGTCCGTCCGCGCTGCGTGCGTGCAAGGAAACCGACCTGCATCAGATACGGTTCATATACGTCTTCGATCGTAACGGCTTCCTCGCCGATCGACGCCGCGATCGTTTCAAGGCCGACGGGACCGCCGTTGAAATTCCGGATCATTGTCGTTAGGATCCTGCGGTCGATATTGTCAAGCCCCAGCTCGTCGATCTCCATCCGTGCAAGCGCCTGTCTTGCGTCCTCCAGCGTAATACAGCCGCTGCCGATCACCTGCGCAAAGTCCCGCGCCCTCTTTAGCAGACGGTTTGCAATTCGCGGCGTACCGCGGGAACGGGAAGCGATCTCTATGGCGCCCTCCTCATCGATTTCGATCCCCATGATCCGCGCGCTGCGTTTTACGATCTGCGCAAGCTCCTCCGGCGTATATAGCTCCAACCGGAGCAGCATACCGAAACGGTCCCGGAGCGGCGCGCTCAGGCTTCCGGCGCGCGTGGTCGCGCCAACCAGCGTAAACGGCTGCAGATCCAGACGGATGGAACGTGCGGAAGGGCCTTTGCCGATGATGATATCGATCGCCCTGTCCTCCATGGCGGGGTACAGGACTTCCTCCACGCTTCTGGAAAGCCTGTGGATCTCATCTACAAAAAGAACGTCGCCCGCGCCGAGATTGGTCAGAAGCGCAGCGAGATCGCCGGGCTTTTCGATCGCCGGGCCGGACGTGATGCGGATCTGCGTGCCCATGGTGTTTGCAATAATACCCGCAAGCGTCGTTTTGCCCAGGCCTGGCGGGCCGTAAAGCAATACGTGATCCAGCGGCTCGCTTCGCAGCAGCGCTGCCTTAATATAAACGTCAAGATTATCCTTAACTTTCTTTTGCCCGATATACTCATCCAGCGTTTTCGGGCGCAGGGATATTTCAATATCAACGTCCGTCGGCTGATAATCGGGAGACGCGAGTCTGTAATCGTCGTCCTCGTAAGACTGAATGGCCATCGTCTGTTATATCCCCCTTGAAAGGAGCCGCAGCCCCTGTTTGATCAATTCCTCCACCGGCAGCGAAGCGTCAAGATCGGAAAGCGCCGCAGAAGCGTCCGAGCCGGAAAACCCGAGCGCAGTCAGCGCGCTGACCGCCTCCGGGATATTGCCGCCGAAGCTGCCTCCAGACTGAACCGAAAGACTGGCAGAGGATATTTCCCGCGGCGCAAGCTTTGTCATTTTGTCCTTTAGCTCCAGCACGATCCGCTGCGCGATCTTCGGCCCCACGCCCTGCGCGCGCGTGATGGCTTTCACGTCGCCGGAAGCGACGGCAAGCGAAAGAGACGCGGGCGTGTGCTGTGACAGCACGGCGACCGCAGCCTTCGGCCCGACGCCCGAAACGCCGATCAACAGCTTAAAAAATTCCAGCTCCTCCGCATCCGCGAAGCCGAACAGCTCGACGCCGTTTTCGGAAACGGAAAGATACGTATAAAGCGTGACCGTATCGCCGACAGCGGCACATTTCTGCAGCGTATTGAGCGTCGTCATACATTTATAGGCAACGCCCGCGCAGGAAAGTGCAATAAAACTCTGATCGAAAAAAACGACCTCGCCGGTTAATGAATAAAACATATCCTGTCTTCCTTCTTTTCAAAATGCCGGGTGTTACCGATTTAGGAACAAAGATCCGCTGCAGTGCGCATGACAGATCGCCATCGCCAGCGCGTCGGCCGTATCGTCCGGTTTCGGGACCGCCGAGAGTCCCAAAAGCTGCCTTGTCATTTCCTGCACTTGTTTTTTCTCCGCTCTGCCGTAGCCGACCACACTCTGTTTGACCTGCAAAGGCGTATATTCAAAAATCGGCACGTTGTTTATCTTTGCCGTCAGCAAAACGACGCCCCGCGCCTGCGCCACGTCGATCGCAGTTTTCTGATTTGTGTTGAAGAACAGCTTTTCAATGGACAGCGCATCCGGCCGGTGTTTCTCAAACAAAAAACAAAGATCCGTGTAAATGGACTGCAGGCGGTCCGGGAACGGCATATTCGCAGGCGTTGTGATCGCGCCGAAATCGACGACGCCAAAGCGGTTTGCCTCATATTTGATCAGTCCGTAACCGACAATTGCATAGCCGGGATCGATTCCTAAGATCACCATACCCTGTCGTTCTTTCTTGATTATATAAATATTCAGTTTAGTATAGCATGTTTTTTTTCGAAGAGCAAGTTTTTTCTTTATATTATTTAAATATTATTTAAAAAACAAAACAGCCTGTCGGCATGAACCGACAGGCCGAATCATCCGGAAGAGTCAATCCAGTTTGATCTCCGCGTGGGCGTCCGAGGAATCGTAGACCGCCTGCATGATCTTGGAGGTAAGGACCGCGTTCTGAATGTCGTTGCGGTTGCGCTCGCCCCTGCAAACGCTCTCAACAAAATCCAGCACCTCGTCCCGGTGCATATTGTTTTCCCGGAAAACAGGCCTGGTCGTGCAAAGCATGCCGTCCCGTACGGTGTACAGGGTAAATCCGCCGAGATATTCATGGCGGATACCGCCCTTATCGCCGATAAAATCGATAAACGTCCCGTTTTCCTCCGCAATGTTCTCCGCCCAAGCGCCGTTAAAAGTGATCACAGGGCCGGACGTACGGATCAGGCCCGTAACGGAATCATCCACGTCGTAAGTCCCGTTCAGATCCATGGTATCGGACGACCACATATGTGTAAAGACATAGTTCTTCATATCCGCGCCGAGCTTGCAGAAGGCCTCGCCCGAAACAGTCAGCGGTTTGGGATCGCCGCAGACGTATTCCACAAGATCCAGATAATGCACGCCCCAGTCGATCAGCGCGCCGCCGCCCGAAACGGCCTTTGTTGTAAAATCTCCGCCGAGCCCCGGAATGGAGCGGTGTGCGCGGAAGGAGACGTATACGTGATAGATATCGCCCAGCACGCCGTCGTCCACCAGTTTTTTCATGTGGTTTACGGCGTTGGAATAACGGTTGCACACGCCGATGGAGAGAATTTTACCCGTTTTAAGCGAAACCTTTTCCATTTCCAGCGCCTCGGATAAGATCCTGGCGGCGGGCTTTTCACACAGCACGTGCTTGCCGTGCCGCATAAAATCGATGGAAATAACGGAATGCATATCGTTATGCGTACATACGGAAACGGCGTCCAGCTCCGGATCGTCCAGAATTTCCGTATAGTCGTATACCGCTTTCCCGCAGCCGTACTTTTCAACGCAGCGGTCCGCCTTTTCGGGAATGATATCGCAGAAATATTTGATCTCGGCATGCGGGGATGCAAGGTAAGCGGGGATATGCGCGCTGTTTGCGATATTGCCGCAGCCGATCACGGCAACCTGAATGCTGTCTTTCATTATTTTTTCTCCTTATGTGATCTGTACTTCATCAAAAATCATCCGGAATGTGGTCGACGGTCTCCGAATCCTCCGAGGAAATGGGCTCCGGCTCGGTCACGGGCTCCGGCTCGGTCACGGGCTCCGGCTCGGTCACAGGCTCCGGCTCGGTCACGGGCTCCGGCTCGGTCACGGGCTCCGGCTCGGTCACAGGCTCTGTTGCAGGCGGTTCCGTGGGTGTGACGGAGGTCCTCGTCGGCGAGGTATCCGTGCGGTTCCGCAGCGTTGTCGACGGCGTGGCGCTGCCTTCCGTCGTCCGCTCAACGACATGCGTGCCGGCCGTCGTGCTTTCTTCCTGTCCAGTCGTTGATTCCTCTTCCTCCTGCAGCGTTGTCGATTCATTCTCGTCTGTCGTGGACTCGTCTGTTTCATCCTCGGTAAAGTTTGTATTCAATACGGCATTGGAAGCGTTTCGTTTTTTCAAAATGCCTTTTGCAAAGATCAGCCCGAAAGCAATCACCAGGATCAATGCGACCAGCGCAATATTGACGACTGCGATCCGCTTTGCGCCGCCCTGAAAACGGAACAGGCCGCCTTTTTCAGGCGTTACGGGCTGTTCTTCATCTTCTTCATTATAGTCGACTTTTTCGGCAGCCTCCGGTGCAGGCGAAGCGGCAAACGCAGACGCTTCCGCAAAAAACGGATTACTTCCCTCCGGTTCCGCAAAATAATCGATTTCAGCGGTTTCGGCGTCCGGTTCGGCGTCCGGCAGATCCGATTCTGCGCCGACTGTCGGCACGGCAAAAATATCCGCGTCGGACGCGGCGTCCGGCGTCTGCGGATCATATCCGGTCTCGTTGACCGGCACGGTTTCCGGCTCGGCGAAGGCGTTGTACGGCTCCGCCGTGTTTTCCGGCTCGGGAGATGCCTCGGTAACGGCATATGCGCCGTACGGTTCCCCGGCGTTTTTCGGCTCGGGAGACGCCTCGGCTTTATCCGCTTCAAAGTCGGCCGACGCGGCAGCGAACGACTCCGGCGCGCCGGGCTGCCGGATCTCTACGGCGATCGAGGAAAGCGCGTCCGTACAGCCGTTTCTTTCGGCGTTGGAGGAGATCAGCGCAACGATCTTCCTGATATCGCCGCCGGAATTTTTGCAGATCGCCTTCAAAAGCGACTCCGATACGTTGGCGCAGACCTTTCCCGTCACCAAAAGGAAAATATCGTTTTCGTTCACGTTTTCAAAGCTGCATACGCCGTAAGAGGATGCGTTATCCTTATGCCAGAATAACTGCGGCACGGCCTCGGTAAATTCACCGTCCGCAAAGCGAAACAGCCTTGCTTTTCCGCTTTTGGCGAGATAAACCTGCGCCTCACAGCCGAAGAAAACGCAGAGATCGCAGGCGGCGGAGGTAAAACCGGACTCGTCCAGTACGCTTGCAAACGCCTGAAAGAAATCGGAGATCACGACGGAAGCGTTGGACCCGTCGCTTTCAAACTGCGGCAGGCAGCTTTTAAACAGGTCCGCGGCGCTTTCCGCGGTTCCCTTGGTATCCGCGCTTGCAAGCACATAATACGGCCTTCCCTGACTTTTTCCGGCGGCCTTGATCCCGTTTTCACCATGGACGATCTCGCGCGGCCAGACTTTTCCGGAAGCGTTCACACTGTCCGTATTGTACTGTGCGCCGACGCCCTTTTTCGTGATCAACGCAGCGTCAACTATCATATGCATTCACGTATCCTCCCTGTATTATTCATCTGTTTGATGCAATTTACTTTTCAAATATTCTCTGACGTCCCCCGCCAGATAAAGAGAGCCGCACACCACCAGCGCGTCATATGCCGGCAAAAGCGACAGCGCCTTGTCGATCCCCTCTGCGGGAGAAGCGCCGTCGATCGCTTCGACGCCGTAAGACGCGATCAGTCTGCACAGCTGCGCGGAGGGCAGCGCGCGCGGATTGGACGGCGTCACGCAGACAACGGCGGCAAAGCACGGCAGCAAATTGGAAAGGACCGCGGCATGATCCTTATCCGCCATGATGCCCATTACGGCTAATATCTTTTTATTATACAAAAACTTCTTTAAATGTGCTGAAAGCGCAGCTGTAGACCCGTCGTTATGGGAACCGTCCAGCAGGATAAACGGATCATCACACAGCATTTCCGTACGGGCGGGAATAAATGCCGTTTCCATTCCCGTTTTGATCGCGGACGGCCGCAGGCGAAACGTTTCGGAGAGGAGCTCGATTGCTTTGAGGACCAAAGACGCGTTATCTCTCTGCGCTTCGCCGGGGAACGGGATCTTCAGATCCTGCCCGTTGTATCGGATCACCGTTCCGGTCATATCAGCGGAAAGGGGTTGAAACATCTGCCCGGCGTCTGCCGTATACAACGGCGCGCCGATTGCCTTTGCACGGGACCTTAAGACCTCAAAAACGTCTGGCTTCTGTGACGATGAAATCACGACCGGACGCCCCGGCTTGATGATACCGGCTTTTTCAAAAGCGATCTGCGCGACGGTATCCCCGAGAACACCGGTGTGATCCAGAGAAACGGAAGTGATCACGCTTATAAGGCCTGTTTTTATGATATTTGTCGCGTCAAATCTGCCGCCGAGGCCCGTTTCCAGCACGACGACGTCGCATTTCTCCCCTGCATAATACAGGAACGCCGCTGCCGTGACCGCTTCAAATTCCGTCGGAAAGATCGCTTCCTCCCGCAGCGCGTCCATGGCGGCTTTCACCTGTTCCGTCACCGCACCGAGCGCGTCCGGCGGGATCATTTCTCCGTTCAGACAAATCCGCTCTCTGAAATCTATGACGTACGGCGAGGTATAAAGCCCCGTGCGGTACCCGGCACAGCACAGAATATTGGCAAGTTCCGTGCATACAGAACCCTTGCCGTTGGTGCCCGCCACGTGGACAAACCGCAGGCGGTCCTGCGGATCGCCGAGCTTTGCGCACAGCGCACGGATGCGTTCCAGTCCGGGCTGTATCCCGAACCGCTGCAGCGCGTGATAAAATCGGACTGCTTCTTCGCCGGTCATGAAATGCTCCTTATCCGAGTTTTTGCAGCTCCGCGCGTAAAAGCGCGGCTTTTTCACCGAAACGCGCGGCGTTCTCGCGCTGGTCGTCGATCACCTTTTGCGGCGCCTTGGCAAGAAAACCTGCGTTGGACAGCTTTGCAGCGATCTGCGCAAGCTTATTTTCAACGTCCGCAAGCTCCTTTGTCAGGCGCTGTTTTTCAGCGGCAAGGTCCACAAGCTCGGACATGGGGATATAAATCGTTTCGCTTTGTGAAACCAGACTGACCGCGCCTGCGGTCTCAAAACCGTCCGCCGAAGAGGCGACCGAAACGCCGGACGCGGACGCAAGCCGGACAAAATATTTTTCACTGTCGGCAAACACGCCGGTATTGGAGGTCACGACGTACAAATGGGCCTTTTTGGAAGGCGGCACGTTCATTTCCGCACGGCGGTTTCTGACCGCGCGGACAGCCGTCATAATGCTCTCCATCGCCGACGCGTCTTCCGGGAACCGAAGCGACGCGTCAAAAACGGGCCAGGGCGAGACCATTATGCTTTCGCCGTCGTGCGGCAGCGTCTGCCAGATCTCCTCTGTGATAAAAGGCATGAAGGGATGCAAAAGCTTCAGCGTGTTGGACATCACGTATACCAGCACAGCGCGCGCTGCGCGTTTGGCTGTTTCGTCCGCGCCCGAAAGACGGATCTTGCAGATCTCGATATACCAGTCGCAGAGGATATCCCAGATAAAATCATAGAGCTTCTGCACGGCGACGCCGAGCTCGAATTTATCCAGATTATCCGTGACCTCTTTGACAAGCGTATTGTATTTTGTAAGCACCCACTTGTCCTCCGGCGCAAGCTGCTCCGGAAGATGCGGCGCGGGCTCGTTTTCATCCAGATTTATCAGAACAAAGCGCGCGGCGTTCCACAGCTTGTTGGCAAAATTGCGAGACGCTTCCACCTTGACGTCGGAAAAACGCATATCGTTGCCGGGGCTGTTGCCCGTGGCAAGCGTAAAGCGGAGCGCGTCCGCGCCATAGCGGTCGATGATGTCCAGCGGATCGATCCCGTTGCCGAGCGATTTGGACATTTTTCTGCCCAGCGCGTCCCGGACAAGGCCGTGGATCAAAACGGTATCAAACGGCGCCTGCCCCGTATAGGCAAGGCCGGAGAAGATCATACGGCTCACCCAGAAGCCGATGATATCATAACCCGTCACAAGCGTTTGCGTGGGGTAATAATGCTTTAAGTCTTCCGTTTCATCCGGCCAGCCGAGTGTGGAGAACGGCCAGAGCGCAGAGGAAAACCAGGTGTCCAGCGTATCGGGATCCTGCGTCAAGCGGCTGCCGCCGCAGTGCGGGCAAACCTCCGGCGCGCTCTTGGAGACGGTCATACGGCCGCAGTCGTCGCAGTACCACGCCGGGATCCGGTGCCCCCACCAGAGCTGACGGGAGATACACCAGTCGCGCGTGCCGCGCATCCAGTTCATATAATTCTTTGTAAAACGTTCGGGAACAAATCTGACCTCGCCCTTTTCCACAGCTTCCATTGCCGGCTCGGCCAGCGGCTGCATTTTTACGAACCACTGCTTGGATACCATCGGCTCGATCGCCGTATGGCAGCGGTAGCACGTGCCGACCTCATGCTTGAGCGGCTCGACGGATTTCAAATAGCCGCCGGCCTCCAGATCCGCCAGGATGGCTTTTCTTGCTTCGGCGGTGGTCAGTCCCGCATATTTGCCGCAGTCCAGCACCTCAGGCTCGCCCGCCGAAGCTCTGCCGCTGCGCACAAGCTCCTCGGCCGCTTCTTTTTCGGCTTTGCCGGTCAGACGGCCGTCGTAGGTAAAGGTGCGCACGATGGGCAGATCATGCCGCGCGCCGACCTCAAAGTCGTTGGGATCGTGTGCAGGCGTGATTTTTACAACGCCCGTTCCCTTGGTCATATCGGCGTGTTCATCGCAGACAATGGGAATTTCCTTGTTCAAAAGCGGCAGGATGACGTGGCAGCCGTGCAGGTGCTTGTAGCGTTCATCCTCGCCGTTGATCGCCACGGCGGTATCGCCGAGCATGGTCTCCGGACGGGTCGTGGCAAGCTCCAGCTTTTCGCCGGTCTCCTTGACCGTATACAGCAGATGCCAGAAGTGGGAGTCCTTTTCTTCATATTCCACTTCGGCGTCGGAAATGGACGTATTGCAGTAGGGGCACCAGTTTACCATACGGTTGCCGCGGTAGATCAGGCCCTGCTCGTATAAACGCACAAAAACCTCTTTTACCGCGTTGGAGCAGCCCTCGTCAAGCGTAAAGCGCTCGCGCGCCCAGTCGCAGGAGGAGCCGAGCTTTTTCAGCTGCTGGATAATTCTTCCGCCGTACTGCTTTTTCCAGTCCCAGGCGCGCTCCAGGAAACCGTCGCGGCCGATATCCTCTTTGGAAAGCCCCTCTTTCCGCATGGCCTCCACGATTTTTGCTTCGGTGGCGATGGACGCGTGGTCCGTACCGGGCACCCATAACGTGTCATAGCCCGCCATACGCTTATAGCGGATCAGAACGTCCTGCAGCGTATTGTCGAGCGCATGCCCCATATGCAGTTGGCCTGTGATGTTGGGCGGCGGGATCACGATGGTATAGGTCTGCTTGTCCGCCTGCCGTTTGGCGTGGAAATAGTCGCCCTTCAGCCAGAAATCATACGTTTTTTCTTCCACGATTTTCGGATCGTAGAGCTTAGCCAGTTCTTTTTTCATAAATAAAGCCTTTCGAACCTGGAAATTTACAATATCTATTATATTTTATCACTTGAATATTTTTTTGTAAATAGGGTTTATGCCAAAAAAGCGTCCAATGCGGAATATCTTTTGTTTGTTTTATTGTTTTGCACCATCGAAGCGATCCGATCTTCCCTGCCGACGATGATCAGCATTTTTTTTGCGCGCGTGACAGCCGTGTAAAGCAAATTCCTGTACATCAGCATCGGCGGCGTATCGATCAGCGGGATGATCACGACCGGATATTCGCTGCCCTGACTTTTATGGACGGTCACGGCGTACGCGAGCTCCAGCTCGGAAAGATTGTCCGCCGGGTACTCCGCGCTGCGGTCGTCAAACAAAACGGTCATAACGCCCGCCGCATAGTTGATTTTTTCAATTTTGCCGATGTCGCCGTTAAAAACGCCGTCGCCCTCCTCCGAGCCTCTTGTCCAGCCGATATTGTAATTGTTCCGGACCTGCATCACGCGGTCCCCCTCCCGGAGCACGCGGCTGCCCGGCGTTATGAGATGGTTTTTTGTCCGGTCCGGCGGATTCAGGATCTCCTGCAGCCGACGGTTGATATTCACGGTACCGCAATCGCCCTTTTTTGAGGGACACAGAATCTGCACGTCGTCCAACGGAGAAAAACCAAACGCCTCCGGCAATCGGCGCGATATCAGCTCAGAGACCGTTTTTGCAGCGGCCTGCGGCGTATCCCTGCGGATAAAAAAGAAATCGCTGTCCGTTGCGTCAAGCGTCGGCATCTCCCCCGCGATGATCCGGTGCGCGTTCATCACGATCAGGCTTTTCTGCGCCTGCCGAAAGATCTCCGTCAGACATACCACCGGCAGGTTGCCCGTGCAGATCAGATCGCCCAGCACGTTGCCCGGGCCGACGCTCGGCAGCTGGTCGGAATCGCCGATCAGGATCAAACGGCAGCCGAGCGGAAGCGCCTGCAAAAGGCTGGCGAAAAGCTCCACGTCGACCATGGAGACCTCGTCCACGATCACGGCGCCCGCAGAGAGCGGATTTTCCGTATTGCGGCGGAACACCGGTTTTTCGGTCTCGTCCCATTCCACTTCCAGCAGCCGGTGGATCGTTTTTGCCTCTCTGCCCGTCACTTCGCTGAGCCGTTTGGCGGCCATACCGGTCGGGGCGCACAGCAGCACTTCTACGCGGCTGCCCTCGTAAAGGTCGATGATCCCGCGCACCGCGGTGGTTTTTCCCGTACCGGGGCCGCCCGTCAAAATCAGCAGCCCTTTTTCGCCTGCCGTGCGGATCGCCAGACGCTGTTTTTCTGCATAAACGATATTGTTATACGCTTCGATCCGGTCGATATCCGCGTCAGCGGAAGAAACGCGCGCAGGCGGGAAGCGGAGCATCCGGTTCATTTTTTCCGCGATACATATCTCCGCCGTATAGATCTCCGGTAAAAACAAAAATTCCGCGCCGTTGATCGGCATCCGTACAAGGCTTTTCATCCGAACAAGGTCGTCCAGCGTTTCAATCACGGTGTCCGACCCGACTTCAAGCAGCTGCGTTGCCGGCGCGATCAGTTTTTCCTGCGGGATGCAGGTATGTCCGTTGGCATAGAGGTTATGTTTGAGGATATACAGAATGCCGGCACGGTACCGGTGCCTCGGATCGGGCGAAAGCGACATATCCTCACAAAGCTTCTGCGCGCGGTCGAAACCGAAGCCGCTGACGGTCCCGCAAAGCGCGTAAGGGTTTTCCTTGATCACATTCAGCGCGTTCATTCCGAAATATTTATAGATCCGCGTGCATTCCAGAGCGGTAATGCCGTAGGCTTCCAGCTCGATCATCATTTTGCGCATGGCGTTCTGGCTGTTAAACGCCTGAGAGATATCCAGCGCCTTGGCTTTGGAAATGCCGCGGATCACGGCAAGCTTTTCCGGATGATTGGTCAGCACGTCGATCGCATCTTCTCCGAAACGCTCGATGATCTTTACGGCGGTTTTCGCGCCGATCCCCTTTACAGCGCCGGAGGCAAGATACCGGAACAGCTTTGCGCTGGTATCGGGCATGGAACGGCGGCAGGCCGTAAACTTGAACTGCCTGCCGAATAAAGTATGCGAATCCCAGCTGCCTGTAAAAACGACCTCCTCGCCCGGCGAAATATCCGCCGCCGAACCGACACAGGTCAGGACTTCGCCGTTTGCGTTGATCTCCAAAACGGTAAAGCCGTTGACCTCGTTATGGAAAACAACATTCTCCACAACGCCCTGCAGCGTTTCCTGATTTTCGTTTCCGGCCATATTTTACTGCTCCTCCTCATCGTCCTGCGAGGACAGAAATACGTAACCGTTCTTTTCAAGGTATCCGATTTCTTTCAACAGGCGGCCAAGCCCGTAAACCGCGCAGTTTTCGGGTGAAAGCGCTTTAACGGTACGCACGCCGGTATTCCATTCCACAAACCTGTCCAGACCGAACAGGTTCGCCGTCCCGCCGGTGAGGATGATGCCTTTTTCCGCGATATCGGAAACAAGCTCCGGCGGCGTTTTTTCGAATACGCTCTTGATGCAGGTCAGGATATCTTCAACATAGGTTTTCAGGATCCAATAGATCTCGGTGGAGGTGATCTCAAACAGTACGGGAAGCCCCGTGTCGCAGTTTTTGCCGCCGAAAATGATAGCGACTTCTTCCGTTCTGAATATCGCCGAACCGACGTTCTTTTTAATGGACTCCGCCGTCTGCTGGCCGATCTCCACGTTGTGCTCGCGCCGGATGTATTCCATTACGGTTTTGGTCAGATCGTTTCCGCCGATCTTTACGGAACCGGAAACGGCGATGTTGCCCATGGTCACAACGGCGCATGCCGTGGTGCCGCCGCCGATATCGCAGATAAAGCTGCCCTTCGGCTCATTAAGGCTGACGCCCGCGCCGATTGCCGCGGCAAGCGGTTCCTCCACAAAGCAAGCTCTGCCCGCGCCTGCGCGTGTGATCGCGTCAACCAGCGTTTTGCGCTCCAAAGGCGTTACATTGCCGGGAACGGACATCAACACGTCCGGCTTGAGGAGTCTTCCTGCACAGAGCTTGTTCAGATACACGCGCAGCATCCTGCACGCGGCGGGAAAATCATACACAATGCCGTCTTTTATGGGGGTGACCTCGACCAGAGAAGCGGGCAGTTTGCCGGACATCTTCTGCGCCGCGCCGCCCACGGCGATGGGCAGTCCCGTATACCGGTCGCAGATCATCAGGGACGGCTCCTGCAAGGTAATGCCCCGCCCTTCGGTGAACGCGGTAAAATTATTGGAACCGAAGTCAATGGCCAGCTTCAAACCGGGCATCAAGACCGCCCCCTTTCCGTTTTTTGATATCATACCACAATACGGGGCGCGGTTTCAATAAGGATCGCCAAATTTTTCTAAAAATCGGGCTGCTGCTTTAATCCTTTGGCATAAAAAAAGATCTCGAAAAGCAAGACCGGCACAACGGTCGCGCCGAGAAGTTCCTTGGCAAGCAGCCATAACTCCTGCGCCCAGTAAAGCGCGGTGGAAAGGTCGCCGTGGAACAGTCCGGGCGATAGCACGGCGATGGCCGCGCCGTATGTTAACAGAACAGCCGCGTTCGCCGCATAGAGAATGATTTTGGAAACGCGTTCCATGTTTTTCAGACAGGAAATAAAATTTGCAATTTTTTTCATTGCCATCCTCCTTCATATCCAGTATAATAGTTGCGGCAAACAGTTTCAACACGCAAACTTTTCCGGAGAAAGAAGGATTTTCCATGGCCGAGATCGGCGTTTCCTCCGCCTGCTATTATCCGCTTGAAACAGAGAAATCCCTTATTAAACTTGCAGAAATCGGCGTTCGGTGCGCGGAGCTTTTCTTAAACTCGCCATCGGAGACCGAACCGGCGTTTACAGACATGCTCCGCCGGATCAAAGACAAGGCCGGCATGCGCATTGTTTCCGTACACCCCTATATGTCATTTGCGGAGTCCTTTTTTCTGTTCAGCTCTTACGAACGGCGTTACAGGGATATTTTACCTCTGTACGAACACCTGTTTGAAACGACCGCAGAGCTCGGCGCGGACTACTTTGTTTTTCACGGCGCCAAGATCCCGGGGTCGATTGAGGACGACCTTTATTTTGAGCGCTTTGCAGAGCTGACGCGCCTCGGGAAAAAATACGGCGTACAGGTGTGCCAGGAGAACGTAGTACACTACCGTTCCGAAGATCCGGCCTATATCAGCCGGATGGCTGCGGGCGTAGGCGAAGACTTCGGCTTTGTTCTCGATATCAAGCAGGCGCGGCGCGCAGGCTTTGACTGGCACGATTTCACAAACACGCTGACGCCCTATATCCGGCACGTCCATATCAGCGACTATACGCAGCAAAAGGACTGCGTGACGCCCGGCGACGGCGAATTTGATTTTGCGGGCTTTTTCAACGAGATGAAATCTTCGGGCTACGACGGCACGTATATCATCGAATTGTACCGGCACTCCTACAAAAGCGAGGAAGATATTGAAAAAGCGTATCAGTCGCTTAAAAAAATCTTGCCATAGCCATATAAATGTGCTACACTGAAGGAAAGAATTTTTAGGCAGGTAGTTTATAATATGAAATGTCCTTTTTGTCTTTACCCCGAAAGCAAGGTCATTGACTCCCGTCCCGCCGACGACGGACAGCGCATCCGCCGCAGAAGAGAATGCACCCAATGCCTGAAGCGCTTTACGACCTATGAATCCATCGAAAGCCAGCCCGTAATCATCATCAAGCGCGACCGCTCCCGGCAGGTCTTTGACCGGAACAAGCTTTTAAGCGGGATGCTGCGTGCCTGTGAAAAGCGCCCTGTTTCGCTGGAAACGCTCGAAAAAGCCATCGACGAGATCGAAAGCCAGCTGCAGAACTCTCTGGAACGCGAGGTGACCAGCGCGACCATCGGTGAAATGGCGCTGGAGAAAATGAAAAACATCGACGAGATCGCCTACGTCCGCTTTGCTTCCGTCTACCACGATTTTAAGGACATCCAGTCTTTCCTGGACGAGCTGAACAAGTTAAAGAACGAAAACCGGTAAAAAAATCCGGATCGGCTGACGAGCCGGTCCGGTTTTTTGCCGCTCAAGAAGCAGACGCCTGCCTGCTCTTTCCGTTTTTATAAAATCAGTTGATCTTCCGCCTGAGCGCTTTGAGCAGCGGGATACACACGGCCGTTCCCACGGCCGTACAGGCGATCCATTCCACGATCCCGTTTACGCCGACAAGACCAACAAGGAACTTAAGCACGTTCGCGCCGCCCGCGATGCCCCGGATATAGTCCGTATTCCAGAAAAAGAGGATCAGACACGGCACAAAGAACGCAGTATTCAGAAACGGCGCGGAAAACGCCGAGATCCCCACCTGCAGACCGGAGGGCAGCTTTGTTTTTGAGAGCCCTTTATAGATCAGCGCGCACAAAAAACCCATCAGCGTGCGCGTTGCCACACAGAGAATAAACGTGTAAACCGGCTGGATCTGGAACAGCGCAGTACCGAATGCGTCCATGCCGAAGCACTGCACAAAGCTGGTAATACCGAACGTCAGCCCCAGAACCGTGCCGACATAAAGGCCGTTTGTGACAGCGCCGACAATGACGGGGATCGTCATAAACGTAATGGAAAGCAGACCGATCTTCAGATAGCCGACAGGCGTAAACGCCATAAGGATCTCCAGCGCGATCAGCATGCCGGATACGGTCAGTCTGATAATATTCTTTTTTTTCATCGTTCAGCCTCCGTTCCGACTTCAACCGATCGCGGGCTGATTTTTTTCGTAAATGATCCGCAGGCCGTCCAGCACGAGGTTTGGTTCGCAGACTGCGGCTCTCTTGCAGTGTTTGGCGATACTGCCGGAAAGCCCGCCTGTTGCTACGACCGTACGGATGGGAGTCCCCAGGCTCTCTTCGATCCGGTCGCAGAGACCGTCCAGCATGGAGGCCGTACCGAGAATGATGCCCGCCTGCATGCTTGCAACCGTATTCGTGCCGTACGCGGGACAGACGTCAACCTCCAGGCTGACGGTCGGCAGCTGCGCCGCAGCGTTTGCAAGCGCGGACAACGTCAGCGCAACGCCGGCGGAAATGGTACAGCCGCGGTAATCCCCCTTTTCATCCAGAACGCTGATTTTGGTTGCGGTACCGAGGTCCATTACAAGGCACGGCAGGTCATAGGCATGCACCGCCGCTACAGCCCCGGCCACAAGGTCCGCGCCGAGCTGCGCGGGATTGTCGATCCGGATGTTCAGCCCGCTTTTCAGTCCCGGGCCCAGCACCTTGGCCACACAGCCGGTCAAAAAAAAGATCGCCCGTTTGATCACGCCGGTAAGTTCCGGCACCACGGAACCGATGATCGCGCCCTGCACGCTTGTCATCGATTTTTTTTCAAGCGCGGCGATCTGGTTCAGCTCCGCCGCGTACTGCTCCGCCGTGCGGCGGGTATCCGTGGCAAGTCTTGAAAGAAAAGTCAGCTTTTCGCCATCGTAAAGTCCGACCGTCAGGTTGGTATTTCCGATGTCCACTGCCAAAAGCATATCCATCACTCCTTTTTCTTTCATTATAAGGCTAATCCGGATTTTGTCAATACGCAGAACCTCAGATGATCATAAAAGAATTTATGTTTTTTGAATTGACAAACCCGTTTTTTTTTGATAAGATGTACTTCGATAACAAATCCGGAGAGTTGTCCGAGTGGTCGAAGGTGCAGCACTCGAAATGCGCGTTGGCTCTGGCCGTTTTCTCCGCTGAAAATCCTTGATTTATAAGGGTTTTCGCCGGATCGAATTTCAAAATTTCATAACGTTCTTGCGTGTTTTTCTTGCATTTTCTCAGCGCACGGAAAACAGTTGAGATACACGGAGAGTTGTCCGAGTGGTCGAAGGTGCGGCACTCGAAATGCCGTAGACCGAAAGGTCTCTAGGGTTCGAATCCCTAACTCTCC
The DNA here is from genome assembly GCA_017443805.1 of Clostridia bacterium. GTDB lineage: Bacteria > Bacillota > Clostridia > Oscillospirales > Acutalibacteraceae > RUG806. Next base: position 7,468 of record JAFSXY010000044.1, on the reverse strand, counting down.
GCCAAAAAACCCAGTCATATCAAGGCTTTGCGCCCATATGACTGGGCTTTTCTTTTTGCTAATCTGCCATAGCTGCACATGATTTTCGGCAAAAAATCATGTGCGCCATCCGACGGCTTCAGTTTCCGGCAGGGTCAGAACATTGTCCATAACGTTTGCGGACGTAAGCTTGGACTTATAGTCCAGATGGCTGTAGATGTTTGCCGTGGTGCTGATGTCGCTGTGACCCAGCCATTCCTGAATCTGCTTCATGGGCACGTCATTGGCCAGCAGCAGCGAGGCACAGCTGTGCCGGAGATCGTGGAAGCGGATATGCCGCAGGCCTTTCATTTCCAGCAGCTTGCTGAAATTGCTGCTCAGATTACGAGGATTGAAAATGTTCCCCATCGCATCCACAAACACATAACCGTCATATTCCCGGTTGTAACAGTTGCCGCAGATACGCTTGTTTTCCTTCTGCTGCTCTTTTAAGGCCAACAGCTTTTCACGGATGTTGGCGACCAGAGGAAGAGAGCGCAGACTGGATTTGGTTTTAGCACGATCCGCACAGACGATCTCACACTTGCCGTCTATCTTTGCATTTGTTACGATGTGTCTGATGGTGATGGTATTGCGCTCAAAGTCGATGGCGTCCCATCTCAGGCCCAGGGCCTCGCTGCGCCGCAGTCCGTAGAACGCGGTGATCTGAATCAGCAGAGAATAGGGGTGATCCTTCGTCGCCTCAAAGAGCTGCTCCAGCTCCTCCAGACGGTAGTAATCCGCGATATACTTCTGCTTTTTCGGTCGTTCCACCTTGTCGGCGGGGTTGTACGGAATGAGGTCCATCTTGACGGCATATTTCAGAGCCTTGTGAATGTTGGCGTGCTCGTGAATCACCGTGTTGGGACATACGGTTTTCAGCTCGTACAGATAAAAGCTCTGAATATGCCTGGCCTGAAGCTCGCCCAGCTTGACGCCGGTTTTGCGAAAGTACGGCACGATCTTCCCCTTTACCATCTGGGTATAGGAGGAGAAGGTTGTTATCTCGATTGAATTGCGAACGATCTCCAGCCAAAGCTCCATATAATCGGCGAAGAGCATGTCGGCGGACAACTCTCCGTTTGACTTGTGCTCTGCAGGGGGAACATAGGTCTGACGCAGCTCCAGCAGCATCTTCTCCGCGCGCTTTTTGTTGTTCTTGATCGGCAGTCCCGTTGGAAACCACGGCTGCTTCCGTTTGCCGTTGGCGTCCAAATAGCTCAGGACCATATAATAGTAGTCGTTTTTGATTTGCAGGTGTCCCGCTATCATTCATCCATACCTCCTTTTTCTGACAGCGTATGAACGGGCACCCTTTCGGACCATATTCATTATAGGGCCTACTCAGGTGCCCGTCCAATGTGTCGTTTCAGTTCAAATCCGTGTCACGCCGCCGGCTGGGGTTTTCCCGCCGAGAGGGCGTAGCGGATCACGTTGATTTTCGGAACGCGGTAGGCGTTTCCGATCTTCATGCCGGGGATATACCCGTCGCCGATCAGCTCGTAGGCCAGATGGCGGCTGATCTTCAGCATGGACTGGACCTGGGCGACGTTTACGATGTCGGGGTAGTCCGTGAACATCACCTCATACATGGCTTGCAGCTCAGTCTTTGTCATCGAAACCACCTCCTCCGTCGTCACGCGAATAGGTGTATAGCTTCCTGTCGATCATGTGGAGCACATAGTGAATTTCAGTTTGGCTCAAAATAAACGACAGAGAATGACCCTCCTCATCTGTGAACTCAACCATCATGCGGCCATCGCTCAGATCGTTGTTGCCATAGTATTCCGCGATCAGGTCAGCGAAGAGATCGTCTACCAGCACACAACCTCTTTCAGAGAACTCGTCGATCATAAAGTCCAAATCTTCCATCCGTTCAGTGTTCAAATCAAATTTGATTTCTTCTTTCATTGTAAAAACTCCTTTCAGCGGGCGTCGCGATCTCGGCGCTGACGCTCCAAATGTTTGTTGTAAAAGTCCATAGCCTTGACAAGCGTCTCGGTCATCTGTTTCATAGAGGTGTCCGGGCGGAAGTAGCTGCGGAGCTTGTCCACCGGCACCTTTACATATTCCACCTGATTGCCCTTGACTTCGGACATCAGCTGCATCACTGCACTGTCAGTAAACCTCTGCTCCTCGCTCATGCGTCGCAACCGCTGAGCCTGGGACAGCGACGGCGTCACCTCGTCGCAGTCCATAATGGAGAAGAGCATTTCCTGCTCGGACGGCTGCAGATACGACAGTTCCACCGCCGGAGTCAGGGCAATCCTTCCGTCATCCACCATCTGAAGGATCTCGGGGATCAGGTTGGTGAGGCGGATATACCGTTTGATTTGCCGCTCACTATCCGAAGTGTTTTCTGCGATTTCCGATACGGACCACTTTGGGCCATCTTGGCCCAAAGTCTTTCCTTGGTGCCGCAAAGCATCCATTTTCATCTTGTACGCGAAGGCCTTCTCCGACGGCAGAATGTGCTCCCGCTGCAGGTTGCTGTCCACCATCGTAATGACGGCCTCCTCGTCGGTCAGCTTGCGGACGATCACCGGCATGGTGTCCATCCCCAGCGCTTTGCAGGCCGCCAGCCGACGGTGACCGGAAATCAGCTCGTACCCGCCGCCCTCCTTGGGCCGCGCCAGGGCGGGAGACAGCACACCGGCGTCGGCAATGCTCTTCATCAGCTCCGCCATCTCTGCGTCGTTTTTCACCTTGAAGGGGTGGTCCATAAAGGGCGTCAGCTCCGAAAGCGGTAACTCTTCCACCTTGGGCTTTCGGGTATCCGCTCGCTCCTGCTCGGTCATGAACAGCTCATCATAACCGCTCAGGCCCAAATCAATGGTTTGGTTTTTCAATTTCATCATCTCTCTTTCTGCTGTAATCAGCGTTCATATTGTTTTTCTTCTCTCAGCGGAGCGGTCTGCTGCCGTAGGGCGCTTTTCTCTCGCTCCGAGAGATAGGGATCGTTCTCCAGTCGCGCCTCAAATTCGCTCTCCAGAAGCTCCCGGAGCTTCGGGTGATCCTCGATGATGTCGCAGGCTGTTTTCTTTTTCTTCCGCAGATCGGCCAGCACCGCGGTGCAGGCGGCGCATTGCTTTTTGAACTCCGCCATCCGCTCCGGATCGGTGCAGCTCCGCTGCTTGTTGCGGACCTTGCTGCGGATGTCTGTCACGTCGTCGATCTCCGCGTTGATCCGGGAGATATAGCGCTGCAGATCCTGCGGCGTCACCAGGCGCTCCTGCTCCACCAGCGTCATTTCAGCGGTGTACCGGTCCAATCGGCGGCAGGCCTCCCGGCACTCCGCCGACAGCGGTTGCTGGTATTCCTTTTCGTACATGGGCGCGACGCCCAGCACGATAGCGACGGCCCGGAAGAAGCTGACGTATCCGGTGATGCGCGGCGCCTTGAAGTAGAAATCCCGCTTGCGGTAGTACGCCTCCGTAGGCGGGTTTTCTCTTCCGTAGCTCCTGGAGTAGGGCCTCAGAAAGGCGTAATAGTTCTGCATCACCCGGTAGTCCCGCTGGTTTTCCAGCAGCCGCTCCCGCATGGCCTCCTTTTCGTAGACGGGGCCGAGCCGGAAGGTGCGGGTACACTTCTTGGACCGAAAGGGCCGGATCGTAGCGTACTTGTGGTTTGGGCCGCACTCGAACTCGTAACCCAGCTTACGGAGCACCGTGGTCATCTCCGACCAGCTGCTGCACAGGGTCAGCGCTTTGTCCAGCGCCTGGCGCATCAGATTGAAGCGGGTGGGCTCTCCGTTCTTCTCGGCAAAGTAGACGGAGCGCGCCGTTTTGTGCCGCTGCGGGTTCTGCACCACGGACAGGCCGTGCTCCTTGCAGATGCGGTCTGACATGGCGCGCAGGGCATAGTAGACGCCGTATTTGGCCTCCAGCTTGCGCCCGTCCCACATTCCCACGGAGTTCACGACAAAGTGGTTGTGGTAGGTTCCCGTGTTGAAGTGGGTCGCCACCAGCACCTGATAGCTGTCGCCCCAGAGCCGCCGGGCAGTCTCCAACCCGATCCGGTGACATTCCGCCGCCGACACCTCGCCGGTCTTGAAGGACTGATATGCGTGGTAGGCTACATTGCCGCCGGTCTTGCCGAAGCGCCGCTGGGCAGCGGACATCTCCTGCGCCGCCGTTTCTGCGCGGCAGTTGACGCCGGTGACGGCGTAGCTCTGCTCGCCCTCGTCCAGGGTCTTGGCTTTGTTGGCGGCGTAGATCAGCACCTGCTCCAGATCCGTCAGCCGGGTCTTTTCCGGGTTGCTGCAGTAGTCCACCACGCGGGAAACGCTGTCATGGATTGCCCAGATCTTCGTCACCGCCATCGGACTCATCCTCCTTTCCGTGGTAGACCTGCAAAAGCAGCTCCTCAATCTCCGTCAGCGCGTCGCTGAACGCCGCCATGGAGACCTCGTAGCGAATATCGTCATGCAGCCGCGTCAGCTTCCGGTAGGCCTGCATCAGTTCTTCCTTGGGCGCCTCTCTGACCACCGTGTCCGTCCCCAGGGTGCGGAGATATTCCGACATGTTCATGCCGCATTTCCGCGCCTTCCTGCGGATCAGATTCTTCTCGGTCTTAAAGACGCGCACATTGATTTCCTCCGTGCGATTGCGCATAGCATCCACCTCCTTTAGGCGGGGTTACAGGGGCTGGCCCCTTTCGTATCAGCAGATACGGGGGAATTGGGAGCCGGACGGCTACACAAATCCCATGCTCGTTACCCTTACGGATAAAAAAGCTGCGTATAGCCACGGGGATTTCAGCACTGTGATACTTCATCCTCGTTTACCTCCCTCCGTGACGCAGATGACGACTGTGACGGTAAAAGGGGAAGCGGGGCGTTACCGTCATCCTCAGCCTGCTGTGACGCAAGCCTCTCGCTCCCGGAAGCACCGTCATGACCGTCAGCACCGTCATGCAGCTCCAGGATGATCAGCCTGGCCGCCGCCGTTTTGCGGTACTCGTAGCTGATCCCCATGGGTAGGAATACCTCGCTGTAATACCGCGTCAGATACTTGCTGGCGATGTTGGGCTTTAGCTCGGTGTTGCCCACGGCGGCCAACAGCTCGGTGGCGGTGCCCTGGAATTTACTGTGCTCAAAAAGGAACTCCACGACCTCGTACACGAAATCGGGAATCCGCTCCCGGCGCAGGTCGTCGGCATTGAGCTCCGCAGTGATCTCCCAGCGGACGCCGCACATCTGCATTTTCAGCTTCTTTTCCTCCACGTCGCGCCCGGTGATGCAGAGGGCGGCAGCGTCGCCGAAGCGCTCCTCCTTGCGGAGAATCATCACCGTGTCCGCCACGCCCATGATGCCGGTGGAGCCAGTCATATCGTTGAAGATATTGCTGCTGTCCCGATCCTTCCGGGTGTGGTGCACCAGGAAGATGCAGATGCCGTGATTGTCGGCGATCTTTTTCAGGGAAGACAAATCCCGGTAGTCCTGGGCATAGGCGTTGACCTTCCCGGAGACGTTGTCCCGGATCATCTGCAGCGTGTCGATGAAGATCAGCCCCGTGGAGGGGTAATCCTGCAGTACAGCCTCGATCTGGCTTTCCAGCTCAGAGCCCAGCTGACCGCAGGAAAAGCCGAAATGCAGGTTCTCCGGCGGCGCTTCGGTCAGCTCCTGCATCCGCTGCTGGATGCGCCACTCCCGGTCCTCCAGCGCCAGATACACCACGTCGGTTTTCCGGGTAGGGATGCCCCATACCGGCTCGCCCTTGCTGATCTGGAGGCAGAGCCAGAGGACCATCCAGCTTTTGCCGATCTTGGAGTCGCCGGCCATCACCGCCAGCCCGTCGGCGAGGATGCCGTCAATGAGCATCCTCGGGTGCGCCAGCGGCTTGTAGTACAGCGTCTCCGCGTCGATCAGTTGAATCTTGTTCATGTGTTTTCACCTTCTTTCTTTTTAGCTGGTAAGTGTTTTTATGGTTTGCGCCGTCCTCCCGATACGGTTTTTCTATGCCTGCCCCGGGATCTCCGCGGCGTCGCCGTGCTCGCTCTTTCGAGGTCGTCGCAAGGTCATATCTGTTTCGGTGACGGTTATTCAGTTGTCGGTTGGTTATCACCTCCTTGGTGTGTGAGGGAAACGAATGCTCTTGAGGGACCCCTCCACTAGCTAGTAAGTTCAGGGGGATGTTTTTGGGGGGTGCCGGAGAAAACTTTTTCTCTCTCAAGTGGTAGATCACGGGAACGGTGAAAAATTAAGCCATGGAGATAATTTTTTCTTGTGATCGCCATTTTTCGATATATCCCCCTCACTAAGGGATGAGTGGGAAGGGTCGATTTTATGGGTGTCGCCGGAAAAAAATCTTCCCTCAAGGGGTAGATCACGGGAAGACCGAAAAATTAAGGCTTACGGGAGGAAATTTTCAGCGCCCTTCACTAAGTAAGGAATAAGAAGGCCTGTTTTTATGGGTGCTCCCGAAAACTTTCTTTGAAATCCCCTTCAAGTGGTAGGTCACGAGAAAGCGAAAGATATAAGGCTTCGGAGAAAAAACGTTTTTGTGGCGTCAAAATTGATGCCATAGCCCGATCCGGCCTCTGAAAGCGGCATCAAAATTGATGCCACTCGGCTGAAAGCCTCTTTGGTTTTAGCTTTTGGACGCCAAAACGGAGCCAATTACCGATTTCCTTTCACACTTGGCGCCAAAACAGAGCCAATTTCTCGCAAAACCTCCTCCCACACTCCTACCGCAACCTTCGAGTCTCCAAAACGACATTTATTTTCAAAACTTCTTGAAAATATTTGTAGCGACTTATTTGCCGGTAAGGGGAGCCTGTGTTTGCTTGACCTCTCCATTCCCTTACAGCAACATGGAGGGCAAAAAAACGACATCCTATTTCTCACTTTTTGAAAATCTTTCTCTACTCCTGTACCGCACGGTTTTGAGGCAAAAAGTAAACACCGGGCTGAAAATTTCCTTCTACTCCTGTACCGCAACATCCAAAGCCAAAAAGTAAACACGGCATTGAAACTTTTTCCTCTACTACTTAACAGCCACATGAGAGGCCTTGAAAACGACATCAAATTTCAGCTTTTTTCAAAAACTCCTTCTACTCTCTTACCGCAACCTCGGAGGCCGAAAAACGACATCGATTTTTGAAAGTTCTCAGAAAATTCACAAATTAGTGGGATTTCACGGCTCAAAGTGCAAAAAGAACGCCTGCCTCTTTTCAGAAGCAGACGCTCATTAGGTATTATTCAGTTTTACTTCACAAGCCGGAGCAGCAGCTCGTTGACATCCTCCGTGGGCTTGCCGCCGGCCAGCAGCTTGTTCCGGAAGGACAGCATGGCCATTGTCAGCAACCGGCGCTCGCCGGCGCAGAGCACCAAGACCCGGTCTCTTTTATTCCGTCCGAACATGGCAGCACCTCAGCAGTAGACCAGCTCAGAGAAGACGATCTCCTCCGCGCGGCTGCGGATGGAGTTCATCCGTCCGACCCATTCCAT
>JAFSXY010000043.1 GCA_017443805.1 Clostridia bacterium | reverse complement strand
TGGATCAATTTGTTCGGCGCCGGTATCGTTGTGCTGATGCTGCTCCCGAACATCGTTTATGCGATCAAAAATAAGGATGAAAAGAACCTCTGCGCGAACAGGGCAATGAACCTGCCGGAACAGATCGGGCGGTACGCCTGCATCGTTCTGATGTGGCTGCCTTTACTCGTTTGGGAGTTCGGTTTTTCGAGTGAGCCCGGTATGATGCTGTATTTCATCGGCAACGGCGCGCTTTTGCTTGCGTACTGGCTCGTTTTTATCCGCCATCTGAAACACAAAAGCAGAAAAAGTGCGCTGATCCTTGCCGTGCTGCCCGCGGGCATCTTTCTCCTGAGCGGGCTTACGCTGCGCCACTGGCTGCTTGTCGGCTTTGCGGCCCTGTTCGCCGTCAGCCACGTTTACGTGACGATTTGCAATACTTCGCCGCTTCGGGCAGAGAACAGAGAGGAAAAAGAATGATCGCAGATGACGTCAAAACGGAATTGTTCCGGCTGCAGGATGAAAATTACTGCGATTTTATGCGCAAGGTGATCCCCACGGTTGCGCCGGAAACGGTGATCGGTATCCGCACGCCCGCCCTGCGCAAGCTTGCCGGAGAGCTTGCGAAAAGACCGGACGCGGAAGTTTTTCTGACTTCTTTGCCGCACGAATATTTTGAAGAAAACCAGCTGCATGCGTTTATGCTTTCCGGCATGAAGGATTTTGCACGCTGCATGGAGCTGGTCTGTACCTTTTTGCCGTACGTGGACAACTGGGCGACCTGCGACCAGATGTCGCCGAAGTGTTTCGGAAAACATAAAACGGAATTATCGGAGCAGATCCGGCTGTGGATCGCTTCCGGCGAAACGTATACCGTCCGCTTTGCGATCGGTATGCTGATGACGCATTTTCTGGACGCGGATTTTAACGGGGACTGTCTTGAAACGGTCGCCGCGGTCCGGTCGGACGCGTATTACGTCAACATGATGGTCGCCTGGTTCTTTGCCACGGCGCTTGCAAAGCAGTATGACGCGGCGCTGCCGTATCTTACGGACCGTAGGCTGGATGCTTGGACGCACAACAAGACGATACAAAAGGCGATCGAGAGTTATCGGATCTCGCCCGATAAAAAAGTGTTTTTGCGGGGACTGAAAATTCGGTGACCGTTTTTCAAAATGAAAAGATCCGACAAAAAACTTGTAAATCTTATGATTTTGTGTTACTATATTAAACAAGATTTATTGATAAGCAGAAGATAATGAAGAAAAAAACGCTTGTAATTCTGACAGTTTGCGTGCTCATTACGGGAGGCTTGATCTGTATGGGCGTTTTCGGCATGTTCGGAAAAATAAAAACGGCGATCACGGGACATACTACATTGGAAGATCTGTACAAAATCAAAACGGAGCACGGGCCGCTTACGTCCGCGTCGTATTACAAGGGCGGCGGGATGAACGGCGACACCTACTGTGTAGAACTTTCGCAAAAAAACGATGAAGCGGTCGTGACCGTAAAAATAAGCGCGGCGCACTGGATCCCAGTTCGCGTGTATGAATACCGCGCTGCAGGGGATGCGTTTACCCGTACACGGGAATATATCGATCAGTATAATCTTTCCGCATGGAAGGATCTGCCGTTCGATCAGGAGCATGCGGCGCTGGACGCGCCGAGCAGCAGCATTGAGATGCGCTTTGACGACCGGGAGCTGACGGGGCGGACGTCTTACGTTTCCGTCAGCTACGAAAGCATGATCCCGGACGGCGGCATGGAAATTCTGAACGGGTTTACGGATCTTTTATACGGCTTTTATACGGCGGACGATCTTATTGAAACGTATCTGCTGGATGAGAACGGCGAAAAAGTCTTAACGGGCCGGGACGTCGAAAACACGGACGTCCAACGGGATGCGCTGCTGCGCGGGTACTGGCGGTCGGAGTCTTTCATCGCTGTGGAAAACGGCGAAACGACAAAAGAGCGCCCGGCGAACGATCATGATTTCATGATCTATGAGCTGAATTCGACCGAATACGGTATGCGTCTGATCACGGAAAACGCGGACGGCCGCATTGAGTCCGATTATCAGTTCCTGAAATACGTCTCATCTCCGCTGATGGATCTTGACGCGTCCTGGTACGCGGTGTTCCGTGAGACAGACGGAGAAAAGGAGCTGTATCTTACGGCTGTCGGAGACCGCATTTATCTTATTTTCGGCGCTGCGGGGCAGGGAGCGTCCGATTATCAGATAGCGGTCATGAAAAGATACGATCTCTGAATACATACTTTTAGGTCTGAAGGGAGCCGTATCATGGATCATATCATTGCCGACGCGGTCGATTTCGTGCGTGAGACCTTTCGCTCGGATTTCAGCGGGCACGACGCGTCGCATACCATGCGCGTGTATAAAACCGCGCTGCGGATTGCGGAGAACGAGCATGCGGATCAAACGGTCGTTGCGCTTGCCGCGCTTTTACACGATGTGGACGATATAAAACTGTCGCCGAAAACGCACCGGGAAAAGGCGCGCGCCGTTTCATTTATGCAGGCGCACGGGCTGCCGGCCGAAACGGTTAAAACGGTGTGCGGGATCATTGAAGAGGTATCCTTTGCGGGAATGGACAGCGTTACGCCCGAAACCATCGAGGGAAAATGCGTGCAGGACGCGGACAGGCTGGACGCCATCGGCGCCGTCGGGATCGGGCGCGCGTTTGCATACGGCGGCAGTCACGGCCGCGCCATGTATGACCCCGCCGTTGCGCCGACGCCTGATATGGACGCCAAAGCCTATCGGCAGCATAAATCTACCACGATCAACCATTTTTATGAAAAACTGTTTTTGTTGAAGGATATGCTGAACACGAAGACTGCAAAAGCGATCGCAGAACAACGGGATGCGTTTATGCACGCTTTTTTGGAAGAGTTTCTGCGAGAGTGGGAAGGCCTGTCCTGACGGAACAAAAAGACCGGGGAGAAAAAAATGACGGTAAAGAAAATTTATTTTGACTTAGACGGCGTTTTGGCTGATTTTGACCGCGGAGTGGAGGAGCTCTGCGGTCTGCCGCGACTGAATCAGGAGATCGAGGATATCCGGGAGCTGCAGATGTGGGACGCGATCCGACAAATCCCGCATTTTTACGACCGCCTCGCGCCGATGCCCGGCGCAGCGGAAATGTTCCGACAGATCTATGAGGCCTACGGCGACCGCTGCGAGATTTTGACGGGCGTGCCGAAGCCCTCCCGCGGGATCTTGACTGCGGAGAAGGATAAAGTGAATTGGGTGCGCCGGGAGCTTTCGCCGGAGATCAAAATAAATCTTGTGTTAAAAGCGGATAAAAAAGATTTCTGTTCCGGACCGGATTGCATTTTGATCGACGATTTTTCACGGACGATCGAACGCTGGCGCACAAACGGCGGAACGGGGATCCGGTTTGTCAGCGCGGAGGATACGCTGCGTCAGCTGCATGCGCTGGGCGTACTGCCTGTCCGAGACGGGGCGTCGCCATGCGAATAAAAAAAGCGGCTGCGGTGAGCAAAAGCGTTGTATGAAAAGCTGCTTGTCCTGCTCAACGACTGCGGCGTCGGAAAATGGAACGGATTTCAAAAAGCAGCCAAGCATTTATTGGACGGCGGCGGATTTACGCTGACCGCCGATTTGAACGGACAAAGGCTTCGGCGCACGGCCCGAACGCCTATCCGAGACATTACGCAGATTTTTTGCAGGGACTGAAAGATCTTCTGCAGTGAAAGGGGAAGCCAATGAAAAAGAACAGTTCGGCAAACGGCTCCGGTTATAAGGCGGTCACGCTGCGGAAGGTGAAAGTTACCGACGCTGCGGCGCTGGCTGAGATTTACGGCTTTTACGTCAACAATACCGCGATCAGCTTTGAGACTGAGGCGCCGGACCGCGCGGAGATGGAACGGCGGATCGAACAGATCAGCAGCCGGTATCCGTTTTTGGTCGCCGTAAAAGACGGCGACGTGGTCGGATACGCCTACGCTTCCGCTTTACATAACGGGCGCGCGGCTTACTATTGCAGCGTTGAAGTGAGCGTCTATGTTAAAAAGGGCTGTCAGCGGCAGGGGATCGGACGGATGCTGTACGAGGAGCTGGAATTCCTGCTGAAGGA
>JAFSXY010000042.1 GCA_017443805.1 Clostridia bacterium | reverse complement strand
TCGGCATGTGCGGCTCCGCCGTCAGCAGCGTGATGCTTTCAAAACACGTGTTCCGGTTCCTCGGCATCTCCTTCGGCGCGTCTTTCTCCCGCACCCTGCACATGCTGTGCGGGTATTGGAATTTCGTGCTGATGAGCCTGCACCTGGGTCTGCACTGGATCGCCATATCCCGTTCCGCGACGAAAGGCATACCGCGCAACAAACCGGCGCCCCTGTGGACGGCAAGGATCGCCGCCGCGCTGGCAGCAGGATACGGCGTGTACGCGCTGATCTCAAGGAAGCTGCCGGAATACCTGTTCGGTGTGACGACCTTCGCGTACTTTGATGAAAAAGAACCGCTCGCCCTGTTTTTGTTGGATTATCTGGCGATCATGGCGTTGTTCGTATGGATCGGACATTACGCGTCCGTCTTTTTGAAAAGAATAAAAACACCAAATAAAGAAAATTGATTGGAGAGAAAAAAGATGAGTAAAAAAGTATTGATTCTGTCCGGCAGCCCGCGCAGGGGCGGCAATTCCGAATTGCTGTGCGACGAGTTTGCACGCGGCGCACGGGAAGCCGGAAACGAAGTAGAAACGGTCCGCGTTGCGGATAAGAAGATCGGCTACTGCTCCGCCTGCTATTACTGCCAGAATTCCGGAGGCGTTTGCGCAAAAAAGGACGATATGCCGGAGATCTTACAAAAAATGATCGACGCGGACGTGATCGTGCTGGCGAGCCCCGTGTATTTCTATTCGATCGACGCGCAGCTCAAAACGCTGATCGACCGCACGGTCGCCCGCTGGACGGAGGTCAAGGACAAAGAATTCTATTACGTCGTCACTTGCGCCGATACGGAAAGAGTATCTGCGGAGCGCACGGTCGAGTGCTTCCGCGGTTATGCCGACTGCGTGGAGGGCGCGAAGGAAATGGGCGTGATCTACGGCGTGGGCGTTTATGAAAAAGGCAAGGTCAAAGACACCCCCGCTTTCAAAGAAGCGTACCGGATGGGGCGCGGCGTTTGAATCATACAAATATACTAAAAATCTAAAAAAAGGAGGAATAACGAATGCGGACAGGAAAGCCCGTTCCCGGAAAAGACGGGAATCGATATGTTCCTTTTGAAAAACGGACAGGAGAAAGCTCCGTCGTGTTTTTTACCCGCGAATTGTCGGAGGAAGGTCTGAAGAAGATCTACGACAGAGTGAGCTTTGCTCTTTGCGGCAAGGTAGCCGTAAAGCTGCACACAGGTGAAGCCAAGGGGCCGAACATTATTCCCCGTCTGTGGGTTAAGGAGCTTTTTGCTTCCCGTCTTACGAATGCGGCGATCATTGAAACCAATACCTATTACGAGGGCAGCAGGTATACGACACAAGCGCATCGTAAAACGTTGGAAATCAACGGGTGGACGTTTTGCCCCGTAGATATTACCGACGCCGAAGGCGTGGCCGCTCTGCCGGTCAGGGACGGAAAATGGTTTAAGGAAATGCACGTCGGCAAAAGCATGCTGAACTATGATTCGCTGCTTGTGCTGACTCACTTCAAAGGACATATGATGGGCGGCTTCGGCGGCAGCAACAAGAATATCGGCATCGGCTGCGCGGACGGACGGATCGGCAAAGCGGAGATCCACACCGCCATGGGATCGGACAATCTGTGGAGCATCTCGGAAGAAGAACTGATGGAGCGTATCACCGAAAGCACAAAAGCCACAATCGACTATTTCGCGCCGCACGTCTGTTATATCAATACGATGCGCAATATGTCCGTTTCCTGTGACTGTGAGGGACCCGAAGCGGAACCAGTTGTCACGCCCGACGTCGGTTTCGTTGCTTCTCTTGATATTCTTGCGGCGGACAACGCCTGTATGGATCTGATCTATAACCTGCCCGACGGCGGCGGCAAAGCGCTGATCGAGCGGGTGGAATCCCGTCACGGCCTGCGTCAGCTCAGTTATATGAAGGAGCTTGGTATGGGCAACGACAAGTATATCCTTATCGATATTGACAACGACGATCGGGAAATCACTGCCGCTGAGGCGGTCAGAGATGTAAAACCCGGTTGGCGGCCCGACCGCTACAACGTCTTTTGGGGCAGGAACAAACGCGTTTGACGCGGTTAATTTGCCATACCGGTACGCGATCCTAAAAAAGAGTGGTGCGTAAAAATGACAAACTATGAGAGAATGGTAAAGGGCCTGATCTACGACCCGGCGGATGAGGAGATCATGGCGGAGCAGTTCCCGTTTCTGGACAAACTGTGGGAGTTCAATCAGCTGAAACCGTCGGATTTTGAAAAGAAAGAGCAGTACATGCGCGAGGTCTTTGCCGAGTGTGGGAAAAACTGTTATATCGAGCTGCCTTTTCGCGCAAACTGGGGCGGTCATCACGTGCATTTCGGCTCCGATATTTACGCGAATTCCAATCTCACGCTGGTGGACGACGGCCACATCTATGTGGGGGACAAGGTGATGTTCGGCCCGAACGTGACCGTCGCAACGGCAAACCACCCGATCGATCCCGAACTGCGCTTACGCGCCCTGCAGTATAACAGGGACGTATATATCGGCGAAAACGTTTGGATCGGCGCGGGCGTGATCATCGTGCCCGGCGTGCGGATCGGCAAAAATTCGGTCATCGGCGCGGGCAGTATCGTAACGAAGGATATCCCCGAAAACGTCGTCGCCGTGGGCAATCCCTGCCGGGTGCTGCGCGAAATTTCGGAAAGAGACAAAGAATACTATTACAAAAACGACCGGATCGATTGGGATGAAATTGACTGATGGCTCGGGATATACGGAGAAAGGAATCGTTTATGGAAAAAAAGATCACACAAACCGCGGGACGTGACCAACTCGGCGAATTTGCGCCGTTATTCGCGCATCTGAACGACGACGTGCTGTTCGGCGAGGTCTGGAATGAGGAAGCGATAGACCTCAAGACGAAGTGCATCGTCACGGTCGTTTCGCTGATGGCTTCCGGTGTAACGGACAGCTCGCTCGGCTATCATCTGCAGAACGCAAAGAAAAACGGCGTCTCCAAAGAGGAGATCGCCGCGATCATCACCCACGCCGCGATGTACGTGGGCTGGCCAAAGGGCTGGGCGGTTTTCCGCATGGCAAAGGAGATCTGGAACGACGCGACGCCCGCCCTGACCGAAAAAGACAGGTATCAGAACGGGATTTTCTTTCCGATCGGCGAGCCGAACGACGCATATGCGAAATACTTCGTCGGGCAAAGCTATCTCGCGCCGCTGTCGCTTACGCAGATGCCCGTGTTCAACGTCACGTTTGAGCCTGGCTGCCGAAACAACTGGCATATCCATCACGCGAAGTCCGGCGGCGGGCAGATGCTGATCTGCGTCGGCGGACGGGGCTGGTACCGGGAAGAAGGAAAAGATGCCGTTGAGATGGCGCCCGGAACGGTCGTGAATATCCCCGCAAACGTCAAACACTGGCACGGCGCGGCGAAAGACAGCTGGTTCTCCCATCTCGCCTTTGAGATCCCCGGAGAAGAGACGTCCGCCGAATGGTGCGAGCCGGTTTCGGATGAAGCGTACGGGGAACTGAAATGACGGTCGCCGGAGGTGCGCGCATTGGAACAGCAAAGGGAAAAGAAGGTCGAATAACCGTGACAATCAGAGAGTATACGCAAAAAGACCTCAAGGCGATGATCGCCATATGGAACGAAGTTGTGGAGGAAGGCGTCGCCTTCCCGCAGGAAGAGCTTTTGACGAAACAATCGGGCGACGTATTTTTCGGTTCGCAGACCTTTTGCGGCGTCGCAGAAGAAAACGGCAGCATATACGGGCTGTATATCCTGCATCCGAACAACGTCGGCAGATGCGGGCATATCTGCAACGCCAGCTTTGC
>JAFSXY010000041.1 GCA_017443805.1 Clostridia bacterium | reverse complement strand
GCCGTGACCGCGGCCGTGAACGCGGCGGCGGGGCAGCCGGTGGATACCGACGCGCTGCAGCGCGTATTTTCGCGCAGCGGCTTTACGGACGGCTATCTGACCGGACGGCGGGACCTTTCCATGTTCGGCCGCCGGACGAAGGAGGACGTGACCGCCGCGGCGGGCGTGCTCGGGGACCTGCAGGCTTTATATAAGGATGAGCGCAAAAGCGTGCCCGTCAGCATGACGTTTACTGCAAAGCGGGGCGAAAAAGCAAGACTGACCGTTTCGGACGGCGCCGAGACCGTTACGGCGTACGGACCCGTGCCCGAGCAGGCGCGCAATATGCCGCTTACGGCGCAGGCGTGTGAAAAAAATCTGTTAAAGCTCGGCGGCACGCCCTATTTCTGCACGCAGTTTTCCGCGGAGCCGGAGGCGGGGCTGATGCTGCCCGCTTCCGCGCTCAACGCTTTGCGGCGCGAGGCGCTCGGGCTGCTCTCCGACCGGCGCGCGGGGGAAGAAAAAGCGTTTTCGGCTGCGCCTGCGCCTGAAAAAAAGCGCCGTACGGGCAGTGACGGCGCAGTCCGGCTGCGGTTTGAAACCGCTGCGCAGCTGTGCATGGCCGAAAAAGCGCAAAAGCTTATTCTGCCTTTGCGGGAGATCGAATCCGATCCGTCTCTTCTTGCGGCATACGGCGAAAAGCTTGCCGCGGAGCTGCCGGTCCTGCTTTATCCGGCGGACGAGGCGCGCGTTCCGGACAGGCTTTCCCGTCTGAAGGCGCTGGGCCTGCGCGAGACCGTCTGTGAGAACATCGGCGCCGTTTACCTGACGCGAAAAGCGGGGCTGACGCCCACGGGCGGCATGCACCTGAATATTCTGAACACCTGCGCGCTGGACGTTTATGAGGATCTGGGCGTTTTGGACAACACGCTGTCCTTTGAGCTGGATTTTGCTTCGGCAAAATGCCTCCGCGGCGCGGGCAGCGTGGGGCTGATCGCTTACGGCCATCTGCCGCTGATGCGCTTCCGCGCGTGCCCCGCAAGGGGCAAAAACGGCTGCGGGGACTGTACCGGCAGGCGGGAGATCAAGGACCGCTACGGCGAACCGTTCCCTCTTTTGTGTTCGCAGAAAGCCTTTTCCACGCTTTACAATCCCATCCCCGTTTACACGGGAAACGGCCTGCTGCCGCCGATGGATTTTTATACTTTGTATTTTACAATCGAAACAAAACAGACCTGTATGGAGATGACCGACGCGTTTTTAAGGCGGGAAAACCCGGAAATGAAAAAAACGCGCGGCTTATACGATAAAACGCTTTTGTGATATGAGAAAACAAATGGAAGACCGTTATTTTTACAAAACCTATTTCCGCCTGTTCGCCGTCGTGGCGCTGCAGAATTTTCTGGTGTTCGGCGTAAACCTGGCGGACAGCGTCATGCTGGGCCGTTACGGCGAAACGGCCATGAGCGGCGTGAGCCTTGCCAACCAGATCCAGTTTTTTGTGCAGTGCTTTGTAAACGGCGCCGCGAGCGGACTGGTCGTGCTCGGCGCGCAGTATTGGGGCAAAAAGGATGTTGCCTCCATTAAAAAAGTTTTTTCCGCGGCGTTTGCCGTGGGGCTGCTGATCGCCGCGTCGATCGGCGGCGCGGTGCTGGCGTTCCCCGCCGGCGTGCTGGGGCTTTTGTCCACCGAGCCCGCCATCGTGGCGGCAGGGGCGGGGTATATCCGCATCATGGGCTATTCCTATGTGCTTTTCGCCGTCAGCTTTCTGCTGGTCTCGCTGCTGCGCAGCGTGGAGACCGTGCGCGTGGGCTTTTACGCCTGTTTTCTGGCGCTGGTGGTCAACGTCACGCTCAACTACGTGCTGATTTTCGGCAAGCTGGGCTTTCCCGCCATGGGGGAGATCGGCGCGGCGTGGGCGACGCTTGCGTCCCGCATGGCGGAGCTGCTGTTCGTGCTGTTTTACGTGTTTTTCATAGATAAAAAGGTGCGCCTGCGGCCGCGGGACGTCTTTACCTACGAGGGCGTGTATTTTAAGGATTTTCTGAAGGCGGGCCTGCCGCTGGTCGGCTCCGGCGGCTCCTGGGGGATCGCCATGACGGTGCAGACCGCCGTTATCGGGCGGCTCGGCGCGGCGGCCATCGGCGCGAACGCGGTCGCGTCCCCTGTTTTTCAGGTGGTGGCCGTTCTGTATACCGCCTCCTCCTCCGCCGCGTCCGTGCTCATCGGCAAAACGGTGGGGGAAAACGATATCCCGCGGGTCAGGCGTTATACAAAAAAGCTGCAGCTGATCTTCCTCGTCACCGGCGCAATATCTTCCGCCGTTTTGTTTTTCACGCGGGACCTGATCGTCGGCCTTTACGATCTTTCGCCGGACACGCGCGCAATGAGCGTTGTTTTTATCAATATCCTGGCCTTTACGGTGTTCGGCTCCGCATATGAGGCGCCCTGTCTTGTGGGGATCGTCTCCGGCGGGGGAGATACGGGCTTTGTTTTCCGCAACGACCTGATTTTTATGTGGGGGATCGTGCTGCCCATGTCGTTTTTATCCGCCTTTGTCTTTCACTGGCCGGTCCCCGTGACTTTCGCCATATTGAAGGCGGACCAGGTCTTAAAATGCTTCGTGGCGGTTGTAAAGGTCAACCGCTACAGGTGGATCCGCAATCTGACAAGATAAAAAAGGAGTTTTCTTATGTCGGTCGAAAAAGTAAGGGCGTATCTGACGCGCTTCGGCGCAGAGGATAGGATCCGCACGTTTGACGTCTCCTCCGCCACGGTGGCGCTCGCCGCCGCCGCGTTGGGCGTCGGGGAGGCGCGTATCGCGAAAACCATGGCGTTTTCGGTCGACGGCGCGCCTGTGCTGGTGGTCGCCGCGGGCGACAGGCGCGTGGACAATCAAAAATTCAAGGCGGCGTTTTCCGCCAAGGCGAAAATGCTCCCGCCGGAGCAGCTGGAAACGGCGGTCGGCTACCCCATGGGCGGCGTTTGCCCCTTTGCGGTCAACGACGGCTGCAGGGTTTATCTGGACGCGTCCCTGCGGCGGTTTGACGTCGTGTACCCAGCGGCGGGCAGCGCCGACAGCGCCGTGGAACTGACCGTACCGGAGCTGGAAAGGTTTTCCGGCTTTGAAGCGTGGGTGGACGTGTGTAAGGAATAATTTTTGCCATTGACGAATTGTGTAAAGTCCTGTATAATAATTCTTTGAGGAAATATTCCTCTGTCAGTTCGAAACCATCCTGACATAAAACAAAACTAAGGAGTAAGCAAATGAAAAAGAAAACAGAATACCTGACCAAGGCTGCGGTGATCGCGGCCGCGTATGTCGCGCTGACCTATGTGAGCGCCGTGTTCGGGCTTGCCTACGGCGAAGTGCAGTTCCGGATCTCCGAGGCGCTGACCATCCTGCCGGTCTTCTGCCCGGCGGCCATTCCCGGCCTGACGCTGGGCTGCCTGCTTTCCAACATCTCCAGTACGATCAATCCGGTTGATATGGTTGTCGGCACGGCGGCGACGCTGCTTGCATGCCTGGGTACGCGGGCGGCGCGGAAGATAAAAATCAAGGGGTATCCGCTGCTTTCTTTTTTATGTCCCATTCTTGCAAACGCGCTGTTTGTCGGCGCGGAGATCGCGGTTTTTACGGAGGGCGACGTATTTTTGCACGCCTTCGGGTTCGCCGCGCTGAGCGTGGCCGCGGGCGAGGCCGCGGTGCTCTTTATTCTCGGTACGGCGCTTTATTACGTGATCGAGAAAAACGGCAAGCTGAAAAACTTTTTGCGCTGAGGCTGTTTTTTGCGCCGGGCCGGCGCAGACGGGTTTTTTTGCACGGCGGCACACCGCCGGGAAATTATTGCGGAACACCGCAGATAAGAGGGAAAAAACAATATGAAAAAGATCATTGTTGCGGACGACGAGGAGCTGATCCGCCGGCTGGTCAGCGATTTCCTGACCGCGGAGGGGTACGAGCCGCTCTGCGCGGACGACGGCGACGTCGCATTGCGCCTGTATGAGGAAAACCCGGACACCGCGCTGCTGATATTGGACATCATGATGCCCAATATGGACGGCTGGGAGGTCGCGCGGCGGATCCGGGAAAAATCCGACGTGCCGATCATCATGCTTACGGCGCGGAGCCTGGAATACGACCAGCTGACCGCCTTTGACGCGGGCGCCGACGACTATGTGACAAAGCCCTGCAGCCCGTCGGTGCTGATGAAGCGCGTGGCGGCGCTGCTGCGGCGGAGCGAAAGCGCCGCGACCGCAGGCAAGGTCCTGACCGTTGACGCGCTGAAGCTGGACGCCTTTGCCCACGAAGTCTGGCTGGGCGGGAAAAGCATCAGCCTGACGCTGAAGGAGTACAGTATCCTGCAAAAGCTTTTGTCCGCACCGGGCAGAGTGTTTACCAGGGAACAGATGCTGGACGATATCTGGGGCTTTGATTTTGACGGCGACGTGCGGACCGTGGACTCCCACGTGGCGCGTCTGCGCACCAAGCTCGGCGCCTGGGGCGCGGAGCACATCCGGACGATCTACGGGACCGGCTACAAACTTGAGGCGGGCGATGGCACGGAACAGACAGCTTCAAAAAAGCAATAAAAGAAAAAAACAGACCAATATCGGCTCCAGACTGATGGGCGGCATCGTACTGATTTTGCTCCTGTCGGTCCTGATCCCGGTACTGGTTTATACTTTTTTGCCCGAATGGGCGTTCTATCTGACGCCCGGCACCCGGCTGTGGATTGCCACCAGCGAGATCGAGGATGCGTACGGGAGCGCGGGGTTTACGGAGACGCTCAAGGCCGTTGAAAAAGAGTACGACTCAACGGTAGAGCTGTATACGCGGGACGGACGCTTTATTTATTCCTCCCGCGCGCTGATCGACGAGCTGCCGGCAAACTTAAACGACGCGCCGACGGTGGACAGCGTATATCAGCTGGATTACGAAACGGTCTACGGCTCCATGCAGGCGGGCAGCAAGGGCTTTCTGATCGAGGAATACCGTTCCACACAGGCGGACGTGACGTTTTTGGACTGCTACCAGACGCTGCCCGGCGGGGAACAGTTAAAGGTCTGTATCCAGGTCAGTCAGATCAGCTCCACAACAAAGATCGACTTCACGATCTCCTTTTTGACCGTTATGCTGCTGATGGTGATCGGGCTTTTGATAATCTGGATCTTTATCAAGCGCATCATCCGCCCCATCTCCGTAATGCGGGACATCACGGATAAGATCGCAAAGCTGGATTTTTCGCAGAAATGCCCCGAGACGAAAATGACGGAGCTTACGGACCTTGCCCAGAGCATCAATACCCTTTCGGACAGCCTGGACGAGGCGCTTACAGACCTAAAGCAGAAAAACGAAAAGCTGCTTGAGGATATCGAGAACGAGCGCACGATCGACAATCTCCGCCAGACCTTTATTTCCGGCCTTTCGCATGAGATGAAAACGCCCATCGCCATTATCCAGGGGTATGCCGAGGGCGCAAAAATGTTTTACGCCGCCGGCAACGCCGACGCCGCCGACAAGTATTGCGATATCATCGCGGACGAGGCAGGCCGCATGAACACGATGATCGTAAAGCTGCTGGAGATCACGAAATACGCCTCCGGCGCCTATGTGCCCGTGCGGGAGGATTTTGACGTCCGGGAGCTGGCGGAGGACTGGTTCGAGCGCAACGCTTCCATCCTGGAGGAAAAGGGGATCACGGTCCAAAACGACATTCCGGCGGGCCTGACGGGCAACGGCGATAAGCTGATCCTGTCGTCCGTCGTCAATAATTATCTGTCCAACGCCGTTTCCCACGCGGACGGGGAAAAACGGATCCGCGCCTACTGCAGGGAGACGGAAAACGCGTGGCGCGTCTGCATATTCAACACCGGAAACCATATCGACGCAAAGGATATCGATAAGATCTGGACTTCGTTTTACCGGGCGGACAAGTCTTTGTCCCGCTCGCAGGGGCGGTTCGGGCTCGGCCTGGCGATCGTGGTCGCCATCCAGGAGCTGCACGGCGAAAGCTACGGCGTGGAAAACGTGGACGGCGGCGTGGAGTTCTGGTTTGACGTCAAACGCAGCGACGGGGGAGAGGAAAAGCATGAACAGAGAGATCTATAACAGCCTCGGCGTAAGCGACGCCGTGATCACGCTCGGAGAAACGGTTTTGCAGACGCTGCAGGACCGTTTTCGGCTTATCGACGAGACTGCGGAATATAATCAGGCCAAGGTCTTAAAGGCCATGCAGGACAACCGTGTGGACGCATCCTGTCTCACGGGGACCAACGGCTACGGCCACGACGATAAGGGCAGGGATACGCTGGAGCGCGTGTACGCCGACGTTTTTCATACGGAGGCGGCGCTTGTACGGCCGCACCTGACCTGCGGGACGCACGCGCTGGCGGTCGCGCTCTCGGCGAACCTCCTGCCGGGGGATGAGCTGCTCTCTCCCGTAGGGAAGCCCTACGATACGCTGGAGGAGGTCATTGGCATCCGGGAGAGCGCCTGCTCTTTAAAGGAGTATGGCGTTTCCTACCGGCAGGTGGATTTGCTTTCGGACGGGAGTTTTGATTACGCCGGCATCAAGCAGGCGATCAATAAAAAAACAAAGCTGGTCACGATCCAACGCTCCAAAGGGTATCAGATGCGCCCCTCGTTTTCGGTCGCGCAGATCGGCGAGCTGATCGCTTTTATCAAGGCGTGCAAGCCCGGTCTGACCGTGATGGTGGACAACTGCTACGGCGAGTTTACCGAGGCGCTTGAACCCTCGGACGTCGGCGCGGATATGCTCGTCGGCTCGCTGATCAAAAATCCCGGCGGCGGCCTTGCGCCGACCGGCGGCTATATCGCCGGCACGAAAAAATGTATCGACCGCTGCCATTACCGTCTCTCCGCCCCCGGCGTGGGGCAGGACGTCGGCGCAAGCCTTTCCGTGCTGGGCAGTCTGTATCAGGGCTTTTTTCTCTCGCCGCAGGTCGTCTCCGGCGCCGTCAAGGGCGCGGTCTTCGCGGCGAAGGTCTACGAAAAGCTCGGTTTTCACGTGCTGCCGAAAGCCGACGAATCCCGGCACGATATCATTCAGAGCATCGAGCTGGGTTCGCCTGCGGCGATGGAGGCGTTTTGCCTCGGCATCCAGGCCGCGGCGCCCGTGGACAGCTATGTCGCCCCCGTGCCCGATCCCATTCCGGGCTATGCCGATCCCGTCATAATGGCGGCAGGCGCCTTCGTGCAGGGCTCTTCCATCGAGCTCTCCGCCGACGGGCCCGTGCGTCCGCCCTACGCCGTGTATTTCCAGGGCGGGCTTACCTGGCACCACGCCAAGCTCGGCATTCTGATGTCTGTCCAAAAGCTTCTTGAAAGAGGTCTTATTACGGTATGAATATTGCCTGTTTTATGAATTCAAAGCCTGCCAAACGCATAAAGGCCGCGTTCGCGGTCCTTTTGGCCGCCGTAACGGCCGCGCTGCTGATCCTTGCCGCGGTCCGGATCGAAAAAGGCGCCGGCAGAGCCATGGTCTTTTATCAGGAGGCCGTGTTCGTGCGCGTCCCCGCGGAGGAGGAGCCGGACGAGGACTTAAAAAAATATCCCGTGGAATATATGTTCCTTAACGGTGATATCGGCTATACGCTGGAGATCACGTACTCGCCGGAGGAATACGAGGCTCTGCCCGAAAACGCGTCGGTCACGGGCCATATCTACGGCGACGGACGCAGATCGTTTACGTTCGATCACCCCGCAACGGATGCGGAGCTGCACAAAGCGCAGCGCGCGCTGTACGCGAGCGAGGAGGCAAATCTGTTCGGGATCGCCATGGCCTGTCTGCTGACCGCCGTGGGCCTTGCCGTCGTTCTTTTCTTCGGCAGGCATTTTACCGATTACGAGCAGATCTGGTTTTTGTCCATTCTGGTTTTGGCGGCGATTTTTTCGCTGCTGTTCCCGGAGGAGGAGGCAAACGGCGTCAACGGGCTTGTCATCATGGCGCTGTATCTGCTGGATACGTTTTTGAATATCCTCTGCGAGCTGCTGATCTCCAAGCAGAGCAAGTGGAATTTCATCGTTTCCGTGTTCGTGGAGATCACGGAGATCGTGATCTGCATCGTTTTGATGTACCGGTTCGCCACCATGGCGACGACGCTGTTTTTCTGGCTGCCGTGTGATATCCTCAGCTTTATCAACTGGCACCGCCATCCGGATAAGCAGGAAGAAGAGCTTACCGTCGTGCGTACGCTCAAGGGCTGGCAGGAAGCGCTGATCATCGCCGGCATCGTGGTCTGGACGGTGGTCGTCGGTTATTTTCTCTCCCATTTGGATTTCCTGTCCGATTTTATCCAAAACCGGACGCTTGAAGTCGTGATCGCCTATCTGGACGCCTGCGCGTCCGCGGTGGGCGTGGTCAACGGCGTGTTTATCCTGCTGCGCCTGCGCGAGCAGTGGATCGCCTGGTATATCTGCGCCGCGCTGGAGTCTGCCATTAACGTCCTCTCCGGCCAGTTCGTGCTGCTGGTGCTCAAGCTCGGTTATTTCACCAACACCACCTACGGCTATATCAAATGGACAAAATACATCAAATCGGTACAAAAGAAAGAAATTGAAGATTAAAAATTTTATTTGGGACTTCGACGGCATGCTGTTCGACACCTACCCGCACACGCTTTCGGCTTTCTGCGAGACGATGCGGCGGCACGGGCGGGCGGTCTCTCCGGACGAAGCCTACAAAAAAATGAAGATCACCCTTTGGGACGCCTTCCGGTTCTACGGCGTTGACGACGCGTTTATAAAGGAATTCTACGCGGTCGAAAACGATCTGGATTTTCAGCCGGAGGGACGTCCCTTTGACGGCGTCCCTGCCCTGCTGCGGTCCGTTTTCGACCGCGGCGGCAGGCATTTTTTGTATACGCACCGCGACAAGGTCGCCTATACGTATCTTGCGCGGTACGGGCTTGCCGGGCTGTTTTCCGGGGGCGTAACGGCGGAGGACGGCTTTCCGCATAAGCCAGCGCCGGACGCGCTGGCGCACATCCTTTCAACCTACGGGCTGAAAAAAGAGGAAACGCTGATGCTCGGCGACCGGCTGATCGATATCGGCGCAGGCAAAAACGCCGGGGTGCGCGCCTGTCTGTTTGACCCGGACGGCAATTTTACCGCCCGAGACGCCGATTTTTACTGCCGGGACGTTCCGGCGCTTGCCGCTCTTATAAAAAATTTTGAAATTTTATAATTTGTAAAGGCAGACTACTTGACAATTTTAATAAAAAAATATAAAATATTAAAGATAATGCATAAGTATGGGCTTTCCCGTACTTTTTAAATAGATCGTGATATTTAAGCATTATTACTTACTTCTCGTGCCGGAAGGCATTTACGGATACGAAACCGAAGAGAAAAATCGAAAAAACAGGAGGTGTAATGGTTCTTTGAAAATCGGATTGACATTGGCAATCGTTCTGATCGCCGCTGCCGCCGTGGTTTTCTGCATTTTGGGGTTTGTGGTCGGTTACAACCGCCGGAAGAAGGTTGCGGAAAAGGCGCTCGGTGACGCGACGGAAGAGGCCAAACGGATCGTCAGCAACGCTTTAAGCACTGCCGAAACGAAAAAGAGAGAGGCGATCCTGGAGGCGAAAGACGAGATCCACAGAGAACGTACGGAGTACGAAAAGGAGATAAAAGAAAGACGCAACGAGGTACAGCGTCAGGAACGCAGGCTGAACCAGAAGGAGGAGACCCTCGACAAGCGCATGGAGTCGCTGGAAAAAAAAGAGGACAACCTCGCAAGGAAGACCAAAGAAGCGGAGGACAGGCTGCAGGAGGTCGAGGCGCTGAAGAAAAGCCAGTTTGATATGCTCGAAAAGATTTCCGGGTATACCAAAGAACAGGCAAAGGAGTTTCTGCTGAAAAATCTGGAGGGAGAGCTGGATCACGAAAAGGCGCTCAAAATTCTGGAGGCGCAGCAGAGAACGAGAGAAGAGGCGGACAACATCGCCAGGGAGATCATCTCCACGGCCATTCAGCGCTGCGCCGCCGAGAACGTGGCGGAGGCGACCGTCTCGGTGGTGGACCTGCCCAACGATGAAATGAAGGGCCGCATCATCGGCCGCGAGGGCAGAAACATCCGGACCCTTGAAAGCATCACGGGCGTGGACCTGATCATTGACGATACGCCCGAGGCGATCACCGTTTCCAGCTTTGACCCCGTCCGGCGCGAGGTCGCGCGGCTCACGCTTGAAAAGCTGATCACCGACGGCCGGATCCATCCCTCGAGAATTGAGGAGATGTTTGAAAAGGCCAAAAAAGAGGTGGATATTTCCATCAAGCAGGCGGGCGAACGCGCCGTGATCGAGGCCGGCGTCAACGGCATCAACGGCGAGCTTGTAAAGCTGCTCGGCCGTCTGAAATACCGTACGAGCTACGGGCAGAACGTATTGAACCACTCGCTGGAGGTTTCCTATCTTGCCGGACTGATGGCCGCCGAGCTCGGCGCGGACGTCAAGGCGGCAAAACGCGCCGGACTGCTTCACGATATCGGTAAGGCGCTGGACCACGAGATGGAGGGCACGCACATCGCCCTCGGTGTGGAATACGCAAGAAAGTATAAAGAAAAAGAAGAGATCGTGCACGCCATCGAGGCGCACCACGGCGACGTGGACGCCAAGACCGTCGTGGCGGTGCTGGTCCAGGCGGCCGACGCCATCTCCGCGGCGCGTCCCGGCGCACGCAGAGAGAACCTGCAGAACTATATCAAGCGGCTTGAGCAGCTGGAGGAGATCTCCACGTCCTTCAACGGTGTGGAACGCTCCTTTGCCATTCAGGCCGGCAGGGAAGTGCGGATCATTGTAAAACCGGACGTGATCAGCGACGACAAAATGGCGATCCTTGCAAGAGACATTGCCAAAAAGATCGAGGAAGAGCTGGATTACCCCGGACAGATCAAGGTACACATCATCCGGGAAAACCGCGTCTTTGATTACGCAAAATAAAACGCACAAGGCTCCCGCGGACGTCCAAGGGAGCCGTTCTGTTTCATTAAGAGGAAAGAACGGAAAAAGCAGAATGAGGATCCTTTTTATCGGAGACGTCGTCGGTGCGCCGGGCTGCGCGTTTTTGCGGCAGACGCTGCCGGCGTTCAAAAAGCACCTGGGTATTGATTTTTGCATCGCGAACGGAGAAAATTCCGCGCCGGGCAACGGGATCACGCCCGCGTCGTACGCGCGGCTGCTTGAAAGCGGCGTGGATCTGGTCACCGGCGGCAACCATACGCTGCGCAGGGCGGAGATCTATGACACGCTGGACGCGCGTTTTTCCTGCGCGCTGCGGCCCGCAAATCTGCACCGCACGGCGCCGGGGCGCGGCATGACGGTGCTGGAAAAGGGCGGCCTGCGACTGGGCGTGGCAAATCTGCTCGGCAGCGTTTACATGGACTATGCCGAAAACCCCTTCGACGCGGCGGACGAAGCCGTCCGCTTTTTTGCAGAACAGCGCGTTTTCTGCACCCTGCTCGATTTCCACGCGGAGGCCACCTCCGAAAAACGGGCGATTGGCTTTTATTTAGACGGCAGGATGAGCGCCGTGATCGGCACGCACACGCACGTGCAAACGGCGGACGAACAGATTTTACCGGGCGGCACGGCGTATATTACGGACGCGGGCATGACGGGCGTAAAGCAGTCGGTGCTGGGCGTAAAAACCGAAAGTGCGACGCAGAAGATGCGCACGGGGCTGCCCGTGCGGTTCGAGCCTGCCGAGGGCGCGTGCGAAATGCAGTGCGCGGCCGTGGAATTGGATTACACCGACGGAAGGGCGAAAAGCATTGAACGGTTCTGTATTACGTAAGCTTATAAAATGTACGGCTGTCGTTTCGGCGGCGGCGCTGCTTTTGTGCGCCTGCGGCCGGCAGAAGCCCGCCGACGGGCAGGATACGACGGCCCCGGAGGAAGAGACCGCCGCGCCGGCGGAGGAAACGCTCACGCTGCCGTATACGTCGCTGGACAGCGTCAATCCGTTTTATACGGCTTCGCTGCTGAACGCTTCGCTTATACCGCTTGCGTACCAGTCCCTTTACTGTCTGGACAGCGGCTTTATGCCGGTCAGGGTCCTGGCCGCGGAGGAAACGCCGACGCCGGACTCCGTTAGGGTAACGCTTGCGGACGACGTGGTTTTTTCGGACGGGGCGCCCCTGACCGGGGCGGACGTGGTCTATTCGTTTGAAAAGGCGAAGGCTTCGTCCTTGTACGGAGAATCGCTGCGCAATATCGAGTCCTGCACGGCGGACGGCAATTATACGCTGACGTTTACGCTGCATACGCCGGACTGCAACGCCGTCAATCTGCTGACCTTCCCCGTCGTCCGGGCGGATACGGCGGAGGATGCGGACCGTTTTCCCGTCGGCTCCGGTTGTTTTGTGTTCACGGCGGACAGTTTACGGCTGTCGCTTGTGCAAAACGCGCGCTTTGCGGGCGCGCGTCCGCGGATCGGTACGGTGCGGCTGTATGATATTACGGACAACACGTCCCTGATGCACCTGTTGGATACGGGTGAGATCGACGGCTTTTATACGGACCTGTCGGAGGGCGTCGCCAAGCGCAGCTTTTCCGGCGCCAGCGAGATCTATCTGAACAATCTGGTGTTCCTCGGCTTCAATTACGCGTCCTACCGGCTCTCCTCCGCCGACGTGCGCAGGGCGGTATCGCTGGCGGTCTCCCGCGGCAGCATCTGCGCCAACGCGTTTTTGGGCCACGCAAGGGCGGCGTTTTTCCCCATGAACACGTCTTGGGACGCGCTTGCCTCCCTGCGCTTTTCCGCGGAGCAGACCGGCGACGCCGATCCCGCCGCCGCCGACGCGCTGCTGGATACCGTCGGCGCGGGCTTTTCCGGCGATACGCTTTCTTACAGGCTGATCTGCGTGGACGAAGGGAACTTTATGCCCACGGCGGCCGCGCTGATCGCGGAACAGCTGGAGAGCGTCAATATAAACCTGTCTGTGGAGCTGCTCACGGAAGAGGCGTTCCGCGCCGCGCTGGCGGCGGGCGATTACGACCTTTACCTTTCGGAGATCAAGCTTGCGAAAAACATGGACCTTTCGCCCTTTTTCGACGCGGGCGGCGCCGCCTCCTACGGCATAGACCCGGGGCTGTTGTCCGTGGACGGGCGGTACGGGCTCTATCGGGCGGACCGGCTGGAGCTGCAGACGTTTTTGAATGATTTTTATGCCGAGATGCCCTTTGTGCCGCTTGCGTTCCGCAACGGCCAGTTCTGCTATTCGCGCGGCATGAATTCCGGCGTGGAGGCAACGGAGGATAATCTGTTCCTCAATATTGCCGACTGGAGCGCGCCATGAATGACATAAACGAGATCATTGCGCGGCTGGACGCTTTTTTCTCCCGGGAGGATCTTGCCGGCGCGAAGGAGCTGCTGTATACGAGTCTCGCCCAAGCCCGGGCGGCGGGGGACAAAAAGCTGTGCGCGTCTTTATACAACGAGATCATGGGCTTTGAACGGCAGTACGGTTCCCTTAAGGCGGCAGTTTCGGCGGCGCAGGCGGCGCTTTCGCTGCTGGAGGAAACGGGCCTGTCCGTTTCGTTCCCCGCGGCGATGATGACCTTAAACGCCGCGACGGTCTGTAAACGCGCGGGCGACAACGAAACGGCGGCAAAGCTTTATATGCGTGCCGAGGAACTGTTCAACCGTTTTTATCCCGCCGGCGCGGCGGAATTTGCGGGGCTTTACAACAACATGGCGTCGCTGTATCTGGATACCGGCGATTATCCGAAGGCGGAGTATTATTACGACCGCGCGATGGGCATTCTGAACCGGACCGGCAAAACAAGCGACCTTGCCGTCACGTGGTTCAACAAGGCGCTGCTGTATAACCGCAGCGACCCGTTTTCCGGAAAAACGGAACGCTGTGTGGACGTGGGGCTGCGCGTATTGGATATCCCGGAGGGGGAGCGGGACGGCTACTATTATTATTCCTGCCGCAAGTGCGCCGGCGCGGCGGCCGAGCTCGGCTTTTTCGCCGCCGAGCGGGAATTGACCGAAAGGGCGGACGCATTTTATGAAAGGCATTGAATTATCCGAGCGTTATTTTACGGAATACGGCCTGCCCATGCTGCGGGCGGAATTCCCCATGCTGCTGGACAAAGCGGCCGCCGGCGTTTGCGGGCCGGGCAGCGAAAACTACGGCTTTGACGACGAAATATCCCGGGACCATGATTTTGATCCCGGTTTTTATGTATGGCTGAACGAAGCGGATTACAAGGAGTACGGCTTCCGGCTTGCCCGCGCCTACGACCGGCTGCCGGAGACCTTTATGGGCGTAAAGCTGATCGGCAAAAGCGCGTACGAGACTGCCCGCCACGGCGTGCGGGAGACAGGGGCGTTCTTTTCCGGCCTGACCGGTTTTTCCGGCGTGCCGCAAACGAATTTACAGTGGCTTTCCGTACCCTCCTTGCGTCTGGCGAACGCCGTCAACGGCAAAATTTTTTACGACGGCGGCGGGGAGGTGACCGCGCTGCGCGAAGGCCTGTCAAAAATGCCCGCGGACGTAAAGCTGAAAAAGCTTGCCCGCGCGACGGTCTTTGCCGCGCAGGCGGGGCAGTATAATTACGCCCGCGCGCGCAAGCACGGGGAGGACGGCGCCGCGGTGCTCTCGCTGACGGAATTCGCAAAAAACCTCTGCGAGGCGGTCTATTTGCTGAACGACCGTTATTGTCCGTTTTACAAATGGATGTTCGCCGGCGCGCGGACGCTGCCGGTGCTGGGCGAGGCCGTAAACATGACCGAAGCGCTCTTAAAAGCGCCGCTGGCGGCGGAAAACGAAGCGCTGATCGAGCAGGTCTCCGCAAAACTGATCGCGGAATTAAAGGCGCGGGGCTTATCCGATCATCCGTCGGACTTTCTGGAGCCGCACGCCTACGAGATCGCGGAAAAAATAAAAGACCCCGCGTTACGGCGTCTTCATATTATGGATTGAGTTGAGCACGTCCTTTTTGTTTGCGCTCCAAAGGGGCGAAACAAGCGTTTTTTTATCCCCGTCGCCGGTCAGGCGGTGCACGGCGACGCCGGGCGGGAGCAACGGGACAAGGCGCTGCAGAAGAAGCAGGTATTCCTCTTTTGTCAGCGTTTTTATTTTTCCCTCCAGCCATAGCGGGTACAGGTCGCTGTCTTTGAGCACGTGCAGCAGGTGGAATTTTACGCCGTTTGTCCCTGCGGCAAGCGCGCAGCGCAGGGTTTGTTCCATATCCTCCGCCGTTTCGCCCGGCAGGCCCAGAATGACGTGCGTGATGAGGTAGATCCCGCGGGCCTTCAGCGCCGCGGCTGCGCGGACGTATACTTCCGTTTCATACCCCCGGCGGATAAACGCGATACTCTCCGGTTTTACGGTCTGGAGCCCCAGCTCCACCCAGACCGGCTTTTTTTTGTTGAGGTCGGAAAGCAGCGTCAGCACGTCGTTTCCCAGACAGTCGGGGCGCGTGGCAATGCTTAACACGTCGACGTCCGGCCGCTCGACGACGGGCAAAAACAGCTCCCGCAGACGGGATACCGGCGCGTAGGTGTTCGTAAAGCTCTGAAAATAGGCGATATAGCCGCCGTTTTTGTTTTTGGCCGCCACGCGCTTTTTCGCCTGTTCGAGCTGTTCGTTGACGTCAGCCCCGTGCGCGGCGAATTCCCCCGCGCCTGCCGCCGAGCAGAAAATGCAGCCGCCTTTTCCCTTTGTGCCGTCCCGGTTGGGGCAGGTAAAGCCGCCGTCAAGCGAGAGCTTATATAGTTTTTTGCCGAACGTTTCCCGGCAGTAATCGTTCATGGAGTAGTAGTTCATAGGCCTTCAAAGTTGAAATCGGGCGTATATTCCTCTTTGGCGGAGGACAGCTCCTGCACGTAGCCGTTTTCCCAGCCGCAGAGGTACAGGTAATCCACGCACCGGTCGTATTCCGCCTGCGTCAGCCTGCGGTTCAGGCTCTCGATTTCCAGCGGCTCTTTGGGGGGCGTATACTGGCTCATCAGACTGAACAGGATGTTTTTGTCCGTAAACGTCCGGGTGAGCAGATCGACGCAGTCCAGCGTATTATCCGTAAAGCCGGGCAGCACCAGATGCCGGACCAGCACGCCGCTTGCCAGCATGCCGTCCTCGTCCAGTACGTAGTCGCCCGTCTGCCGGTACATCTCCTTGATCGCCGACAGTGCGACCTGCGGGTAGTCCTCCGCGTTGGAAAGGCGCTTTGCAAGGAAAGCGTCGGCGTATTTGAAATCCGGCAGGTAGATATCAACAAGCCCCTCCAGCCGTCTGAGCTGCAGCGGATCCTCGTAGCCGCCGCAGTTGTAGACCACCGGTACCGGCAGTTTTTCCGCCGCGAGCGCTTCGGCGACCTGCGGCAGGAAGTGGGTGGGCGTGACAAGGTCGATCACGTCCGCGCCGGCGCAGATCAGCTCGTCAAAAATTTCCCGCAGGCGCAAAACGGTGATCTCTTTGCCGCGGCCGCCGCAGCTGACGGCCTTGTTCTGACAGTAAACGCATTTTAGGCTGCAGCCGGAAAAAAACACCGCGCCTGCGCCGCCGGAGCCGGCGATGCAGGGCTCCTCCCAGAAGTGCAGGCCCGCCAAAGCGGCGCGCAGCGTTTGGTTTTCGCCGCAGTAGCCCGCTTTTTTTGTCCGGTCGGCCCCGCAGCGGCGGGGACAAAGCTCACAGTTCATTTTTACGTACCCTCCGCCAGCCGCGCTTTTTGTAAAAGCGCGCATGTTTTTTGTCGCAGTATAATACGGGCGTCAGATTTTCCGCCGCGGCGGCCGCTTCGCAGGCGCAGAGCACGGCGGACGCATACCCGCCGCCCCGGTAAGCGGGATTTGTGTAAAGATCGCCGATCAGGGCGTATTTTTCGTTTTTGGCAACGATCCCGCCGCCGGAAACGGGTGTATCCCCTTCAAAAACCGCAAAATAGGAAGAAAGGCCCCGGTTTATGCGGCGCGTCGAAGTCACGTACGACTCCTGCGCGTCGACGGTTTGGCCCGGGTCGGCGGCAAGCGTCTCAAAAAAAGAGAGAAGCGCCGGTCCGGTCAGCGCGCGCGCCGTACTGTCGCGTACGACGGCGTTCGGTTTCAGCAGCACGCAAAGCAGGTCTTTTTTCTCCGGCGGACAAAAAAGCGCCGCATCCGTTTTGTCCCGCCGGCAGACCCAAGCGCGGCTGGGGGAAAGAACGACCCGGTAGGAAGCGCAGCAAAAAAGGACGCGCTGCGGCTTGCCCGCGGCGTCTTTGCCGACCCATAAAAGGTCGTCCGTCTGCGAGCCGTCCGTACGCAGTACGGTGTAGATATCCGCGCCCAGCGGGCTGCGCGCGCTTTTCAGGCTTACCGGTCCCATATCCGTTTGGCAAAGCCTTGCGTACGTCAGGGCGGGCCGCTTCATTTTTCTTTTTGCAGCATGGAGTCCAGCACCATGGAATAGCTGTCCATGAATTCCTCCATAAAAATGTCCGCCTCTGCGCAGCCGAGGTCTTTGATCGCCCTTTTGGTGGAGGCCTCCGCCATCCGGAATTCGCGGTTGCCGGAGTTTGTCTCCTCCACGCATTTGATCAGCGCCGAGAGCTTGTCCGCCGCCTTGACCAGACGGTAAAGCTCCGTATTTCCGTCGGGAGAGATCAGCGGCGTAAAATCCGCGCGCAGGTCCTCGGGCAGCGTTTGCAGAATGGAGGCCTCTGCCGCCGTTTCGATCTCGCCGTAGGCGCGGCGGATCTCCGCGTTGAAATATTTTACGGGCGTGGGCATGTCGCCGGTCACAATCTCCGTCATATCGTGGTACAGCCCGATCAGCGCCGCTTTCGCGGCGTCGTAGTTCTTCCCCAGCCGCCGGTTGCCGATCACGGCCAGACAGTGCGCCACGGCGGCCACCTCATAGCTGTGGACCGCAAGGCTTTCCTCCTGCGTGTTGCGCATCAGCGCCCAGCGGTTGATGTTTTTCATGCGCGAAAACAGCGCGAAAAAATGACTTGCCAAAAAAATGCCCTCCTAAAAAACAAAGTGCGGTACCTACATTATATGATACCCCCGAGGGAAAAGTCAACAGCGCGGAACGCGGTCCTGAAGGGCGTTTTTTTGCCGCAGCAAGCCGAAATCTTCCGATTGAAAAACCGCAGGCGATATCGTATAATATATTTCGGAACAAAAAACGGCGGAAGGGGGCGCGACCGGGATGAACACCGTGAAAAAAACGCTGGGGCGGCTGGCGATATACTATTTGCTGCTTGCCGTCAATATATTGCCGTGCGCAAATATCATTCCGGACGCGTTCCCGACGCGCAATCTGTCCGCAGTTTATCTTCTGATCCTTTCCGTTTGTCTCATGCGGTATTACGGCTACCGGGTACTGCCGGCGGGATCCCTTTCGGTCATGATGAAATCGCTTTCTTGGATGGCATTTCTTCTGATTTTGCTGCGCGGCATGAAATACGGCGTTTTTGCGGGCGTGGATATTATCGCGCGCCACATCTGGTACGCCTATTACGTGCCGATGCTGCTGATCCCGCTGCTGTTTTTTTACATCTCACTGGCGGTCTCGCCGAAGGGCGACCCGCGCAGCCCGAAAAAATGGCGCCGTGCAGCCGTTGTGACCGCTGTTGTGACCGCCGTTTTTATCCTGTTGGTTTTAACAAACGATCTTCATCAGCTCGTTTTCCGCTTTCAGCCCGGTTTTGCCGATTGGGACGGGAATTACTCCCGCGGCATTGCGTATTACGTTATAAGCGTATGGCAGCTTGTGCTTTACCCGGCGGCGGTCGTCATTCTGGGCCTTAAGTGCAGCGTGAGCAGCTCCAAAAAGAACGCCTGGCTCACGGCGATCCCCTTTGCCGTGGGCGTAACCATGAGCGTACTTTTAATGACGGAAAAAATGCCGAGAATAAACGGCACGTACATCATAGAATTTCCGGAAGCGCTGATCTTTATGGCGGCGGGCGTGCTGGAATGCTGCATGCAGCTCGGGCTGATCCCGACCAACAAGGGCTACGGCAAGCTGTTCTCTAACCTTTCCCTTTCCGCGCAGATCACGGACAAAACGGGGAAGCGGATCTACGCTTCAAGCGCCGCAGCGCCTTTAACAAAGGAGCTGTTTTTATCGCCGGACGGCACGCGGATCGATAAGCATACCGTGCTGCACAAGATGGAGCTGCCCGGTGGCTTCGGCTTCTGGCAGGACGATCTGACGCAGCTTGACCGCCTGAACGAAGAACTGACGGACGCAAAAGAGTCGCTTGCGCAGGAAACGGAGCTGCTCCGCTTAAAAAACGAATTAAAAGAAAAGCAGGCAAAAATCGAACAGCGGACCGCCATGTACGATACGATCGCAAGGCGCACCCGCCGGCAATCCCAAAGGATCTCCGAAATTGCAAAAACGGCGCGTTTGTCAAAAGACGGCGCCGTCAGGGAACAATACGGGAAAGATATTACTCTGCTTGCCTCTTTTATCAAACGCTACGCGAACCTGATCCTTTTGTCTTATGAAAGCGATACTTTGGAAACGGGCGAGCTGGCGCTTTCCTTTTCGGAGGTGCTGCGTTATCTGAATTTCGCCGGCATCCCGGGAGAATTGTTCCATACGGCCGACGGCTGCGTTTGCGCCGAAGCGGCGCTTGCCGTGTTTGAGGCGTTCGGGGCGCTGCTTTTGGACAACCTCTCCTGTCTGCGCGGCGTATTTATCAACCTTTCATCCAAAGACGGCGCGGTGTGCAAGCTGACGCTGGAAAAGCTGCAAATACCCGTTTGCGGGGAAGCTCTGCAAAGGCTCTCCTCCGCCGGGGTGGATACGAGCGTTGCGGTTGAGGACGACATCGCCTATATCGCCTTCACCCTGCCGGAAGGGAGGCGCGGCGTATGACCTCCTTTTTCGCCCTTTCCGCATTTACAAGGGCGTGCTTTTCGCTGTGTGCGCTGACAGAATGTCTTGCGTGCATTTACGGTATCGTTTTAAGCGCTGTCCAAAAGCGGTACCGCTTTGCGGCATGCACGCTGGTGCCGTTTGCATGCGCGTATTTTTTGTGGCAGGTGATTTTTGATATCCACCTGTTCGGCCAAACGGAAAAAGCTTCCGCCGTCAGCCGCAAACTCGGGGCGCTTGCGTGGCCGTGGTGGCTTGCCGCAATTGTGCTCCTCGGGCTCGCGGCGGCGTGGAGCCTGTTCCGTGTGCTCCGCCGTGAAAAACGCAGCGTGACGCCCACCGCCGTCAAGCTCTGCCTGGACCGGATGCCCTGCGGCGTCTGCTGCCTGTACGACGACGGCAGCGTGCTGTTTTCAAACGTCTGCATGAACGGTCTGTGCGCAGCGATAACGGGCAGCCCGCTGCCCGACGGGGACCGGCTTTTTTCGGCGGCAAACGGGGTGCTGGCGGTCGAAGACAGGGTGTGGCGCTTTACCCGGCGGAAGATCCTGTTGAACGGCGAGCCGCTATACGAGCTGATCGCCTCGGATATCACGGCGGAATACGCCGAAACGCAGGCGCTGGAGCATGAAAAAACGGAGCTCTCCCGCTTGAACCGGGAATTAAAGGAATATACCGTCGGCATCGACGATACCGTACGCCGGCAGGAGATCTTGCAGGCGAAGGTAAACATCCACGACGAGATGAACCGCCTGATGCTTTCCACCATGGCGGCGGGCAGCGAAGACCCGGCGGCGCCGGACCGTATTTTCTCGCTGTGGGAGCAAAACGCCCTGCTGTTGTGTCTGAACGCGGATGAGACCGCCGCGCCGAAAGACCGGCTCGAAAAGCTTGCCGAAACGCTGAAAATACGTTTGATCCAAAACGGCGAGCCCCCGGCAGCACTTTCCGAAAGGCAGCAAAACCTGTTCTTTTCCGCCGCGCAGGAGGCGCTTGCGAACGCCGCCAAGCACGCCGGGGCGAAAACCATGGAAATCGCTTTCCGGGAGACCGATACGCAAATCATCTGCAGCTTTTCAAACGACGGCCTTCTCCCGGCGGGCGAAGTGCGGCCCACGGGCGGGCTAATGAACCTTTCGCTGCTTGCAAAGGAGCAGGGCGCAGATATCGCGGTCAGCATCGGGGAGCGCTTTACGCTTTGCGTCCGGTTTCCGAAAAACGGTGAAAATCCGTCCGATGGCTGATGCGCGCGCCTATGCGGGCGGATATAATAAAACCCGGGAGGTGAAAACGTGGCTTATAACGTATTGATCGTGGAGGATCAGGATATTCCGCGCGCGCTTTTTGAGATCTATATCGATGCAAGCGAGCAGTTTCACCATCTGCTCTCGGTCGCAAACGCGTCGGCGGCGCTTTCCGTCTGCCGGAACAACCGTGTCGACCTGATTTTGATGGACGTGATAACGCAGCTCGGCCGCAGCGGGCTGGATGCGGCGGAGGAGATCAAACGGGAGCTTCCGGAGATCAAGATCATTATCGTGACCTCCATGCCCGAATACTCGTGGCTGACAAGGGCGAGAGAGATCGGCGTGGACTCCTTTTGGTACAAGGACGGGCAGAAGGACAGCATTTTAGAGGTGATGGCGCGCACCATGGCGGGTGAAAAAATCTACCCGGATTCAACGCCCCTGATCCGTATCGGCAACGCGACCAATCACGCGTTTACCGAGCGCGAGCTGGATATCTTAAAAGAACTGACCACCGGCGACACCAACGCCGAGATCGCCGAGCGGCTGTGCATTTCCGTCGGCACTGTAAAAAGCCATATCCAGCACCTTCTGGAGAAAACCGGCTTTAAGACGCGCACGGAGCTTGTATCCGAAGCGTGCAGCCTGGGGATCGTCGTGAGAAACGCAAGAGAAGAACCAAATACTGCAGAATAATAAAGGAGAAAAACAAAATGGAAGAAGTCAGCCGGGAAGAAATGGCAAAACTGCTGGAAAAAGCAAAGGCGGATATGCAGGCGATGCTCGACAAAATGACGCCGGAAGAACGCGCCGCGGCGGAAATAAGAGCGCAGAAGATGATGGAGGCGGACGAGGCGGAAACACAGCGGATCATGGACGCCGCGGCGAAAATCACCGCGGAGCAGACCTCCCCGGACACGCCGCGGTTCTGCAAACATTGCGGCGCCAAAGCGGTCAGCGGCAAAATCTGCGAATACTGCGGAATGCCCCTTTGAACCGATATGAAAAAACTGTTTTTAATCGCAGGAATCGTGCTTTTGATCGCCTGCATATTGAGCCTTTCATTTTCCGCTCTGCAGTTTTTCGGATACCGAACCGTGCTTGACGGTTCTGCGGAGCTTTATTTAAGGCTGCACCGGAATGCGGTCATTTTCCTGATCGTCGGCGTTATTCTGGCGGCAATGGCTGCCGGGTGTTTTTTGCTCCGTTTCAAAAAATAACCGTTTCGCTTTTTACGGCCCGAAACTTTTTTTCGGGTTTTTTTTCTTTTAAAAAATCATCCGAACGGCTGATGCAAAAAAATGCGCATACCGTTATAATTATTAT
The DNA here is from genome assembly GCA_017443805.1 of Clostridia bacterium. Classification (GTDB taxonomy): domain Bacteria; phylum Bacillota; class Clostridia; order Oscillospirales; family Acutalibacteraceae; genus RUG806. The sequence goes on along the minus strand of JAFSXY010000041.1, from coordinate 13,117 downwards.
GAAGAATTATATCAAAGGAGAGAAAATAAAGATGAAAAAACGGGTTTTAAGCTTTTTGCTCTGCATAGTCCTGCTGGCGGGCGTTCTGCCGACGGGCACGTTCGGCTTTACCGCCGCGGCGGAGGAAGAAAATCTCTACAAGACCGAGGACGTAGAGGTCCCCGCAGGCTGGGATTATATCGAGGTCCATAACAGAGAGGAGCTGTACCGCGCGCTTTCTTCACACGCCTGGTGGGAGAACAACGGCAATCCGCAGAAAGTATTCATCCGCCTGATGAACAACATCGGCATGTCTTCCGATGAGATCGGAAAGGACGGCTGCGACCTGCTTTACGCCAGCGTCTGCTCCTCCACGACGCTCGATTTCAACGGCCATACGATCAGCGGCTATATCCGCGCCTACGATAACGGCAGTAACCTGTGCTGGGACTGCCTCAACATCCGCCTGCTTTACGGCAGCGATCCCGATTTCACCTTCCGGCTGGTGGATTCCGTGGGCGGCGGCGGCGTGTCGCTTGACGCCCGCACCTATGTGGACGGCCCCACCTGTGCCGTCAATATCCACACGACCGATCTCTACTGGTTCGTGAACGAAGCATGCAAGAAGGATATCCCCCACCCGGGCGCTCTGCCGAGCGTACAGATCGACGGCGGCACTTATCGGCTCAAAACCGAATGCAATAAGTGGAATAACGCGTGGATGCACCCCTTCCGCATCCCGGCGAACGCGGAGGGGGATGCGATCATCAACTATAACGCCACGCCCTATTCCCGCTCCGCGGTCAGCGTGCAGGGACAGTGCAAAGACCTGACTGTCAACGACGGGTATTTCTTTGCAAACAACATCCATCGGGACGACAACAACGCCACCGAGTTCGGCAACCGCTACGTTTCGGCGCTGGGACTGAGCTACACTTCGGCGGAGAAGCTGCATATCAACGGCGGTTTATTTGAGAGCAGTGGATTTGCCGTTTACCGCAACACCGAAAGTCAGGACGGCAAGCACAGTCATCCCACCTACGATCACGATCCGCAGATCAACGGCGGCACCTTCCGCGGCGTTCTGATTGACGGCAAACGGACGGGCGGCGGCATTATGTTCTGCTCCTCGAGAATGACGTGGTGGGACAATTACCAGGGCGAATGGGTGCTCGACGAGACCTGCAAGGACGCGCCCGTGGGCCTGATGGTCGACCGCAACGCCAAATTTTATATGGACGGCAAGGAAAAAGACGTTTCAAAGCTCGATTGGGAGGATATCGGCTGGCCGCACGAGATCGTGGTCGACGGCGCGGCAAGACTGAAAGATTTTACGTGCGGGCGAACCCAGTACCTGACGGGACAGAGCCCCATGGTTTTCGTGCAGTACACCAAGCAGCCCGCTTCGCTTGAAGTGCAAAAGCGTGTGGTAACGATCCGCAACGGCAAGGAAACCGTGATCTGGCAGAAGGAAGCGGGCGCTTCTTATTTGCCCGTCAATACCAAATCGAACTATTACCGCGCCGATATCCCGGCAAGAAGTACGGCGGGATCAGACACATACCGCGTTCTGGCGAACTTCGGCAGCTATACCGTTTTGACCGATGAATTCACACCGGAATGGTTTGCGGTGCCCGATTATGCGTTTACAAAGCAGCCGGTCTCCCGCACGACGCGGAGCGGGTATGCCGTCTATATTCCGTTTGATTATAATTTCCCGGACAAGCTCTATTCCTTAAACCTCTACCGGCTCGAAAACGGCGACCACTGGAAACTGGCCGAAAACCGCTCGTACTATGATATGGGCGACGACGGCTTTGCCGTCGCGATCACAGACCCCGAAGTGGAAGGGGCCGAGAGCATTACCTACTGCATCTTTTTGGAATATTATACGGCCACCTCGGAGAAAGTAACGGTCTATTCCGACGAATTTACCGTTACATGGGATTACACGAACTATATTGATACCTTTACGCTGCCCGGCACGATCACGGCAGGCGCCGTTTTGGGCGAAGTGTTCCAAAGCCCCGATTGCGGCACGATCACGGCGCAGATGTGGTACCATAACGGCAGCACCGTGCCCTCTGCAACCGTAGCCGAAAACGGCAAGTATTCCGCCCTGCTGCTGCTAAAAGCAAAGGCGGGCAGCGCATTTACGCCCGGCACGGTCGCTGCGATCTTCGGCGAGGAGGTCACGCCCTACACCGTGGCGGAGGACGGAAAAACCGCCTATTTTATGACGCCCGCCTTTACGTTCACCTGCGACCACGCCGGCAATACCAACAAAGCCTACGCGTACGATAATCAGCGGCACTGGCTTACCTGCTCGGTGTGCGGAAAACCGTGCGAAGAACAGCCGCACGATTATTACATCACCGCAACGCTCGGCGACAAAGTCACGCAGACCTGCGCGGTCTGCGGCAGTCAGATCCTTACGGACAACGGAAAACAGTGCGTGGACTGGCTGTGGGTGGATACCGAGCCGCTTGCGGTCGGCAGCTCGCTGCCCGCGGTGGATTTAAGGGACGGCTATACCGATCAGGCGACGCTTACGTCCTATCAGTGGTACGAGGGCTCCACACCGGTGGCCGCGGGCACGGTCGTGGAAAGCGGCAAGACCTACCGCCTTGGGGTGAACTGCACGGCAAACGACGGGTATTATTTCCCCTCCGATATCAACGTGCGCGGCTTTGACGGCACAACGGACAGCGTAAACGTTCCCGCGGCCCAGACCTCGCTCTCCGCTGTGATCTCCTTCAATCCCGTTGAAAAAACGGCCGCTGACGTCAATCTGCCCGTTATGACGCCCGGCAAGCTTATGCGCGACGTGCTGGGTGAGATCGGCGAAAGCGCCATGGAGGGCGAGGGCGTTCTTTACGGCGTGGAAGTGAAATTTACATTTGACGGCTCCTCAAACGCCTATTATAAAAATATCTACACGGACGGCTGGAAAAATTACAGCGCCTCTATCCCGATCGATACGTTCAAAAACATGGCCGTGCAGCCAAACACGCAGTACGCGCTGGAGATCACGCTGCTGATAAACGCCGAGGCTCGGTATATCGACGCTGCAAACGTCTACGTTCTCAACCGCGGCCTTATGGACAGCGTAACCGTGGCCGCCGACTCAAAGCAGCTTTGTAAGGTCACCGCCGTCGTCACCACCGGGAGCGACGCGAACATTGTCGACTTTATCAATCTGTCCGTAGATGATCCCATGCCCGGCAATACGCCCGCGACGGACGCAAACAGCTTTGGGGATTATCAGGCAGACGCCGTTTCCTGGACCGGCGCGCTTGCGAACGGTAATTTTAACTGCGAGACCGCCTACACGGTCAAGATCACCGTGTCGCCTGCAAACGGCGCCGCGTTCGCGGCGGAGGTCTTCGCAGCGGTCAACGGCAACCCCGCGACCGTAACGGTGTCCGGCGGCAAACGGGTGGTCAGCTATACCTTCCCGCCGGAGGACCATCAATACGGCATGTGGGAGTATGTGGACGACGGTTATCACGCCCGGATCTGCGCCGGCAACGAAAGCCATATGATAAAAGAAGCCCACGTCTGGGACGAGGGGACCGTATTAGATCCCGCAACCTGTACCGAGCCCGGCGGAAAGATTTATTTCTGCACCGTCTGCTTCGGCGAAAAGATCGAAACGCTCAAAGCGACCGGTCACAGCTGGGGCGCGTGGACGAAATATGACGAAACCCGGCACCAACGCGTGTGCGCCAAGGACAAAACGCACGTGGAAAAGGCAAACCACACGTGGGATGCGGGCGTGGTCACAAAGGCCGCGACCTGTAAGGAAGCGGGGGTGAAGACCTATACCTGTACGGTCTGCAAGGCCACGAAAACGGAAACGATCGCCAAGACCGCAAACCATACGTGGGATGCGGGCAAGGTCACGAAAGCGGCGACCGAAACCGCCGAGGGCGTAAAAACCTATACCTGTACGGTTTGCAGCGCGACAAAAACCGAAGCGATCCCGAAATTAACGCCCGCCGCGCAGTTTATCCTCGGCGACGTGGACTTAAACGGCAAAATCGAAGCCGCCGACGCCCGTCTTGCGCTCCGCGCGGCGGTGGGGCTGGAGACCTACGCCGCAAACAGCGTACAGTATAAGGCCGCGGACGCGGACAAAAACAAAAAGCTCGAGGCCGCCGACGCGCGGCTGATCCTGCGCGCCGCCGTCGGGCTGGAACAGTTAAGCTGACGCCGTGCCGGCTTCGGCAATGAAGAAAGAAGAAAAAAGAATGAAAAAGACAGAGGGTTTTTCTGTCTTTTTTTAATTTGAAAATGGAAATGTGAAAAGTGAAATTGCGGAAAACGCGCAGCGTTTTCCATAACGTTTCGCCGCAGGCGGAACACATCACGTCGCATAGCGATGCATCACGCGCCGTCAGGCGTGCATCACGTTGCGCAGCAACACATCACTGCGGTCGCGCTTCAGCGGCCGCTCTTCCGTGATTGACGGCAAGAAAAACGTATGATATAATGTCGTTAAAGCGATGGGTCCTTGCCGCTCAACCGAAATAAAAAGGAGAAAATAAAATGGAAAAGGTATGTCAATTCTTAAAGGACGCCCAAACGTATTATCTCGCGACGGTCGACGGCGACCGGCCGCGGGTGCGGCCCTTCGGCACGGCGCACATTTTTGAAGGGAGGCTGTATATCCAGACGGGCAAAACAAAGCCCGTGGCAAAGCAGATCCTTGCCAACCCCAAGGTGGAGCTGTGCGCGTTCAGGGACGGGACCTGGCTGCGCGTGGCGGGCGAATTGGCGCTTGACGACCGTGTGGAGGCAAAAAAAGCCATGCTGGACGCCTATCCCATGCTGCGCGGCATGTACGATGAAAACGACGGGAATACGGCCGTGTTTTACTTTACGCACGCCGTCGCCACGTTTTCTTCCTTTACCGCCCCGCCCGAGACGGTAACGTTCTGAAAAAAGCTTTTTTCTGTTAAAATAAAAGGAGAAAAAACCATGAAAAAAAGATCACTTGCCGTATTGTTGTCGCTGTGTCTGCTTTTTATCGGCGCGACGGGCTCCTTTGCCGCGGAGACTGCGGCGCAGGGAAGCTGCGGCGCAAGCCTTACCTGGGCGCTTTCCGCCGACGGGACGCTGACCGTCCGCGGAACAGGCGAAATGGATGCGTTTGTAGACAGCTGCCCGTGGGAAGCCTACCGGGAGAACATCCTGCGCGCAGTAATAGATGAAGGCGTTACAAGCATCGGCGACAAGGCCTTTTCAAATTGCGCAAATCTGAAGGACGTAAGCATTCCCGCGTCGGTTGAAAGCATCCATACGCGGGCTTTTGTGAATTGCGCGTCGCTTGAAGCGATCGAGCTGCCGCCTGCGCTGAAGGAGATCTATTCCTTTGCGTTCAGCGGCTGTACGGGGCTTACGGAGATGATCGTTCCCGACAGCGTTGAATTTATAGGGATGTTTGCGTTCGGCGACACAGGCATTCGCAATCTTGTGCTGCCGAAGGGCATACCCCAGGTCCCGGACAGCGCATTCAGAAATATCGAAACGCTTGAAAATATTGTTATTCCCGCCGAGGTGGCCGCGATCGGCTTTGAAGCGTTTATGTATACGGGGATCGAGACGCTGGTGCTGCCTTCAACGGTAACAACGCTCGGCGCCTGGTCGTTTGCGTATTGCAAACGGCTTCAAAACATCCTGCTTCCGAATTCGGTCACAGAGCTGCCGATGTTATGCTTTGCGGGCTGCACGGCGCTGAAGGAGGTTGTGCTTCCGGACAGCATCACTGCGATCGACGGCGCGTTTTACGGGTGCTCTGCGCTTGAAAGCATTTCGCTTCCCGCTTCCGTAACCGCCATAGGGAAGCAGGCTTTTTTCCATTGCGACGGCTTAAAGGACGTTTATTTTGCCGGCAGCGCGGAGGATTGGGCGCGGATCACCGTTGACGAAGAGGGCAACGAAGCGCTGAAAGCCGCGGATATCCACTTTAACGCCGTTTATCAGGCGCCGCTTTTCGGCGACGTTTCCGGCGACGGCGAATTAAGCGCGGCGGACGCCCGGTTGGCGCTGCGCGCGGCCGTGGGACTTGAAAGCTATGCGCTTGGCAGTCTGCAGTTTACAAACTGTGACGTGACCCGAAACGGGCAGGTAAACGCCGAGGATGCAAGATTGCTTTTGCGGGCGGCGGTCGGCCTTGAAAAGATTGTTCTTTAAGCGAATTTTTCCGGCTGTCGTTTCCCGTCCGGCCTGCAAAAAGTGCTTGCCACGGCGGCGGGAGTGTGTTATACTGTTTTTAATCTGCCAACAAAGGAGTTGACCGTATGGATCCCATTAAAGTGGATTTTTCCGACAACGGCAAAAAAAAGAGCGTGAAAAATATTCTGATCCCCCCGGAGCACGCGGGGATCAAAATGGCCGTCAACGTGATCGTAATGCTTTTAACGGCGGGTATTGCCTATTATTTTATGCTGCCGCCCATGAACTTCCAGGCCTATGAATTTTATATTTACTGGTTTGTTGTGCTCGGTTCCTTCGTGCTGAGCGCCGTTGTGACCTCCGGCGCGTTCGCAAAACCGGAATATGTGCCCTACGTCAAACGCCGGTCCATTATCCCGGCGGTGCTGGCGGGCGTATTGGCGCTTGTGCTGGGCGTTGGATATCTGGTCTCTTCTCCCTTCTTCCGCGCGAAGAGCTATTCCAGGATCCTTTCCATCGACAACGCGGACTTTGCGGATACCGTATCGCTGATCGACAGCATGTCCGATTTCAACAACGTGGCCCTGATCGACCGGGACGCCTCCTTCGCGCTGGCGGACAAAACGCTGGGCGATTTTGCGGCGCTGGATCTGGAAAGCCAGTTTGAGATCCTGAACGAGGATTCCACGCAGATCAACTTCCGCGGCAGCCCCTACCGCATTTACCCGCTGCAATACGGCGATATATTCAAGTGGTTCTTAAATTCCGTCGTCGGCAGCGAGTACGAGGGCATTCCCGGCTATGTCAAGGTCAACCTGAACACGCAGCAGGCGGAGCTGGTTACCGATTACGATATCAAGTACTCCACCGCGGAGCACTTTAACGAATATCTGGAGCGTCTGCTCCGCTTCCAATATCCCACCTACATTTTCGGCGAGATCTCCTTTGAGATCGACGACGACGGCCATCCCTACTGGGTGGTGGAGCACATCAAAAAAACCATCGGCCTTGTGGGCGGCGACGACGTGCAGGGCATTCTGCTTGTGGACGCCGTAACGGGTGATTCCCGGTATTTCTCCTCCGAAGAGGTACGTTCGACCGGCAGTGAGATCCAGTGGATCGACCAGGCCTACGACGCAGATCTGCTGGTGCAGCAGTATAACTACTTCGGGAAATACGCAAGCGGCTTCTGGAACTCCCTGATCGGCCAGTCCGGCGTGAAGAAGACCTCCAACGGTTATTCCTTCCTTGCGCTTGAGGACGACGTGTACCTGTATACCGGCGTCACGAGCGTGACGAGCGACGACTCCATTCTCGGCTTCTTCCTGATCAACCAGCGTACCAAGGAAGCGTTCTTCTACAACACCACCGGCGCCACCGAGTCCGCCGCGCAGAAGTCCGCCGAGGGCAAGGTGTCGGATAAGGGCTGGACGGCCTCCTTCCCGATCCTTTTGAACATCGACGGCCAGGCCACCTACTTTATGGCGCTGAAGGACGACGCGAACATCGTAAAATCCTACGCCATGGTCAACGTGGAGCAGTATAACGTCGTATCCATCCCCGCCAATGAAAACGTGGATCTGCGCTCCTGTCTGGAATCGTATATCCAGGGCCTTGCGGAGTTAAGCCCCGCGGTGATCGTTTCCTTTAACTTTGACGCGTCGAACGTCGGCACGCCCGACGACACCACACAGCCGGTTGCGGGAACCACCCTGACCGGCACCGTGACCGATATCCGCAGCGCCGTGATCGGCGGCACGAGCTATTATTATCTGGAGCTAGACGACACGGGCGTTTATTCTTACGTCGCCGCCGGCGTTTTGAACAAGGTTGTGCTGGCGAACGTCGGCGACCGTGTGACCGTGACGGTGGCCGACAAGGGTGAAACGGATCTGTTCGCGGCGGAGAGCTTCGCGTTTGCGGACGCTGCGCCCGCTGAGGAAGCGCCTGCCGAAACGGAGACTGAAGCGGAGGCCGATCCGGCCGCATAAGAAAAGCATAAAAACGCTTTTGCATGAAAAAACAAAGGACCCCCGAGCTGTTTTGAGCCGCCCCCTGTCAAGTAGACAGGGGGCGGCTCAGTTTTTGTTCAGGGATCCTTTTTTTGCCTCTGAAAGAGACTGCGGTCTTAAAGGAAGGACGTTGTCCGTTCAAACGTCAGCGCTTCGCCGGTCTCGGGATGCAGAAAAGAAAGGCTGCAGCAGAAAAGCGCCAGGTTTTTCACGTGGTCCGCCGCGCCGTATTTGCCGTCGCCCAAAAGCGGGAGCCGCCGGGAGGCAAACTGCACGCGGATCTGGTGTGTCCGGCCGGTAAACAGGCGCACGCGCAGGACGGATACGGGGCCGTCGGGCAAAAAAACGGTCTCCAGCGTCCGGTAGGAGAGCTTGGCCTGTTTCACGCCCTTGCGTTCGCGCGTTACAACGTAGGTTTTGTTTTTTCTGCCGTCCTTGAAAAGAAGGTCCTCCAGCACGTCCGCTTCTTTTTCGGGAACGCCGTGCACGGCGCAGAGGTATTCTTTTCGGAAGCGGCCCTCCGCGGCCTGCCGGCTTAAACCGGCTGCTGCGGCACGCGTTTTTGCAAAGACCGTCAGCCCGGCGGCGCCCGTGTCAAGCCGGTGGACGGGATAGATCTCTTTGCAGCCCGTTTTTTTGCGCAGCAGCGCGGGCATGCAGAGGTCCGTGCCGTCGTCCTGCGACGCCGCGCCCGCCGGCTTTATGCAGACGATTACGGCTGCGTCTTCAAATACTGTTTCCATGAAACGCTTCTCCCGGGTGATCCGTTTTTTTCATTTTACCCGTTTTTTTGTCCGATTGCAATACGGATTGTGTTGAAGTTTTGCGTCAAATATGTATTTTTTGTGAATTCTTTTCCGCCGGAAATTTTTTTCTTGTAAAATCCCGCGTTTTGTGCTATAGTATATTTGCGAAAAAGTATATCCATCCGAAAAGAGAGGTGTTGCAAATGCGATATACGTTTATCGAAGGGTTCGAAGAGATCCTGGCCGGTTGGTCCGGAAAGACCAGGGCGGATGAAACAATGGAAAAGATCGGTACGCTGGACGAGATGGCCGCTCCGCTGAAGGAGTTTTTCAGCGTCCTGAAGGCGATTTTCGATCATTTGAAAACGTTCTTCTCCGGCGGTGAGGCATAATTAAAAAAACAGATTATATAAAGAGGTGAAAAACATGTTGGATTTTGATCTGAGCGATTTCCAGGCAGTTTTACAGGAGCTCCCCGAAAAGGGATCCTCCCCCGCGGCCTACATTGAGTGGTTCGCGAAAGCGCTGCAGGCGTTCTTTGCATCTGTCAAAGCGATTTTCAGCTCCTTTGGCAAAAAGGACGAAGAGGGAACAACAGCGGGAGCCTGATGGCTTTTCGAAAACAACAGGAAGCGCAGGGGCATCTGCGCTTCTGTTGTTTTTTCGGTAATAAATTTTTTTACTCCTGACCGTACGGCCAGCCGATCAGGCCGCCCATGTCGTAAACGGTCCGGTAGCCGAGCAAGGTCAGCTTGTGCGCCGCCTCGGCGCTGCGGCGGCCCGTGCGGCAGTAGACCAGCACGGGCGTGCTTTTGTCCGGCAGGACCTCCGCCGCGGACGCCTCGGTAATGTCGTCCACCGGCAGCAAAACGGCGTTGATCGCGTGGCCGGTGATGTATTCCTCCTCCTCGCGCACGTCGAGGACGGTCAGCGCGGGCAGCGTATCGATCAGCGTTTTTGCCTGCGCAAAGTTTATTTTTTGGATCATTTTGTTTTCACCTGTTTTATAAGAGCTTCCCTTTTACTATATGCAGGCGGTCAGCCGCCGTTCCTTTGAAAGCCCGTAAGATCCTTGACCACTTCGCCCGCAAGGATCAGTCCGGCGGCGCCCGGCACAAAGGAAACGGAGCCGGGTACGGCGCGTTTTTGTGTGTCCTCCGTTGATTTTTCTTTGGGCTGCAAAGGCGGCTCTGTGGAAAAAACGACCTTTAAGCTTTCGATCCCGCGTTTGCGGCACTCGGTTCGCATGACCCGGGCCAAAGGATCCACGCTGGTTTCGTAAATATCCGCCACGCGGAAAAGGGAGGCGTCCATCTTGTTGCCCGCGCCCATGCTGCAGATGATCGGCGTGCCGGCTTTTTTTGCGCATTCCGCCAGCTGCAGCTTGCCCGCGACGGTGTCGATGGCGTCCACCACGTAGTCGTAAGCGGAAAAGTCGAACAGATCCTGCGTTTCGGGCAGAAAAAACGTTTTGTACGTGCGCACAAGGCACGCGGGATTGATATCGAGGATGCGTTCCTCCGCGACGTCCACCTTGTATTTGCCCAGCGTTTTCGTTGTCGCAAGGAGCTGGCGGTTTAGGTTGGTCACGCTGATTTTGTCGCTGTCGATCAGGTCCAGCCGTCCCACGCCGGAACGCGCCAGCGCCTCCGCCGCGTAGCCGCCTACGCCGCCCACGCCGAATATAGCTACACGCGCGGCGGCAAGGGCGTCCAAAGCGTCCTGCCCCAAAAGCATCCGGGTACGGGAAAATGCGTCCTGCACGGTCTGAAGCCCCCCTTTTTTCTTAAAAACAGTTTTTATTGTAGCACGTTTTTTTCCGTTTTTCCACCCTGTTTTTCTTTTCTTTCCGCCTGCGGCAAAAATCGGGCGGAAAATTTGTATAAAAGAGAAATTGACAAGGGTGTCCCTTTATTGCTATAATACAATCAGAGCAATATCTGTAAGGAGGACTGTCATAATGGAAGAAACCACTGGGAACGTGATCGTCATAGCGGAAGAAACCACCGCGCCTGTGGACCGCACGTTGAATCTGCCTGCCGGCATCCAGGTGCTGATCAGCTGGATCGCCCTGCTGTTTTCAACGCTTTTGGGTTTTCTGCAGAAGAAAAAGAACGCGGAAGCGGAAGAAACCACCACGCAGGCATAACCTTCTGCCGCGCTTCCGGCAAAGCAAAAAAAGGAAGAGAGGCTGTCCCATAAAATGCGGCAGCCTCTTTTTTTGTTTGATAAGCGCAAAAAAACGTTACGGCGTTATGGCTGCGGGCAGATGGGCGCTGAAGAACCATCCGCCGTCGGGCGCTTCGGTCAGAACAAGGATCTCATGCGCTTCGCCGCCGCCCGAAAAGATCTGATCCTCGTAGAGGTAGATCTTGTCGCCGATGCGTTCCGCGGAGGATATCTGAAAATCGAGCACGCCGGGATTATCCGAAACAAAATACAGGGCGTCAAATTCTTCAAGATACGTTACGCGGGGCAGATCTTTATAATAATCCCGCAGCTCCTCCGTGGAAAGACCTGCATACGTCTCGAAAAGGTCCTCGAGATACGAGACCGTGATCCTGCGCGGCGGGGTGTAATATCCGTCTTTATAGCCATCGCCCGCGTACGCGGCAGCCTCTTCTTCACTGATCTGTGTTTCCGCTTCTCTCCACGGAAGCTCGCGCAAAAAGCCGTACAGAGAGATATCTTTCACGTTTGCGTAATAGGAGGAGAGAAACGCGCTGCAGGACGGAATATTGTAATAATCCTCGTATACGGGCGGATCGCCGCGGTAAAGGCAGGGCAGGGCTTCCATCACGTCGGCGAGCTCTTCCTCCGTCAGCGGGGTGCCGGTGCCTCTGGGCAGGGACAGCACCGCACGGAAGATCGCCAACGTAACGGCGTCAACGTCCGGCAGAACGGATGAAAAGCTGTATCCGCCGTCCTCAGACAGGTTCAGAACCATAACGATGTTCGGATACTCCCCGAATACACTGTCCGGTATGGCGTCAAAGGAACCGTACAGGTATATTTTATTGTCGATCATTTCGCCCTTTTCGGCAACAAAGGAGTAGCCGCCCCACTTCTGCATATGCATGATCCTTCGGATCTCTTCATCTGACAGCTGCGTGCCGGTATTTCTGGGAATTGCCGCCGCCACTTCACAGAGCGCAAGCAGGGCTTCGTCCTCTTCCGACAGGTTCAGCCCTTCCTTTTGTGCTGCGTTGTCGGAAGCGTCCGTATCTTCCGCCTGCAAAAAGTCCTCCGCAGCGGTCGTTTCTTCGGTTTCGGTTTTATTTCTGCAGGCGGCAAGCGTAAGCACGCCGGCCGACAATGCTGTTATAAGGATCAGTGCAACTGTTTTTTTGATTTGCGGTTTCATTTTTTTTCTCCGTTTCGTTTCATGTTTTTATCACCTGTATTTACCAGTTGGCGGGCAGAAGAGAAACAAACTGATACCCGCCGGCGGGGTTTTCCCTGAGTACCAGCACGCTTGGCCCGCACGCGCCGATCGTCAGACCGCCGTAAAGATAGATCTTATCTGCAAAACGCTCTCCGCTGTTGGCAAAGAACTGTACGATCTCTGCGTCATAGACCTCAACGTAAAAGGCATCGGTTTCTTCCAGATAGTTGCATACGGTTTTATAATCCTCCTCCAGATCATCCAGAGAAATGCCCGCGTAGCGGAGAAACGTATCCCGGATCACGGATGCGGGGAAGCGGAGGATCGCTCCGTAATGTTCATTTCGATCCCAACCCAGGGCGCGCAGCTCGTCATCTGAGACGTCGGTCTCCCCGCCCGGAAAGTATTTGATAAAATGGTACAGAGAGATTTGTTTGACGTCCACATAATGTGAGAGAAGAAAACGGCTGTCGGGCGTGGGGCGGTAGGATTCCGTCTCGCTCCAATCCATGGTAACACAGGGCAGGGCGTTCATAATATCGTCCAGTTCGGCTTGCGAAAGGGGTGTGCCGGCGCCGTTGGGAATGGCTTCGATCGCAGCTTTTAATTGAAGGCTTTCGGCTGCGGAAAGCGTTTCGGCTTCGCCGAAATCGTCGACGATCGTTTCTTCGGGTTCGGTAATTTCTTCGTCTTGGGTTTTTCCTTTGCAGGCGGCAAGCGTAAGCACGCCGGCCGACAATGCTGTTATAAGGGTAAGGGCAACGATTTTTTTGATTTGCAGTTTCATTTTTTTTCTCCGTTTCGATTTTTTTGTC
>JAFSXY010000040.1 GCA_017443805.1 Clostridia bacterium | reverse complement strand
GTCCGTACGCGCAGACAGCCCGGCGCAGACGACGAAAAAATCATCCGCCACACCGACGACGCGCTCGGCGGGCTGCGGCGGGACCTTTATCAGCAGAATGAAACGCTGCGTACGGCCGTAACGGACGCGCTGCACAAGTCGGAGGAAAAAACCGATAAATTATCGGAGCGCACATATGAGGGGCAGCTGCGCGTTTCCCGCGCATTGAACGAGATGCAGGAAAAAGTCAGCCAAACGGGGAAGGCGCAGACGGAGGCCGTGACCGCGGCGGTGGAAAAGCTGCAGTTCTCCAATGAAAAAAAGCTGGACGAGATGCGCGCCACGGTGGACGAAAAGCTCACAGGCACCCTTAACCAGCGCCTGGACGCCTCCTTTAAGACCGTTTCCGAACAGCTTGTCAACGTATATAAATCGCTGGGCGAGATGAAAGAGATCTCCGGCGGCATCACGGCGCTCAACCGCGTACTGGCGGGCGTAAAGACACGCGGCAACTGGGCGGAGGCGCAGCTGGAAACGATTTTGGACCAGATCGTGCCGGGTATGTACGAAAAGAACTTCCGGCCCGGTTCGGGCCTTGAGGCCGTGGAATTCGCGGTCAGGATCCCGTCGTCGGACGACGGCGGCGTCACCTATATGCCCATCGACTCCAAGTTCCCGATGGAGGATTACCTGCGGCTTTGCGACGCCGCGGACGCCGCGGACGCCGAAGCGCTGCGCATAGCAAGAAAGGCGCTGGATGCGCGGGTGCTTGCAGAGGCGAAGGAAATCAAAAAATACATCTCCCCGCCCGCGACCACACCCTTTGCGGTCATGTACCTTGCCACCGACTCGCTATACGCGGAGGTCATTTCCTCAAAGGAGAACATCGCGGACAGAGTGCATAACGATTGCGGCGTCCTGATCGCGGGGCCATCCACGATCACCGCGCTGCTGTCCTCCCTTGCCATGGGCTTCCGCACCGTGGCGCTGAACAAAAAAGCAGGCGAGGTCATGGACCTGCTGGCTGCCGCAAAAGGACAGTACGACAAATTCGGCGACGTGCTGCAGCGCGCAAAGAAGAAGATCGAAGACGCCGGCAAAGTGCTGGAGGAAGCCGAAAACCGCAACAATATCATCGTCAAAAGGCTGAAAAACGTGGAAAGCCTGCCCGAAAGCGAAGCGGATCAGATCCTGGAGACGGACGGCTAAACGTCGAAAGAAAAAACAATTCCAAATTCAATTATCATTTCCACCCGAAAAAGGAGGTCCCTTTATGAAACACCCCGAACTGCTCGCCCAACTGACGCTGGAGGAAAAAGCCGCTTTTTGCTCCGGCAAGGATTACTGGCACCTGATCGACTGTGAAAAGCTCGCGCTGAAAAGCATTATGGTGTCCGACGGCCCGCACGGACTGCGCAAACACGTTGACAAAAAAGAACAGACCGACCTGCTGGGCTCTGCGGAGGCGGTCTGCTTCCCCACGGCTGCCGCAACCGCCTGCTCATGGGACGAGGATCTGCTTTACAAAATGGGACAGACGCTGGGCGAAGAGTGCCTTTCGGAAAAGGTCTCGGTGCTGCTGGGCCCGGGCGTCAACATCAAGCGTTCTCCCCTGTGCGGCCGCAACTTTGAATATTTTTCAGAGGACCCCTACCTTGCAGGCAGGATGGCCGCCGCATTCATAAAAGGCGTGCAGTCCAAGGGCGTCGGCGCCAGTGTCAAGCATTTTGCAGCCAATTCGCAGGAGACGCGCCGCATGACGATCGACACCGTTGCGGATGAGCGGACGCTGCGGGAGATCTACCTGCCGGCGTTTGAGGCGGCGGTCAAAGAGGGCGGCGTAAAGACCGTGATGAACGCCTATAACAAATTAAACGGGACCTACTGCGCAGAAAACAAATGGCTTTTGACCGACGTACTGCGGAAGGACTGGGGCTTTGACGGCGTAGTGGAAACCGACTGGGGCGCGGAAAACGTGCTCGCCGACGGCATCGCCGCGGGCCAGAACCTGGAGATGCCGGGCTCCGGCGGACTCAACGTAAAAAAACTGATCGAGGCCGTGCAAAACGGCTCGCTCTCCGAAGAAGCGCTTGACGCGCGCGTGGACGAGATCCTTGATCTGATCTTATACGCGATGGATGCAGAAGAACGTGGACCGTATTCAAAAGAGGAGCATCACGATATCGCCCGCGAGATCGCCGAGCAGTCCATGGTGCTGCTGAAAAACGACGGCGGCCTTTTGCCGCTTGACAGGAACAAAACCGTCGCCGTGATCGGCGAAATGGCAAAAAAACCCCGTTATCAGGGCGCAGGCTCCTCGCAGATCAACACAAAACACGTCGACTGCGCTTACGACGCGCTGCTGCAGGCGGGGATCTGGACGGTTTACGCGCCGGGTTACGATATCACAAGCGACGCAACGGATCTTGTCCTGCTGCAGGACGCCGTCAGCGCGGCGAAAAAAGCCGACGTCGCCCTTGTGTTTGCCGGTCTGACCGGCGCATACGAATCCGAGGGCTTTGACCGCGACCATCTGCGCATCCCGCGCAGCCACGAGGACCTGATCCGCGCGGTCGCCGCCAACAATCCCAACACCGTGGTGGTGCTCTCCGGCGGCGCGCCCATAGAAATGCGCTGGGCGGACAAAGTCCCCGCCATCCTGCACGCCTGTCTCGGCGGCGAAGCGGGCGGCAGCGCCGTCGTAAACCTCCTGCTGGGAAAAGCGAACCCCTCCGGCAAGCTGGCGGAGACCTATCCCGTAAAGCTGGCAGACACGCCTGCCTATTACAACTTCCCCGGCGGGAAAAAGAGCGTGGAATTCCGCGAGAGCATTTACGTCGGCTACCGTTACTACGACAAAAGAGACCTGCCCGTTCGTTTTCCCTTCGGCCACGGCCTTTCCTATACGACCTTCGCCTATTCGGACCTGAAGTTCAGCAAAAAAACAATAAAGGACACGGACACGCTGACCGTTTCCTTCCGGATCAAAAATACGGGCTCTGTCGCCGGCGCGGAGACGGCGCAGGTGTACGTAAAGGACGTGGAATCCACCATCTTCCGTCCCGAGCGGGAGCTGAAGGGCTTTAAGAAGGTCTTTTTGCAGCCCGGCGAAGAGACCGCGGTGGAAATCACGCTGGGTAAGCGTGCTTTTGCGTATTACAACGTAAACATAAACGACTGGCACGTGGAGTCCGGCAGCTTTGAGATCGCCGTGGGCGCTTCCAGCCGTGATCTGCGCCTGACCGGCAAGGTCAAGGTCAACTCCACGGCGGGCGAAGTGGAGATCCCCGATTACCGTGCGGCCGCGCCGGCCTACTATACGGGCGACGTCCAGCGCGTCAGCGACGACGCGTTTGCCGCGCTTTTGGGCAAAGAGATCCCCTACAGGAACATTGCGGCGGAAAAGATCACGCCCGACGCGTCCCTTGAGGAAGCTGCCGGCACACCCGCCGGCAAAACCATCAACGACCTGATGACCAAGCTGTTCAAAGCGATGGCCAGGGGAGACGCCTTGCAGGAGCGCATGCTTGCCGCCATGGCGCTGCAGATCCCGATCCGCAGCTTTACCACCCTGAGCATGGGCGTGTTCTCGGAGGAGATGGCGCAGGGCCTGTGCCGCATCCTCAACGGAGACGGGACCATGCAGGGTCTCGGCGAGATCCTCGGCGGTCTTTCAAACGCATTGCAGAACATCGGCGCGCTGATGGGAAGCATCTGAGCTCCGACAAATATGTCAGCGTAAATATGTCCGCGCCCGACGGGCCGGAAGAACGAGGTTGATAAAATGAAAAAAACGCTGTGTATCCTGCTTTGCGCCGTCCTGCTTGCAGGCTGCTTCACACCGGCCTTTGCGGCGGATGCCGCCCTGTCGGCGGAAGAGCCGGCCGCAGCTGCCGCCGCACAGTATCCGCTTGTGATCGCGCGCGGCATGGACTTTGACGGCATCTATACCGTAAACGACGCGGGTGAAAAGGTGCTCTGTTTCCACGGCATTACGGCGGGCGGGATCATCAAAACGCTCGGCAAGACCGTAAAAAACGCGTTTACCATGGGCCTCCGGCACGGCTTCGCCGCGGCTGCGGTGGACTACGTGTGGGAAGTGATGGGCGATATGGCGTGCGGTACCGACGGCAGAAGCGTAAAGGACGTCCGCTGCGACCGGTACTTCGGCTCCATGGCCCGGTTTGAAGACTTTTGGTCCGGCGTGCATGAAAACGAGAGCAAGGAGGACGCGCTTGTGCGCACGGCCTGTGAGACCGTAGGCGCCGAAAACGTCTACTACTTTACCTACGACTACCGTCTGGATCCCTTCGAGCTGGCGGACGACCTGCGCGACTGGATCGAGCTTGCCAAAACGGAGCACGGCACCGACCGCGTGACGCTGGTCAACTGCAGCATGGCGGGCGTGATCACGGACTGTTATCTGTACAAATACGGCGCTTCTTCGCTTGCGAAGGTGCTGTTTTTATCCTCCACCTTCTGCGGCACGGACATGGCGACCGAGATCCTGCAAAAGCAGGTAGGAACCGACGAGACGCTGCTGGAAAACTATTTGAGAACGCTTTTGGGCGACCGCGCCGTCATTCGGCTTCTTCGCCGGACGGGGCTACTGAAAACGGCCGCGAACGTTTTAAACCGCTTTGTATCCGCGGAGATCGATTATGTGTTTGATGCCTGTATGCGGGATATCTTCGGCACCATGCTCTCCTACTGGGCGAACGTACAGCCCGGGGCCGTGGACGACGCAGTGGCATGTTTATTCCCCACACAGGAGGAAAAAGAGACCTACGCCGTACTGATCGAAAAGATCTACCGACTGAAAACCGTAATGGAAAACAGGGAAACGCTGCTGTCCGCACTGCCCGCGCAGGGCGTGGCAGTCGCAGTCGTAGCGGGCTACAACTCTTCCCCCGTGCCGATCTATCCCGGCGCCGGGATGCAGTCCGACGGCATTCTGGACACCCGCTGGATGCTCGGCGGCGCGGCGGTGACGCCCATGGGCACGGCAAGCTCGCCTGGAAACGCGCTGACTTCGCCCGACGGCAACGTGGACCTGGCAAACGTACTGTTCCCGCAGTACACCTGGGCGATCCGGGATTGCGGCCATGTGCCGGTGCAATACGGCAGCGACTGCAGCCGGCTCATCATGCAGATCCTCACGTACGACGGCCAGCCGACCGTGGAGAGCTTTGCGGAATTTCCGCAGTTCTTCACCGTGGACGCAAAAACAAAAAATCTGCTTTCGTAATATTACCATACTGTCAACCCGGAAAGGTGGAAAAATAAGATGAAAAAACTGTTTGCCGCAGCCGCCGCCTTATTCTGCTGTATGCTGCTGGGGCTGTCCGCCTCCGCGGCAGCCCGCGGAGACGTGGACTTAAACGGCAGGATCGAGGCCGCAGACGCAAGACTTGTCTTACGGCTTGCCGTAGAAATGGACGACGGCCTTTCGGAGGAGAGCAAAACCGCTGCGGATGTGGACCTAAACGGTACGGTAGAGGCTTCCGACGCAAGGCTGACGCTGCGTTTGGCCGTAGGGCTTGACACGCTCAACGATATCGACGCGCCGCAGCCAGACGAGCCGAAGCAGCTGTCCTCCAAGGAAATTTACCAGCTGGCGAGCACGTTCACCTTTGAGGTGCGCGCAAAGACCGCCGCAGGCACGTTTTTGGGCACGGGCTTTGCCTATACCGCGGACGGTCAGATCGTTACGAATTACCATGTGATCTCCGACGCACAGTCGATCTCGGTGATCGACGTTTCCGGCGACGCCTACCCCGTAACGCAGGTGATCGCCTTTGACCGCGATATAGACCTTGCCATCATAAAGATCGACAAAACCCTGACGCCCGCAACGCTGTGCCGTTCCGGCTACGAAACGGGCGACAGCATCTATACGCTGGGCTCCTCCAGCGGACATACGGGCACGTTCTCCTACGGCGTGATCTCCAACGCCGCGGTCACGCTGCCGGAGTACCAGAAGGGCATGACCTACATTCAGATCTCCGCGCCGATCTCCGGCGGCAACTCCGGCGGCCCGCTGCTGGACGTTTACGGCAGGGTCATCGGCGTGAACACGCTTTCGGACGACTCGGGGCAGAACCTGAACTTCTCGATCCCGGTCTCCTATCTTGACGCGCTTGACACGGCAAATCCCCTGACGATGGAGGGCTATGCCGAGGCGGAGCGCACCCGCCGCACGCTGACGCTTGCCTTCGGCGAAGAAGACCTGCACATGCGCGTGGGCGGCACGGCCGCGCTGGTGCTCATGCCGTTTTCACATCAAACCGTCACGCTCCTGTGTGAAAGCTCCACGGACTGCTTAAAGCCGACGCTCAGCTACCGTAACGGCGACGATTACGCCTGGCTTTACATTGTGGCCGTGGGGAACTGCCCCGAAAACACGGTAACGGTTTATATGAAAGAAGCGCCGGAGGTAAAATGTGAGATCCGCGTACGCGTTTCTCCGGGCGGCGATCTTGCCTTTGCCTGCAGCGACGGCGCGCCGGATCTCGGCGCTGTGACCGGCGTTGCGCCGAAGGAACTGAAAAACAACCAAAGCCTGATCTACCCGCAGATGGAATACGACGGCAACGCCCTGCAGCACGCGGGCTATACAGCGTCGTCGCTGCTGGAGCGCTATACCGAGGCGCTTACCGAGGCCGGTTTTGAACAGACCGACTCCCAGAGCGTGATTTTCGGCACCGTCAGCTCCTATATATTTACCAATGCGGAAACCGGCGTTACCATCAGCTATACGGAAGAAAAGCTCTTTACAAAGATCCTGCGCGTGACCGTCGTGGTCTACTGAACCCGGCGCGTCTGCATTTCAATACCGGACGGAGGGAATCAAAGTGAAAAAACTGCTTTCTGTACTGCTTGCAGCCATCCTGCTTATCTCCCTGACGCCGGCTGTTTTTGCCGACATAATCGGGATCGGCTCGTTTAAGATCAATCCCTATGGCGGAGAAGAAGCCGCCATCGACACGGTCAACTGGTATTCCGCCGACAGACAGTATTTTCTGTTCCTGCCCGCGGAAACGGATCTCACGGCCGCAAAGATCTATTTTTCCGCGTCCGCAGCCGTGAAGATCGACGGAGAGGAGATCGCTTCCGGCAGCACCGCCGACGCCTTCACGCCCGGCAAACATACGCTGACCTGCGGCGGCAAGACCTACAATCTGCAGGTGCTCTGCTCTTCCGCGCTCCCGGCGGTATACATCACCACCGAGTCCGGCAGTCTGGATTACATCCACAGAGATAAAGAGAACAAAGAGCCCGGCAACATCCGTATTTACGAAAACGGCGGCATAACGGTCGACAAGGAATTAAAGCAGATCAAGGGCCGCGGCAACGCCACCTGGGAAGAGGCAAAAAAACCGTACAATATCAAGTTTGATAAAAAGACCGACCTCTTCGGCATGGGCAAAGCCAAAAAATGGACGCTGCTTGCCAATTACTTTGACGAGACCCTGCTGCGCAACGTCTTCTCCTGGGAATACGCCAAGGCCTTCGGCCTGTACTATTCTTCCGAATACCAGCACGTGGATCTGTATATCAACGGCGACTACCTGGGCAACTACGTGATCTGCGAAAGCGTGGAGGTCGGCTCCGAACGGATCAACATTCAGGATCTGGAGGATCTGAACGAGGAAGCCAATCCCGACGTGGACGAGGACGCCCTGCCGCGGGCCGGCACGGGAAAAAACGGCGCAGTGGAATCCGGCACGGTACCGGGCTCCGCCAAATGGGTGGAATACCCCGCTTCCCCGGCGGATATCAGCGGCGGCTACCTGATGGAGCTGGAGCTTTACAAACGGTATGATAATGAAATCAGCGGTTTTGTGTGCGACGTCGGCCAGCCGGTGGTCATCAAATCCCCCGAGCTTGCCACCGAGGCGGAGGTCCGTTACATTCATGCCATCGTCAACGACGCCTTCAACGCGTTGCACTCCCCCACAGGCTATAACGATAAGGGCAAATACTATACCGATTATTTTGACATGGACGCGCTGGTGAATATGTACATCCTGCAGGAGCTGTCCGAAAATCTGGACGCCGGCGTGACCAGCAATTTCTTCTATAAAGCACAGAACAGCGACAAGCTCGTATTTTCTCCCGTCTGGGACTTTGACCACGCCTACGGCGACGGCGAGGATCGGTTCGGCTCCAACAACGGCAACCCCGATTCCTGGTGGGCGAACGGCCTTTCCTGGCCCCATCTGCTCGTTTACAACGCGGCCTACCGGCACGAGGATTTCAGAACGGCCGTCCGCGCCCGCTGGGCCGAGATCAACGACGCCAATCTGATCACTGACGTGGCAGCACAGGTGGAGGCGATGGCCGCCGTGCTTGCGCCGTCCGCGCGCATGAATATCGTCCGCTGGGATAAAAGCGTCTCTTCCGACGCCGCAGCGGCCGACACCCTTTATCAGTCACTGGTGGAAAGGGGCAGCAACTTCCTTGTCCGGCGCAGAGCCGCCCTTACGAAGGGCTTTGCCGAGGACGCCGCCATGCTTTACTATGACGCAAACGGCGGTTTCGGCAGCGTATTCAACCCGACCATCGCGTCCGTGGGCGAAGAAGTGACCGTGATCGGGACCGAGCGCGGCATCAACAAGATCACCGCACCCAACGTGCTCTACCTGTTTAAGGGCTGGAACACCGCGCCCGACGGCAGCGGCCGGACCTACAAGGAGGGCGACCGGATCACCCTGAACGAAAACGTGACCGTACTGTACGCACAATGGAAAACGCCCGATTCCGAAATCGACCCGAATATCGACGAGCATCTCACCGGGTTCAGGGCCTTTATCCGGCAGCTGCGCGAATTCTTTGCGAAGATCGCCGATTTCTTCCGCCGCACGTTCGGCTGGTAAACAGACCGGCAGGAGAACTTGTTTATGCATAACGCACAGCAATTTTTTGAAGCGTTGATCACAGAATCCCGGGCGCCGTTTTGCTTTACGTACGACGGCGCCCCCTTTGCTCAATGCCTGCTTGCGGAAAAACGGCAACCAACCGCAGACGGGCTGATATTGGAATACCGGTTCCCGGACGGGCTGACCGTTGCCACACGCGTTACGTATCATACGTTCGGCGCCGTAGAATGGGTAAACACCTTTTCCGCAGACGGCGATACGCCCACCGGCGTGATCGGCGAACTTTGGGACGCGGACGTTTTTCTGCCCATGGCGTATCAGGAAAAACGGCCCCGCAGCGCCTATCTGCGCCCGGAAAAAGACGTCACGCAGGTGCTCTCGCCCGCGGGCTCCAACCTGAGCGAAGCGGAATTCCGCTGGCAGCGCGCGGGCGCGAACGCGTTCGACGCGCCGCATCTGCTGTTTGCCGGCTGGAAGAAACGGTTTTCGGCGTCCGGCGGACGCTCTTCACAGGGCGACGCGCCGTTTTTCAACTTCCATTACCGCGGCGAGGGGTATTTCGCCGCCGTGGGCTGGACGGGCCAGTGGCACGCCGAAGTGCAGCGGGAAGAAACGTCCTTACGTTTCCGCGCCGGTATAGAAGACGCCAATTTCCGTCTTCTGCCGGGAGAAAAGATCCGCACCGCGTCGATCGTACTGCTGCCCTACCGCACGCACGTTGACGATTCCTTCAATCTATGGCGGCGGCTGGTCAAAGCGGACTTTTCCCTGATCGGGCAGCCCGGACGCGCGGACCACGCGCCGTTTTGCGCCTCTCTCTGGGGCGGCATGCCGTCGGACGAGGCGGTCAGACGGATCAAAATTATCAACGAAGCGGATATCCCCGTGGATACCGTCTGGATGGACGCCGGCTGGTACGGTCCGAGCAACAAACCTTCCCCCGACGAATTTGAGGGCGACTGGGGCGAGCACACCGGCGACTGGCGCGTAAATCCCCACCTGCACCCGGACGGTCTGCGCGAGGTTTCCCGCGCGGTGCACGAGGGCGGCAAAAATTTTTTGCTCTGGGTGGAGCCGGAGCGCCTGCGCTCGCAGGTCCCCACGGTGAAAACGCACCCCGCATACTGCTTTGCGCCCGTCAGGCCGGAAGATGAAAACCGACTGCTCAATCTGGGCTTCGAAGACGCGCTGCAGGCGTGTTTTGAGACGCTTGCAGCCCTGATAGAAGATCTGCAGATCGACTGGTACCGACAGGACTTCAACATGGATCCGCTGCCCGTCTGGCGGTTTAACGACGCGCCGGACCGCCGCGGCATATCCGAGATCAAACATATTATGGGCTTATACCGGCTCTGGGACGCGCTGCTGGCAAAATTCCCGCACCTGATGATCGACAACTGCGCAAGCGGCGGCAGACGGATCGATATCGAAACGCTGCGCAGGTCCGTCCCGCTCTGGCGCAGCGATATGCAGTGCCCCGCCAATTTTGCGCCGGAATTAGCACAGACGCACGCGCTGCAGTTTGATTTGTGGCTGCCCTACAGCGGCACGGGCGTGGGCCGTGCAAGCGACGTCTACCGTTACCGCAGCGCCTTTGCGCCGGCGCTCAACACGGGCTTTGCCTATGCCGCAAGCGAACCGTTCGGCGAAGCGCAGACGCTGAAGCAGGTCAAACGCAGGGCGCAGGAATACCTGCGCGTCCGGCCATGGCTTTCGGAGGACGTTTACCCTCTGACCTCCCCGGGCACAGAGGCGGATACGTGGAACGCCCGCCAGCTGCACCGCCCTTCGGACTCCAGCGGCGTGATCCTCTGCTTCCGGCGGGAAAAATCGCCGTTCAGCGAAGCGGTTTTCCCGCTGCGCGCGCTGGAACGCGGAAAAACCTACCTGCTCACGGACGCGGACACAAACGAGACCGTCCGCATTACGGGCGATGAGCTTTCGGATACGGGCATTTGCATCTCCCTGCCCGAAAAGCGCAGCGCGAAACTGCTCTTTTATAAAACGGAAAACTGAACCTTTGCCCCGCAAAAATAACCCGTGAAAGCCGAGCTTTCACGGGTGTTTCTTTTGAATACCTTTTGATTCCGGGAGCGCCGTTTCTTACGGCAGCTTATAGGCCCGGACGTAATCGACCTTGAATTCCGCAAGGAAGGCGCCGGGGTCGTTGTTCGTAATATTGCCGGACCAGCCGAAGGTCGGCCTGCCGTCGCCGCCGTCCACCTCACAGGAGAGGATCATATACTCCGGCTGCGTGGAAACGCCGCCGTAATCCGTACGCGCGACCTCGTAGCCGTTAATGTAGAAAACGTATTCCTCCGGCGTCCAGAGCAGGCCGTAGGTGTTGTAATTTTCATAGGGATCGTTATCGAGCTTGAAAATGCCCACGTTATGGTACTTCGTTTTTAAGTCGTAACCGCTGTAATGGATGTTCTGGGTGATCCGCCAGCTTCTTTTGCCCTCTAAGTGCCAAAAGGGGGATTCCATGATATCCAGCTCCGCGCCCTGCAGCGCGTCCCCGGAAACTTTGCCGACGTTGGAATTGATCATCCAGAACGCGGACCACAGCCCCTCTCCCTTGGGCAGGATGCAGCGGCACTCGAAATAACCGTAGGTCTGCAAAAAGCTCCGGGAGGTGTCCAGGCCGCAGGTGTACCAGACGGGCCCATACGCGCCGTCTTCTTTATACTGCGTGCTGATGATCAGATTGCCGTCTTCCACGCGCGCCTGCCCGGGGCTCCAGTAGCCGCCCTTGCGCACGCCAAAGCTGCCGTGCGCGCCCCACTTTTCCGTATCCAGGCTGTCGCCGTCAAAGTCGTCTTCAAACGTCAGCTCAAAATCGTCCACGTTGATCCTGTTTGCCCGCTTGTTGACGGGAGACGTATGGAAGAGGATGAGCAGCACGTTTACGAGCGCGATCATCAG
>JAFSXY010000039.1 GCA_017443805.1 Clostridia bacterium | reverse complement strand
GGCGCGCTGCAGTGCAGCGCGCCCCCCTTTATCATCCGGCGTAAAATGTGAAAAAACAGTTAAGATGCCACGATCAAAGCGTTTTAAAAACCTTTGTAAGTTCACGCATCTGCTGGATTTCCATTTGCCTGTTGGGCGTAAATTCCGCTTTGTTTCGGGCGCGGGAGTCAATGTTGATGTCCAGCCCCTCAAGCTGCAGATAGTATTTTGCGTTTACGGGGTAGCACTGGCATTCCGCCACGGAGAAAAAGCCAACAAAATCCTGCAGCTGTTCCGCGCGTACGGGATCTGTCGAATAAATATTGCAGAGCTCGGCGTAGATCTCCGGATGGAAATTCGCCATAACGCCCGAATAGCCCGCACAGCCCATTTTTAACGACTCCAGCAGCGTTGCGGCGTTTGCGTTGAATATTTTCAGCGCAGACCCTTTAACCGCGTCCAGCTTTGCGCGGATCTGCGTCAGATCGCAGCAGGTATCCTTTAAGAACTGAAACCTTCCGCTGTCTGCCATGCGCTTCATGACGGCGGGCGTGAGCACGCGTTTGTATGGGTAAGGGCACTCGTAAACGCCAAGCCCGATATCCGGCAGCTTTTCGGCTGCGGTTTCCATGCTGCGCCATAGTGCGTCGTCGCTTTGCGTCTCATCCGCCAGCCGGTTGGAGATAAATACGTAGGCGTCGATCCCCGTATCAATAAACGCTTTTGCCTCTTCGATCTGTTTGTCAAGGTCTCGTTCCACGTTGCCGGATGCGACGACCGTCATATCCGCAGGCTTGTGCGCCATGATGAATTTTAACAGCGCGAGCCGTTCTTCAAAGCTCAAAAAGAAAATTTCGCTGGATTGGCAAATGGCAAAAACGCCCGCAACGTTTCGTTCGGCGTACCAGGCAAGCAGCTGTTCGACCGCATTGTAATCGATTTTATTATCCGCCGTGTAGGGCGTGATCATTGTGGGATAAACGCCGTTTGGTATTTGCTTCAGCATTTTTATGTCTCCTCCTTAAAACGGAAAATGGTTATCTTTACGGATGATATCTGTTAATTCCCGGACGGTCTCTGCCGTCTGCCGCGCAAAGGCATATGCTTCTGTGCCGCCGTTTCTTACTGCGTTTTCAAAATACCCGGCTTCGGCGCCCATCACTTCATCCCGGCTCAAATTCGCGGCAGCCAGTTGGATCTTTTCTGTTTTTGTAATCAGTGCGACGTCCGTTAACTGAGAAACCGAACCGATGGAGATCGTCCCCTCGTCTCCGATGATCTCCGAGGGAGAAAAACTCTGTCCGACTTTGGAATAAACAAGATTGCAAAGCATATCGCCGTATCTGAGCGTGGCCGTGCCCGCAGCATCCGCGCCGCTTTCAAGGAAAACGGCGTCCGACTGTATGCCGTCCGGTTTGCCGAACAGCGCTGCGGCAAGATACAGATTGTAAACGCCGATATCCATCAGGCATCCTGTATGCATGGCGGGATTGAAAATATTCGGATTTTCTCTGCGCAGGTAAGCCGGATATTTGGAAGAAAGCTGACAAAAGATCAAATTGGCAGTCCGGATCTTTCCGATTTTTGGCAGCGCACGTTTCAGCGCGGAGAAGGCGGGCGTATGAATGGACATGATCGCTTCCGTGTAAATCAGTCCTTTTTCATCGGCAAGCGCCGTTAGCTTCTTTTGCTGTTCAAGCGTAGAGGTCAACGGCTTTTCGCACAGCACGTGTTTCCCGTGCTCCAGAAACAGCTTACTTTGTTCATAGTGAAAAACATTCGGACTGGCAATATACACCGCTTCAAATGCATCGCTTTTTGCCATCTGTACCAGATCGGTAAAAAACAGAGGCATTTCATGCTGTGAGGCAAACATCTCCGCACGATGGGTTTCGCGTGAGTAAGCGGCAGTAAAATGCAGACCCTGTTTTTTCGCGGCAGATATAAACAGCGTAGTAATGCCGGACGTTCCGATCGTCGCTATATTCATAATGGCCGGCTCCTTTATGTTGTTTGCGTATATTCTATCATAATTTTTCAAAAAAAAATACAGTTTTTATAGACTTTTTCTTTTTTTCAGTGTAAAATATAGTTTCAGAGGTGAATTGCATGACGTCAGTGCGTCCGTACGAGCAAAACGATCGGGAAGACGTGATCCGGCTGTGCCTGGAAGATACCGGAACGGCTTCCGCCGGCGAGGATACCCGTAAATATACCGCGCTTACCCGGTGCGAGTATTATATTGATTGTGAACCGCGAAACTGTTTTGTGGCAGTGGATGACGCTGCGGGTGTGATCGGTTGTATTCTCTGTTCCGAGAACACGGACCAATACGAACGTGCTTTCACCGAAAAATATGTGCCGCAGGCGGCGGCTATCAGTGCAAAACGGTATGTGGACGCTAAGCTTTCCCTACTGCCGATCACAATGTACCGCCAGTTTTATCCCGCGCACTTCGTCCTTTTTTTGCAAAGCAGCTGGTATGGCGTCGGCGTTGAAAGACTGTTGCTTGACGCGCTTCGCGATACACTGAGAAGCAAGAAGATCTTGAACGCAATGACAGTTTGCGACGCCGGAAATGAAGAGGCGCTTAAAGCATATGAGGAAAACGGGCTTAAGCCGATGCTGCAGACGAAATACGGTAAAGCTATGGCTTTGGAGATAAAAGAGATATGATCCTTTCTTCTGAACAGCAAGCGCAAATCGGCGTTTTGCTTCGACACTGCGGCGAGATCATGTGCGCCGACCCGGACCCCGAACATGCAAAGGGCGAAATAACGCAAAAGGACGGCGCGGCAAATTATGTGACCGTGTATGACGTGCAGGTACAGACCTATCTTGAAAACGGGCTTATTCAGATATTCCCTGCGGCAAAATTTATCGCAGAGGAGCAGGAAAATGATCCGGTTTCCGCCGCCAGGGGACTGTGCTTTGTAATCGATCCCATAGACGGCACCACAAATTTTATCCATCATATGGGGGCGTCCGCTGTCAGTGTCGCCCTGTTTTCAGATGGCGAACCGGTTTACGGGGCCGTATATGATCCGTACCGAAAGGAGCTGTTTTTCGCTCTTGTCGGCTGCGGCGCATATCTGAACGGGAAAAAAATCACGGTTTCCGACCGGGATCTTCCGCACGCCCTGGTTTCACTCGGCACTGCGCCATATAACAGAGATGCTTTGGCGGATGCGGTATTCGACAAAGCAAAGCGCATATTTTTGCATTGTGCGGATATACGCCGCAGCGGTTCGGCCGCTTTGGATATCTGTTATGTGGCTTGCGGTCGGACGGACGCTTTTTTTGAGGAAATCTTATCGCCGTGGGATTTTGCCGCCGGCCAACTGATTGTTTCGGAGGCCGGAGGCAGACTGACGGATTATGCGGGAAAAAAACCTGAATTCGGGTATAAAAGCGCGGTATTGTGCTCTAACGGCTGTGTGCACGATTCGTTGCTTCAATTATTAAATTAAAAGAATGAAGGAGAAAAAACATGGCAGACAATATTCTTGACCGTTTCAAGGAAAAAATCGAAGAGATCCGGGAAGACGTGACAGGCAGAAAGATCAAGGTCGGTATAATCGGTACCGGCTGGATCGCCGAGGCGCACGTTGCCAATTATCTGAAGTGCCCCGATGTGGAAATCGTAGCTGCAGCCGATCTGATCCCCGGTAAGGCTGAAAAATTCTGCAAGGCCAATGGGATCGACGGTATCCGGCTGTATCCCGATCATAAATCCATGATCGACGCGGAGCAGCTGGACGCCGTAAGCGTGTGCACCTATAACCGTACCCATGCCGAGTGCACGATCTATGCCCTGGAGCACGGTGTAAACGTGTTGCTCGAAAAACCCATGTGTGTGACGCTTGAGGAAGCTGTGGCGATCTGCCGTGCGGAAAAAGCCAGCGGAAAGCTTTTGTCTATCGGTTTCCAGCCCCGTTTTGATGAAAACATGAAGATGGTGAAAAAGGTCGTCGAATCCGGCGAGCTCGGTCGGATCTACTACATCCAGACGGGCGGC
>JAFSXY010000038.1 GCA_017443805.1 Clostridia bacterium | reverse complement strand
CTGCTCACGGCGTTCATCTGGGGTTCGTCCTTCGCCGCGCAAAGCATCGGCATGGAAAACGTGCCCGCCTTTACCTTTAACGGCATCCGCACGCTCATGGGCGCGGCGGTGCTGCTCCCCTATATCCTGATCCGCGACGCCGTGCAAAACAAAAAGCTTTCGCCCGATCAAATCAGGCAAAAAAAGCTGGAAAACAAAAAAATCCTGCTCCCCGGCGCCATTCTCGGCGTGATCCTCTGCGTGGCGGGCAATCTGCAGCAGGCGGCCTTCCCCTACACCTCCAGCGGCAAGATCGCTTTTATCACGGCCTTTTATATGATCTTTGTGCCCGTCTTCGGACTGGTGATCGGCAAACGCGTACAGTGGCCCACGTGGATCTGCGTTTTGCTGGGGATCGCGGGACTTTACTGCCTTTGCATCGGCCCGAACGGTTTTACCGGCGTCAACAAGGGCGACCTGCTTTCCTTCTTCTGCTCGATGGGCTTTGCCGTACACATTCTCGCGATCGAAAAATTCATCGGCAGAGGAGACGCCATCCGGATGTCCTGCGTCCAGTTTCTTGTGTCCGGTACCATAACCGTTATTTTGATGTTCATTTTTGAGCGGCCGGACCCGTCCGCCATCCGCGCGGCGATTTTGCCCCTGCTTTATTCCGGCGTATTGAGCTGCGGCCTTGCCTATACCTTCCAGATCGTGGGACAAAAATATACGGAGTCCACGGTGGCGTCGCTTTTAATGTGCATGGAAAGCGTGTTCGGCGTGCTGACGGGCGCCGTCGTGCTCCATGAACGCCTGACGGGCGTTGAGATCATCGGCTGCGCCGTCATGTTCGCCGCCATGATCCTCTCACAGTTCTCCGAGCAGATCGTGTCCGGCTTGCGCCGCAGAGGTTCGGCTTGCACCGGATAGACGCAACTACGGTACGTAGTCGCGCTTTCGCGCGTAGATTATCTCAAAACTCAAATCTCAAAACTCAAAACCATACGTCCAGGAGGTTTTTGTCTATGCATCCCGCATTGATCGTCCTTTTCTGTCTGCTTGGCATTTTTGTATTGCTTGGTATCGTCTGCGCCGTACGCGCGGCGGCAGTCAAAAAAAAGCCCGCCGGAACCAAACCCGCCATCCGATGGACCGAGGCGGAAGCAAAGCTGTACGCCGACCGTTTGTGCGAAATGATCCGCATCCCCACCGTTTCCAAAAAACAGGGGGAGGATTACCCTGAATTTTTACGCCTGCAGGATACGATGCGCAAATTGTTCCCGCTGGTATTCGAGAAAGCCGAACGGCACGACCTGGACGGCAACATCCTGCTGCGCATCCCGGGGTCTGCGCCGGACCGCGGCGGCGTCCTTTTAATGGGCCATCAGGACGTGGTGCCCGCCACGCAAAAGGAGTGGACGGTGGAGCCCTACGCCGGGATCATAAAGGACGGCTGTATCTGGGGACGCGGCGCCATGGATTGCAAAAGCACGCTCAGCTGCGAGTTTTCCGCCGTGGAGGAGCTGTTGCGCGACGGCTTTGTTCCAAAAGAGGACCTGTGGCTGTTTTCCTCCCGCAATGAAGAAAACTCCGGCGGCGGCTCCGAGTTGGCGGCGGCATACCTGAAAGAAAAGGGATACAAAATCAACGTCGTCATGGACGAGGGCGGCGCCGTGATCGGCGGCCTGCTGCCGGGCATGGAAGCGCAATGTTCTGCGATCGGTCTGGTGGAAAAGGGCTTTTGCAACGTAAAATTTATTGCCAAGGGCGCGGGCGGACACGCCTCCACCCCGCCGAGAAACACCCCTGTCGTGCGGCTCGCCAAATTTATTGCCGCAGCCGAAAAAAAGCGTCTTTTCCAAAAAAAGATGGTCACGCCCATCCCGGAGATGTTTGCGGCCGTTACGCCGTACCTGCCCTTTTATTTTCGCTTTGTGCTTGCAAACCTGTGGCTGTTCCGTCCGCTGCTCACGGCGGCGCTGCCCATGTTTTCTCCTATGGCGGGCGCCTTTTTGCAGACCACGGCGGCCTTTACCATGTGCGGCGGCTCCGACACGCCGAACGTGCTACCGGACGAGGCATACGTGATCGCCAATCTCCGCCCGTCCGTGCACCAGAACGCTGAAAAAAGCATTGCCGCCCTGCAAAAGCTGGCAAAAAAGTACGATATCGAGACCGAGGTGCTGATGGCGCGCAACGCATCCAACACGTCTTCGCCGACGGGCGCGGAATTCCG
>JAFSXY010000037.1 GCA_017443805.1 Clostridia bacterium | reverse complement strand
TCGCTGCGGTGGTGCCAGGCGTCCGCCATCAGGGCGCCGGAACGGATCTTTTTGGCAAACGCCCTTGTGATCCAGTACATGGCTTCCTTCACCGCGATGGATACCGCAGCCGCGATCAGCGCCAGAAGCCCGGGTGGCTCCTGCACGGCGGTTTCGCCGCTCGCGACGTTTTTGATCCCCGTATAACCGATCAGCAGGCCGCTTATCAGCAAAACGACGGCCAGCACGATCGCGGCCACGCACTCAAAGCGCTCGTGGCCGTAGGGGTGGTCCCGGTCCGCTTCCTTGGCGGAGAGCTTTACGCCGATGATCACGATGATGCTGCTGAACACGTCGGATGCAGAGTGCACGGCGTCGCTGATCATCGCGCCGGAATGCGCGAAAATACCGGCGAACAGCTTTAAGACGGAAAGCAGCAGATTCACCGCGATGCTGCCCGCGGAAACGCGCACGGCAGTCCGCTCGAACGCCGCGGAGAGATCTTCTTTTTTCTGAAGCGCCGCGCCGGCGTCAGGTTTCATTTCCAAACACTTCTTTTCATAAAGATACGGTATATGCTATGCGGCAGTATGACCCCGCGTTCATTCGTCCTTCTTACAACCGCATTCGTAAGGGCACGCGCCGCAGTTCCCGCTGCAGCCGCCCGTTTCGCAGCAGCCGCCGCTTTTCTTCCGGCGGAACGCCGCCCGCGCGGCAAAGAACAGCATGACCGCCAGCAGGATGAGCAGGATGACGTCCACCGCGTTCATACGCCGAACCCCGCAAGCATACCGATCAGATGCACGACGCTGGCAGCCACCCATGCAAGCACACACTGCCACACGACAACGCCCACCGCCCAAAAACGGCCGAGCTCACGCCGGATCGCGGACACGGCGGCCACGCAGGGCGTATACAGCAGGGAGAAAACCAGCAGACACGCGGCGGAAAGCGGCGAAACGGCAGAAGAAACCGCCCCGCCGAACAGCACCTCCATGGTGGAGACAACGCTTTCCTTTGCCAAAAAGCCGCTGATCAGCGAAGTACAGATCCGCCAGTCATCCAGTCCGACCGGCCGCATGATAAACGCAAGCTTGCCTGCCACAAACGCCAGGATGCTCTGCCGGGAATCCGTTACGGGATTTAACTGAAGGTCAAAGCTCTGCAGCAGCCAGATCACAATCGTGGCGATCAGAATAATGGAAAACGCCCGCTGCAGAAAATCCTTCGCTTTTTCCCACAAAAGCCTGCCCACGTTTTTTATGCCCGGCAGCCGGTAATTGGGCAGCTCCATCACAAAGGGCGCAGCCTCGCCCTTAAAAACAAGCCCTTTGAAAAGAAACGCCGCACCGATACCCGTTAATACGCCCAACACGTAAAGGCCCGTCATGATCAGCGCCTTGTAATCCGAGAAAAAGTGATCCACAAAGAAAGCGTAGATCGGCAGCTTCGCCGTGCAGCTCATAAACGGCGTAAGCAGTATGGTGATTTTACGGTCGCGCTCGCTGGGCAGCGTCCGCGTAGACATCACGGCGGGGACGGTACAGCCGAAACCGATCAGCAGCGGGACAATGCTGCGGCCGGAAAGACCGATCTTACGCAGCAGCTTATCCATCACGAAAGCAACGCGGGCGATATAGCCGCTGTCCTCCAACATAGAGAGAAAGAAAAACAAGGTGACGATGATCGGCAAAAAACTTAACACGCTGCCGACGCCCGCGAAGATCCCCTCGGTGATCAGAGAGTGGATCGCGGGATTGACGTTTGCTGCTGTAAGCGCGGCGTCCGCGCCGACGCTGAGCGCCGTAATACCGGATTCCAGCAGCGACTGCAGCCCCGCGCCGACCACGTTGAACGTCAGCCAGAAAATCAGGCCCATAATGGCGATAAACACCGGAATGGAAGTATATTTTCCCGTTAAGATCCGGTCGATTTTTTCGCTGCGCTTGTGTTCACGGCTTTCCACGGGTTTTTTGACCGTACGCAAACAGACCTTATTGATAAAGGAAAAACGCATATCGGCGATCGCGGCGCTGCGATCCAGCCCGCGCTCCGTCTCCATTTGCAGGATGATATGCTCCATCATATCCGTTTCGTTTTCGTCAAGCGCAAGTTGTTTTAATATCTGTTCGTCGCCCTCAACGACCTTGGAGGCTGCGAAACGGACCGGCAGCCCCGCCCGGACGGCGTGGTCCTCGATCAAATGCCGAATCGCGTGCAGGCAGCGGTGCACGGCGCCGCCGTTGGTGTTTTCGTCGCAGAAATCGCGCGCCAGCGGCCGCTCCTGGTATTTTGCAACGTGGACGGCGTGGTCGACCAGCTCGTGCACGCCCTCGTTTTTCGCCGCCGAGATGGGAATGACCGGCACGCCGAGCATCATTTCCATTCCGTTGATATCGATCGTGCCGCCGTTGGCGGTCACTTCGTCCATCATATTCAGCGCCACGACCATCGGAACGTTCATTTCCAGCAGCTGCATGGTCAGGTACAGATTGCGTTCGATGTTTGAAGCGTCAACGATATTGATGACGCCGCGCGGCTTATTTTCCAGCACGAAGTTGCGTGAAACGATCTCCTCGCTGCTGTAGGGCGACATGGAATAAATTCCCGGCAGGTCCGTGACCAGCGTTTCGGGATGATTTTTGATGGCGCCGTCTTTTCTGTCCACCGTCACGCCGGGAAAATTGCCGACGTGCTGATTGGCGCCCGTCAGCTGGTTAAACAGCGTCGTTTTGCCGCAGTTTTGATTGCCCACAAGCGCAAACGTAAGCGTCTCGCCCTCCGGAAGCGGATCGCCGCTTCCCTTCGGATGGAATTTTCCGCCCTCGCCCAAACCGGGATGCGGCGTCGGCGGTTCCTGCCATTTTTCAGGGAGGTCCGGCGCCTCCCCGGAGATCGGCCGGATCATGATCTTGTCCGCTTCCGCCAGACGCAGCGTCAGGTTGTATCCATGGATCAGCAGCTCCATGGGATCGCCCATCGGCGCAAACTTCAGCAGCTTTACGCGCGCACCGGGAATGACGCCCATATCCAGAAAATGCTGCCGCAGCGCGCCGTCTCCTCCGACGGCGGTCACTTCGGCGCTTTTGCCGACCGCAAGCTCCTTTAACGTCATAACTAATCCTCTTCTTTTAATGGTCTTTTCTTTTTTTCAACCAAAAGTATACTATTTTGCCCGCCTGAAATCAAGAAAAAAACGTGATGAATTTCGGCGCTTTTCCCGAAAAAATATGGTTGTATACACAAAAAAGGTATGCTAAAATAAAAAAAAAAGAACCCTGCGGGGTTCCTATAAACGGAGGACATCATGCTTTACAAAAAAAACGCGGCAAAAACGCTGCAGGCCGAGCTGTTCCGCAATCCCACCGCGGAGTACCGCGGGACCCCTTTTTGGGCGTGGAACGACCTGCTTACCAAAGAGGAGCTTGAACGGCAGATCGACGTATTCAAAGAAATGGGCCTGGGCGGCTTTCATATGCACGTACGCACGGGTTTGAAAAACCGATATTTAAGCGACGAATATATGGCCCTGATCAAGGCTTGTGTGGAAAAGGCAAAAAGCGAACATATGCTTGCGTGGCTGTACGATGAGGACCGCTGGCCGTCCGGCGCGGCGGGCGGTCTGGTCACGAAGGACGAGCGCTTCCGCGCACGGTGTTTGCTGTTTACCAACGCCTTTTCGGACGCCGCCTACACCTCGGACGACTCCTCCTCCCGCGGCGGCAGAAGCGGCAAGGGAACGCTTTTGGCCTGCTATGACGTCGTGCTTTCTCCCGACGGCTGTTTGCAGTCTTACCGGCGCATCGAAAAAGACGAGCCCGCCGCAGGAAAAAAATGGTATGCGTTTTTGGAAATAAACCAGCCCTCCACCTGGTACAACAACCAGACCTACGCCGACACGCTCAACAAGGAGGCCATCGAGCGTTTTCTGGAGGTCACACATGAACGGTATCTTCAAACCGTGGGCGACGAATTCGACAAAACCGTGCCCGCGATCTTTACGGACGAGCCGCAATTTTCCAGAAAGAGCATGCTGCAGGTCAGCGATCCGGAAGAAAACACGGACGTGACTATGCCCTGGACGGACAAAGTGCCGGCGTTATATCGGGAAATCTACGGCTGCGATATTCTGGATACGCTGCCGGAAATTTTCTGGGAGCTGCCAAACGACCGTATTTCCGTCCACCGTTACCGCTACCACGATTTTATCGCGGAGCTCTTTGCAAGCTCCTTTGCGGATACCGTGGGCGGCTGGTGCGACAGGCACAATATCTATCTGACCGGACATATGATGGAGGAACCTTCGCTGCACTCGCAGACGGCGGCGCTGGGCGAAGCCATGCGGTCCTACCGCTCCTTCGGCCTGCCGGGCATCGATCTGTTATGCAACAACCATGAATTTACTACCGCCAAGCAGGCGCAGTCCGCCGCGCACCAGTTCGGCAAAGAGGGCGTGCTCTCGGAGCTTTACGGCGTGACCGGCTGGGACTGCGATTTCCGCACCTACAAGCACCAGGGCGACTGGCAGGCCGCATTGGGCATCACCGTGCGCGTACCGCACCTTTCCTGGTACTCCATGCAGGGAGAAGCAAAGCGCGACTATCCCGCATCCATCAGTTATCAATCTCCGTGGTACAAAGAGTGGGGCAAAATAGAAGACCATTTTGCCCGCGTCAACACCGCCCTGACGCGCGGCAAAGCGAAAGTAAAAATCGCGGTCGTCCATCCCGTGGAGTCCTTCTGGCTGCACTGGGGCCCCAACGATAAGACCGCCAGCATACGCGAGGATACGGACGCCCGTTTTCAGGATCTTACCCGGTGGCTGGTAGAGGGCTGCATCGACTTTGATTTTATTTCGGAATCGCTTTTCCCGCAGCTGTGCGAAAAAGCCGGCGCGCCGCTCCGAGTCGGAGAAATGGCCTACGACGCCGTGATCGTACCGGGCTGCGAGACCCTGCGCTCCACAACGCTTGAAAGACTGGAAGCTTTTCAGACTGCCGGCGGCAGGCTTATATTCCTCGGCGGCGCGCCGACACTGGAAAACGCCGTGCCCTCCGAACGCGGACGCGCGCTTTATGACCGCAGCGAGCAGGTGGAATACGCCCATGCGGCCGTGCTTTCCGCGCTGGAAAACGAGCGCCTTATTTCCATGCGTTACGATAACGGACGCTTAACGGATGAATTCCTGTACCAGCTGCGCGCGGATACGGACGGCGACTGGCTGTTCATCGCGCATACAAAAGAGCCCGGGAACAAGGATCTGCCCTCCCGCCGCCGCGTTGTTTTAACGGTGAAGGGAGAATTTGCGCCGCAATGCTGCAGCACCGAGACCGGTGAGATCACGGCGCTCGGCGCGTATTATCAAAACGGGAACACCGTTATAAAAACCGTTTTGCACGGCTACGATTCGCTGCTTCTCAAGCTCATCCCCGGCCGCGCGGACAGGCCTGCGGACTTTATGCAAACGGATCATAAAATCGCCGCGTTCGTCACGGAAACCGCCTACGCGCTGACCGAGCCGAACGTATTGCTGCTGGACACGGCGGAGTACGCGCTGGACGGCGGTACGTTCCGTCGCAAAGAGGAGATTTTGCGGCTGGATAATATCCTGCGCGAAGAACTGGGACTCCCGGAACGCGGCGGCCATGCGGTCCAGCCCTGGACGATCGGGGACGAACCCGCCGCCCACACAATCACGCTGCGCTTTGCGTTTGACAGTGAGATAGATTTTGACGGCGCTTTTCTCGCGCTGGAGGACGCCGCCGTTTCCAAGATCGTGTTCAACGGCGAAGAAACACCCAGCACGCCCGTCGGAAACTTCGTGGATATCTCCATTTTCAAGGTGCGTCTGCCGAAGATCAGAAAAGGCGAAAACGTGCTGACCGTCACGCAGCCCTTCGGTGCGCGTACAAATACGGAAAACATGTTCATCCTGGGCGACTTCGGCGTACGGCAGACGGGCGAAACCGCCGTGATCACCGCGCTGCCGGAGAAAATACGCTTCGGCGATCTCACAAAACAGGGCTTCCCGTTTTACGGCGGCACGGTAAAATACAGCTTCCCCGCAACGGCGACCGGCGGCAGCCTCACCGTGCACGCGCCGTTCTACCGCGGCGCGCTGATCAAGGTCTTCTGCGACGGGAAAGAAGCCGGCCACATTATCGACCCGCCCTACACGCTTACGATCAAAGACCTGTCCGACGGCGAACATACCATCACGCTGGAGCTCTTTATCCACCGCTACAACACCTTCGGCCCCGTGCATCTGGTGAACGAAAAAGAGAGCTGGCACGGCCCCGGCGCATGGAGGAGCGACGGCGACAACTGGAGCTACCAGTACGTTCTGCGCCGCACCGGCGTCTTAAAATCCCCCGAAATTTTAGAGCCGACAAAATAAGACAGCCTTTTTAAGAAGGATCCGCTATCATATGGATAGCGGATTTTTTTGACCAGGAGGTTTTTCATGCAGATCGTATCCGAAAACGAAACCCTGACCGTCTATTTAAGCGGCGAGATCGACCATCATTCGGCGAAACCGCTGCGGGAAAAAACGGACCAGGTGCTTTTACTAAAGAGCCCCGCGCTGCTGGTGCTGGATTTTTCCGGCGTAAGCTTTATGGACTCCTCCGGCGTGGGCTTTGTAATGGGACGGTATAAAAAGGCGGCGTCCATCCACTGCAAAACAGCCGTGACCGGCTTGAAAGCGCGGGACCGGAAAATCATGGCGCTGTCCGGACTGGAACGTCTTGTGGAATTCAGATAAAAGGAGCGTACATACGATGAAAAAAAGAAATGAAGTAAAAATCGTCTTTCCCTCCAGATCCGTCAACGAGGGCTTTTCCCGGGCGGCGGTCGCCGCGTTTGTCGCAGTCTGCGATCCCACCGTGGAGGAACTCAGCGACATAAAAACCGCGGTCAGCGAAGCGGTGACCAACGCGGTGGTACACGCCTACCCGGACCGCGAGGGCAGCGTGACCGTTACGGTCACGGTTTATGATACGAACGTTGTAAAAATCAGAGTCCGGGATAAGGGCGTGGGCATTGAAGACGTCCAAAAGGCACGGGAAGCGCTTTTCACCACTGCCGGCGACGACCGCTCGGGGCTCGGCTTTACGGTGATGGAGAGCTTTTCGGACAAGCTGCAGGTCAGATCCAAACCCGGCAAGGGCACGGCCGTGACCATCACCAAGCGCATTACCGGAAAGAGGGCAGGATGACCGCAGCGCAGAACGCCGTTGCCGCACCGCAAAACAAGCAGGCGCTGGTCACCGAAAATCTGAAGCTGGTACACGCCTGCGCCAACCGCTTCCGCGGCAGAGGCGTGGAATACGAGGACCTGTTTCAGGCCGGCTGTATGGGGCTCGTCAAAGCGGCAAAGGGGTTTGATCCCGCGCGCGGCTTCCGGTTTTCCACCTACGCCGTACCGGCGATCTTAGGCGAGATGCGCCGGCTGTTCCGCGACGGCGGCAGCGTAAAAATAAGCAGATCCGCAAAAGAGAAGGCCGCTGCGCTGCTCAAGCTGCGTGAAAGGCTGACGGAAGAGCTGGGAGCCGAACCGGGGATCATCCGGCTGGCGCAGGAGGCGGGCCTGGAGCCTGCCGAAGCGGCAGGGCTTTTATCCGCGTGCCTGCCGACCTTCTCGCTGACCGCGGACGACGACGCGTCGGAGACCGCCGTACCCGTGCCGGGCCCGGAAGAAACGCTGACGCAAAAGCTGGACTTAAAAAACGCGATGGACAGGCTGGACGCGCGCGACCGGCAAATGCTTACG
>JAFSXY010000036.1 GCA_017443805.1 Clostridia bacterium | reverse complement strand
TTCTTTATACGCAAAGCCGCTTTCCTCCACCGCGCCGAAGAAGATCTCCCGCGCTTTTTCGAGCGGCGTATTGTTCAGGTAATTATGCTTCATAAACAAGCCCTCGTTTTCAAAAACATCCCAAAAGACAAGGAACCGTCCCCTGTCTTTTTTTCTCAAAACTCAAAACTCAAAACATCCGCACCTCGACGCTCGCGCCCCTTTGCAGGCCCTCGCAGTCGCGCGGGATCAAGATGAACCCGTCCGCCGCGGAGAGAAGCGAAATGACGCCGGATTTGCCGTAGACCGGGATCGCCTCCGCGTTTGCAAGCCGCACGCAGAGCAGCTCTTCCCTGCCGTGGTTGGAGGAAACGTGCTCCGCTAAAACGGCCTGCGCCGTGCGCGACGCACGGGAAAGGCGCAGCAGCGCTTCGATATGCCTTTTTACAAGCAGCGAAGCCATAAAGTAACACGCGGCGGGATGGCCTGGCAGACCGAAGACCGCCGTATTATTGATCCGGCCGAGCACCGTGGGTTTACCTGGCTTGACGGCAATGCCGTGACAGTAAACCGTGCCGAGACGCGAGAGCACCTCGGCCGTTTTGTCCGCCTCCCCCGCGGAGGAGCCGCCCGAGAGCAGGACGACGTCGTTTTCTTTTGCCGCGCGGGCAAGCGTTTGCAAAATAAGAGCTTCGTCGTCCGGGATGATGCCGTACTGCGTGCAGACGCAGCCGCAGTTTTCGAACAGCGCGGCAAGCATGGGGGCGTTGACGTCGCGTACCTCGCCCGTTTCCGGCTGCATATCGGCGGGCACAAGCTCGCTGCCTGTGGAGAGGATACCCACCGCGGGGCGACGGTACACGGGGACAAGTGTGATCCCCATCGCGGCGAGCACGCCGATATTCGCGGGGGAAAGCTGTGTTCCCTCAGGCAGGACGGTCTGTCCGACACATACGTCGTCGCCCGCCCTTGTGACGTTTTCCCCGGGACTGACCGCCCGGTAACACAAAAGCAGCCCGTTTGCCGTTTCGTCGGTATATTCCACGGGCACGACGGCGTTTGCCCCGGCCGGCAGCATGCCGCCCGTGGGGATCTTTACGCACGCGCCGGGCAAAAGGGCAAGGTCCGTTTTTTCTCCCATTTTGACTTCGCCCGCGATCTGCAGCATAGCAGGCAGCGTTTCGCCCGCGCCGAAGGTGTCTTCTGCGCGTACGGCATAACCGTCCATGGTGGAACGGTCGAACGCGGGCACATTTTCCCGGCCCGTGATATCCTCTGCCAGCGTTCTGCCTGCCGAAAGCGCAAGCGGAACATTTTCCGTCGGCAGGTCGGAAGCGTGCAGATTTTTATCAATGATCTCAAACGCCTTTGAAAGCGATACGACGTGCAGCATGGCTTATCCCCACTTCCACTGTGATAAAAAGCGCTTGCCGAAGTCGCTCTTCGGCGCAGAGAGCTCCGCCGGGCTGCCGTATTCAACAACGGCGCCGCGGTTCATGATCAGGATCTTTGTTGCGAGCGCAAACGCCTGTGCGGGCAGGTGCGTGGCGAACAGCAGCGTCCTGCCGCCGTTTCGGCAGTGGTCCAAAAGCACCTGCTGCAGTTCTTCGCCCGTTTCGACGTCGGCGGCGGACAGCGGCTCGTCCAGAAGCAGCAGGCCGTACTGTCCCGCCAGCATCCGGCACAGACAGGTCCGCTGACGCTCGCCGCCCGAAAGAAAGGCGGTTTTTTTATCCCGCAGCGCGTCCAGCCGGCACGCGCGCAGCAGCGCCCCGACGTTTGGTTCCCCGTGCGCGCCGAGACGGACGTTATATTCCACCGTCCCCTTAAATACGTAGGGGCTCTGCGGCTGATAACCGATCTGCGCTTTGGGCAAAGCTACGTCGATGCTGCCTTCGTCCGGCTTCATGGCGCCTGAAATCAGCCGTAAGAGCGTACTTTTGCCCGAGCCGTTCGGGCCGATCAGCGCAACACGTTCGCCGCTTTCTACAGTGAGGGACGGGATATCCAGCGTAAAATCATCGGACAGGCGTTTTTTTAGGTTCGTGATCCTGATCATCGCATTTTCTCCTGCGCCCGGTACGCCGGAATGTTGACAAGTAAAGACAGAAGCATCAGAACGACGCCCAGCGCGAACGCCTTTTCAAAATTCCCCTTATTGGATTCCAGCAAAATCGCCGTGGTCATCACGCGCGTTTTGAACTGGATGTTGCCGCCCACCAGTGAGACGGCGCCGACCTCCGCGATGGAGCGGCCGAAGCCGACTAAAATGATGCTGACGAACTGCGGCGCGCACTCCCTTACCAGCAGCAGCGTCTGTTTTGCGCCGGAGAGCCCGATCCCCCGGGCTGTCTCGGCGATCATTATGCCGCGCTCGCCCGCAGCGGCGGCGCTGAGCCCCGTAACGACGGGCGTGATGAGCAGCACCTGCGCGATCACCATGATGGGCACGCTGAACATCAGGTGCAGGCTGCCGAAGGGCCCGACGCCCCGGAAAAGCACAAAGACCAACAGGCCCGCCACCACAGGCGGCAGTCCCATTAAGGTATTGGTGATCCGCAGCAAAATCCCCTTGCCGCGGAAGCGCTTTTTGCCGATCAGCACGCCAAGCGCGATTCCCAGAACGGCGGAAATGCCGGTGGAGAAAACAGACATGACAAGCGTGGTGCCGATGATCTGCCAGATCTCCCTGTCACCGCTGACGAGCAGCGAGACAGCCTCTTTAATAAATTCCATTCTTCAAAAAAATGCCGCTGCAAATCACACTTGCGGTATCGGCAGCGGCAATCACGGTTTGTTCAGTTATAAATTACAGCAGGAAGAACAGCTGCTCGCCGTACTCCTCAACGCCGTATTTCGCGATGAGCTCGGCCGCCTCATCGGACTGCAGCCATTCGATCAGCGCGTTGGCGCCTTCGGTATTGATGACAACGTCCGTGCCGGCAAAGGCCTCCGCCTCGGGATTGACGCCCAGAAGCGAATAGGTGTTTTTCATATCCTCCGCCTCTTCCTTGAGGATCGTA
>JAFSXY010000035.1 GCA_017443805.1 Clostridia bacterium | reverse complement strand
CCGCGTTTACATAAAGAATTGCGCTGCTTTCGGCGCGGTTTCGCAAAAAAAGAGAACCCTTGCAAAACAAGGATTCTCTGTGTGACCCGTTCGGGTAAAATTATCTCTTTGAGAACTGGGGTGCGCGACGGGCGCCTTTGAGACCGTATTTCTTTCTTTCTTTCATTCTGGGGTCTCTGGTGAGGAAGCCTGCCTTTTTCAGCGCGGGACGAAGATTTTCGTCATACTGAAGCAGCGCGCGGGAAAGGCCGTGACGGATGGCGCCGGCCTGGCCGGTGACGCCGCCGCCCTGCACTTTGCAGATCACGTCGAACTTTTCCGTTGTGCCGGTGAGGTTCAGCGGCTGACGGACGATGAGCTTTAAGGTATCAAGGCCGAAATAATCGTCGATCTCTCTGTCGTTGATGATAATGCTGCCGGTGCCGGGATATACGCGGACGCGGGCAACGGATTTCTTTCTTCTGCCGGTACCGTAGAAATAAGGATTGCCTTCGTACATGGTTTATTCCTCCCTCTCTCAGAATTCTCTTGCGACGGGCTTCTGCGCAGCGTGCAGATGCTCTTCGCCGGCGTAAACGTGCAAACGGTTAAATGCGGCTCTGCCGAGCGTATTTGCGGGAAGCATGCCCTTGACCGCTTTTTTGATGACGAATACGGGCTTGTTCTTCAGAAGGTTGCCGTATTTGACTTTTTTCATGTGGCCGATGTAGCCGGTGTGGTGATAGTACATTTTGTTTTCCAGCTTTTTGCCGGTGAGCACCACCTTGGACGCATTGATCACGATCACATGGTCGCCGCAATCAACGTGGGGGGTATAGGTTACTTTATGCTTGCCGCGCAGGAGCACGGCGGCTTCAACAGCAACTTTACCGAGCGTTTTGCCCGCAGCGTCCAGCACGTACCAGTCGCGCGTAACGGTCTGCGGATTTGCCATATAAGTTGACATAGTTCTGCCTCCTGTTTGTTTTCTTTTTTCAACGCGCTTCATCATAACACAAGAAAAAACGCTTGTCAATCACTTTTTTTGTGTTTTTTAATAATCGAGGCGATTATCTCTGTTTTTCTCCGTTTTTCTTTGATTTTTATATATTTTTCTCATTTGCGAATTTTTTAAAAAAATTAAGTTTTGAAGAATTCTTCGGAAATATTTGACTTTTTATTTTTTTTTATATATAATGCATTATGCATATGACTGTCGTCGCGCAGCCTGTTTTTTTTGCGGCGCGGCGAAAAAAAATAAAAGGACCGGAAAGGGAAAGACTGCGTCTTTACATAAGTAAAAGATGAAAAGAATTGCGATCGTTGCCGACGATATTGCCATGCCCGGCGAAAAAGGGCTCGGCAGGCTGCATTATCTCGCGGAGTACTTCTCCGCCAACGGCTTTGAAACGGAGATCCTCACCGCGGATTTTCAACACTGGGAAAAGCGCTACCGCACCGAAGAAGAAAAAAATACGGCGATACGCGGCTCCCGCTGCAAGATCACGTTCCTTCATGAAAAGCCCTATACAAAAAACATCGAGCCCAAGCGGATCTTAAGCTACCGCATGCTCACAAAAAACGTTTACGCCTATCTTCAGACGCGGCAGTACGACTGTATTTACGCGCTGATCCCGGACAACTACCTTGCCTATACCGCCGGAAAATACGCGGCTGAAAAGAAAATCCCGTTTGTTGTCGATGTGGAGGATCTGTGGCCGGAAGCCATGCGCATGGTGCTGGATGTTCCCGTTTTGAGCGACGTGCTGTTTTCCTATTTCAGCATTTACGCAAAAAAAACCTACGCGCTGGCCGACGGCATTGTGGGATCCTCGGACGAATACCGGGACGAACCGCTGAAATACGGAAAAAATATCGCCGACCGCGTGACCGTCTACGTAGGGAACGACCTTGCCGCCTTTGACGCCGGCGCAGCGGAGAACGCAGCCGCCGTCAACAAGCCGGAGGGCGAATTCTGGATCACTTATGCCGGAACGCTGGGGACAAGCTATGATATCCACACGCTGATCAAGGCCGCCGGCATTCTGAAACAGCGCGGGCTGAGCAATATAAAAATCATGCTGCTGGGCGACGGGCCGATGCGGAAAGACTTTGAAGAGACCGCGCGCGGAACGGACGCAGACGTCGTGTTCAAGGGCTACCTGCCCTACCCCGTGATGTGCGCATACCTGAAGCAGTCGGACCTGACGGTCAACTCGCTGGTCAGCAAGGCGTCTCAGAGTATCGTATCCAAGATCGGCGATTACCTTGCGGCAGGCGTACCGATGGTCAATACCGGCCTGAACGCCGAATTCAAGGCAAAGGTCACGGCGGACGGCTTCGGCGTGAACGTTCCGCCGGAGGATCCCGCAGCCCTGGCGGACGCCCTGGCTGCGCTTTATAACGACAGTGAGATCCGCCGCGCCATGGGGAAGACGGCCCGGCATATCGCAGAGACACAGTTTGACAGGAACACGACGTATCGCGAAATCGTAGCGCTTGTTGAACGGCATCTTAAAGACAAAGAATAAAGAGGACTGTACCGCATGAAAAAATATGATTTTCTGATCGTAGGCAGCGGCCTGTTCGGCTCCGTT
Source organism: Clostridia bacterium (assembly GCA_017443805.1). Lineage (GTDB taxonomy): Bacteria > Bacillota > Clostridia > Oscillospirales > Acutalibacteraceae > RUG806. Next base: position 17,232 of record JAFSXY010000035.1, on the reverse strand, counting down.
TTTGCCAGAGAAGCCACCGACGCAGGCAAAAAATGTCTGGTGATCGAAAAGCGTCCGCACACAGGCGGCAACGTATACTGCGAGAATATCGGCGGCATCAACGTGCACCGCTACGGCGCGCATATCTTTCATACAAGAGATAAAAACATCTGGGACTACGTGAACCGCTACGTACCCTTTAACCGATATACCAACTCCCCGCTTGCCAACTACAAGGGGGAAATTTATAATATGCCCTTTAACATGAACACCTTTCGCCAGATGTGGGGCGTAACCACGCCCGATGAAGCGAAAAAGATCATCGCCGAGCAGTGTGCGGTGATCACGGGCAAGCCGAAAAATCTGGAGGAGCAGGCGATCAAGCTGGTCGGCACGGACATCTACCGCAAGCTCGTAAAGGGATACACGGAAAAACAGTGGGGACGCGACTGCAAACAGCTTCCCGCGTTCATCATCAAGCGTCTGCCGGTGCGCTTCCGCTACGACAACAATTATTTTAACGATCCTTATCAGGGCATTCCCATCGGCGGCTACAATCCGCTGATCGAAAAGCTGCTTGCGGGGTCCGACGTCATGGTCGGCGCAGATTATTTTACCGACCGGGAGCATTATGATTCGCAGGCGGAAAAAGTGGTTTTCACCGGCACGCTGGACTCCTATTACAACTACCGTTTCGGCAAGCTTGAATACCGCAGCCTGCACTTTGAAACCGAAGAACTGACGAATACGGACAACTTTCAGGGGGTTGCCGTCGTCAACTATACCGATCGCGAAACGCCTTTTACACGCATCATCGAGCATAAGCATTTTGAATTCGGAGAACAGCCAACGACGGTCATCACGCGGGAATATCCCGTTACCTGGCAGGAGGGCATGGAGCCGTACTACCCGGTCAACGATAATAATAACCACGAGAAATATGCCAAATACGCAGAGCTTGCCATTCAGGAGAAGAACGTCATTTTCGGCGGACGGCTGGCGGAGTACTGCTATTACGATATGGACAAGGTGATCGAATCCGCCCTGTTCGCGGCGAAGAATTCTTTACGGTAAAGGAGCAAAGCGGCGTTATGGATGAAAGACCGTTCATCAGCATCATCATGCCGGTTTACAATGCCGAACGCTATCTCACCGCGGCGGTACAAAGCGTGCTGGGACAGGGATTTCGTGATCTGGAACTGATATGCGTCAACGACTGCTCTACGGATAACAGTCTGTCGGTTTTGCAGACGCTTGCCGCAGGCGACAGCCGCCTGCAGATCGTTTCCGCAGAAAAAAACGGTGGTCCAGGCGCCGCGCGAAATCTGGGACTTGCCTGCGCAAGAGGCGTTTATATCGGCTTTGCGGACGCGGACGATGCGTTTGCGCCCCGTCTGCTGGAGCAGGTCGTGCCGCGTTTATTGGAAAACAACGCAGACGAGATCGTCTGGGGGCTGACAGAGATCTATTTCGCAGGCGACGGCACGGAGAAAAAAAGGAACGACGTCATTCCCGCGGACGGTATGTACTGCGGCGACCGGATCCCCGCCGCCGTCGCACAGCTGGAGGAACAAACGCTGTTCGGTTACCAGTGGAACTCCCTGTACCGTGCCTCCATTCTGAACACTTATCAAATCCGTTTTAATACAGATACTTTATATGAAGATTTTACGTTCAATATCGACTTTATCGCACATGCACAAACGCTGTGTGTCTGCGGCATTTCGGGGTATCACTACGTCCGGCACGCAGGCAGCGTGACGCACGGTTTTATACCCGATTACTACGTGCTGAGCGAAAAGCGCATCGCGCGTATGACGGAATACCTGGAGCAAAACGGCGCGCTCACGAGGGAAAACGCCTCCATCCTTGCAAACCGTTTGCTTCGTTATATGCTCTCCGCGCTTGGCCGCAACGCGTCCCGCGCCGCAAAGCTTTCCGTTCGGGAGCAAAAAAAACGGGTCGAACAGATGAAAACCTCGCCGCTTACAAAACGGCTTTTATATGATCCCTCCGTAACGATTTCCAAAACCTACAGACCGGCCGCCTTTGTGATCAAAAGCTGTCCGGCTTTTGCCGCGCTTTTGACCGGCAAGGCCGTAGCGCTCGTTTACCGCTGAGAAAGGACGATCGTATGCAGGAACACGCCATTCCGGACAAGGTGCTCGTCTACGGCATGACGGACAACCCCGGCGGAATTGAAAAGTATTTAACGACGCTTATCCAGAACTGTCCGAAGGGCCGGTTTGATTTTGTCTGCGATTTCCCGCAGATCGCCTACCGGGACCTGTTGGAGGAATACGGCTGCAGCGTCTTTTTCATACCCGCAAAAGGAAAAGCGCTCAAAGAACATCTCTCCGCAATGTACCGGCTGCTGAAAGCGCATCCGGAATACAAAACGGTCTATTTCAATATCCTCGACGCCGGCGCAGCTGTAACGGCGCTGGTGCCGTGGCTGCTTCGCAGAAAGATCGTGGTGCACAGCCATAACGGCAGCACGGATAAAGTGCGGCTGCACCGGCTGACCAAGCCCCTGCTCAATCTGGAGGCTTCCGGCTTTGTCGCCTGCTCATGTCTTGCTGCGAACCACATGTTCACAAAAGCAAACGCGAAAAAAGCGTTGATCGTGCCGAATATGGTCGACGTACGCGCTTTCCGCTACAACACGGTACAACGGGAAGAGACGCGCGCTTCGCTCGGACTCCTGCCCGAAGAGACCGTCGTACTGCATATCGGCCGGATCAGCCTGCAGAAAAACCCGCTGCTGCTGGCGGATATCGCCGCAGAGCTGAAAAAGAAAAGCGGCAGCTACAAAATTCTTTCCGTGGGCGACGGCGAAATGCGGGATGCGCTTTTGTCCCACATCAGGGAAACGGGCACCGAAGACACCGTTTTGCAGCTCGGCATACGGAACGACATTCCGGCGCTTTATTCCGCCGCGGACATTTTTATCCTGCCCTCGTTTTACGAGGGACTTCCGATCGTGGGCGTTGAGGCGCAGGCATCTGGGCTGCCCTGCATTCTCTCTTCCCGGATCACACCGGAGATCAAACTGACGGACTGCGTCAGCTTTCTCTCCCCTGACGCCGGCGCAAAGGCCTGGGCGGACGTCATTGAACAGCATAAAAACGACGGCAGACGTTCCACCGCAAACGCGCTTGCCGAAGAAAACTACGACATTGCCGCCGCACCGAAGGTCTTCGGCGCGCTGCAGAAACTGTTTGTCTGAAAAGAGGAGGCGGGACGTTTTTCCGTCCCGAAAAAAAACAATGAAAGAAAAAATGAACCGGTGGCGCCCTTGGATCGAAAAGTCGGAATTTGTTTTTCAAATTCTGTTTTTTTTCTATGTCTGCCTCGGCTTTAACAACCTGACCTACGCAACGCCCGTGATCTCCGTGATCATGTGGCCGACCTATCTGCTCGGCGCGGCGCTGCTTTTGATCAGATTGCTCAATCTGAAAAGCTACATCAAAATGCCTGCGATCCTCCCGCTGGCGGGGCTATGCGCCGTCTGCGCCGTATCCATCCTTTTAAACAGACAATATGATATAAAGAAAAATATTATATACCTTATATTTTGGGCTTTTTATTTTTTCATGTTTTACATGCACGCCGCAGACACGGACCTTACGCTCCTGAAAAAACGGTTCTGCATTTTGGCGCATCTGTTTAACGGCGTGGCGTTCGTTCTGGCGGGCGTCAGCCTCGGCATGATGGGAACGGGATATTCCGTTGTAAAAACCGTCGCCGGCGGAGAACTGCACCGCGGGTTTGTTTACGGCAGACTGTTCGGCGCGTACCTGACGCCGAACGCCGGCGCCATCGTCGGCTGTATCGCCATTATTCTTTCCGTTTATTTTATTTCCGTTTACAAAAAGAAGCTGTACACGGTCGCTGCGGCGGTCAATATCCTCGTACAGTTCTTATATATCGTGTTTTCCGACTCCAGAAGCGGCCGCGTCTGCCTTGCCTTGGGCGGCGGCGCTTACATTCTTTTCCGGGTCCTCTGTTCCGAAAAAGACAAAGTCACGTTCAAAAGAGCGACCGCCGGCATTTTGGCGACGCTTATAGTAACTGCAGGCCTGTTCTTTGCGCCGAAGCTTGCGAAAACAACCTATAACGCCGCGCTGACGTCGATCGCCCAACACAGGATCGAAGAGGAGGATCCCCTCTCCCCCGACGACCCGGCGGACACCTCCGACCTGCCGATCATCGATCGGGGCTACGATATGTCCGGCGATATTTCCAACCGGCGGTTTGCCATTTGGGGAAGCGGCCTGGAGATTTTTAAGAAAAACGTCCTGTTCGGTACGACCTTCAGCGGCTTTTTACCCTACGCAAAAGAAAATCTGCCCGACACCTATATCGTCAACAACGATTACCTGGACATGGAAACGCTGGACAACGACTTTATGAACCTGCTTGTTTCCGACGGTGCGCTGGGGTTTATCTGCTTTGCTGTTTTCGTGGTCTGGGTGCTGGCGTATATATTCAGATATTCGCTGCGGGACAAAACGGACGGCCAGACCATCGCCGTTTTATTCGCGGTCTGCGCGACTGCAGCCGCAGCGTCCATGTTCTCCTCCGGCGTACTGTTTATGCAATGCGAGTACAGCATTTTGTTCTGGGCGGCGCTCGGACTGCTCGTATGCTTCGGAGAGCAGCAGAAAAAGGAGGGTGCGCATGGCTGAGACAAAGCATTCGCCGATCGATCTTGTGTTCCCGTGGGTAGACGGCAGCGATCCTGCCTGGCAGGCGGAAAAGGCGGCCTTCACGCAAAAGTCCGGCGGCGACGCGCGCAGCATCCGCTACCGGGACTGGGACACGTTAAAATATCTGTTCCGCGGCATCGAGCAAAATCTGCCCTGGATCCGCACCGTGCATTTTATCACCTGGGGACATTTGCCATCTTGGCTGAATACGGAATGCGAAAAACTGCACGTTGTAAATCACCGCGATTATATCCCCGCACAGTATCTGCCCACGTTCAGCAGCCATACGATCGAACTGAATATGCACCGCATCGAGGGGCTTTCGGAACGCTTCATTTACGCCAACGACGACATGTTCTTTCTCCGGCCGTTGCCCGCCGAATTCTTTTTCCGGGACGGCCTGCCGGTGGACAGAGCCGCGCAGAACGTTTTGCAGTTCCGCCGCAGGGACGGGATCGACCACATCGTCGCAAACAATCTGACCGTAATCAACACCGATTTTTCAAAACGGGACTGCATCCGCCGCGCGCCGGCAAAATGGCTGACGCCGAAATACGGCGCAAAGGCGCTTAAAAATCTGTATCTGATGGGCGTTTCAAACTTTACCGGCTTTGAGGACTACCATATTCCATACGCATATCTAAAGAGCACGCTCCTTGAGGTCTGGGAACGCGAATATACATGGCTGGACGCAACCTGCTCACACCGTGTGCGCTGCAACGAGGACGTAAACCAGTGGCTCTTCCGTTACTGGCAGCTTGCCTCCGGCAGATTTTATCCGGGAAGCGCCGTACCCGGCGCGCTGTTCGCCATCGGACCGGACGATGAAAAGATCGAGGACGTGATCACGCACCGGAAGCTGCCGATGTGCTGTTTGAGCGACGACGACGAACAGCTTGATTTTGAAAAAGAAAACGCCCGCCTGTGCGGCTGGTTCTCACAGATCCTTCCGGAAAAATCAGCTTTTGAAAAATAAGAAAAAAAGGACTTTTCGCCATGAAATACTATTTACAGGAGCTCTCAAGAAATATCGGCGGCCCGATGACGGCAGGCATCAAAGCGCGCGAGGACGTGGAAGCCGTTTTCAGAATGCTGGGTTATACGGATATCGGCATCCTGACCGCCGTGCACAAACGGGATACGACCGTACACAAGCTGCTGGCGTCCACGGAGACGTCAAAGCAGTGGAAGCTCCTTTCAAAAAAACTGCAACCGGGCGATACACTGGCGGTCCAGCTGCCGCCGTCGGAGAATACGCTCTCGCTGGGCAGGCGCATGCGCGCCATCCACCGCAAGGGCGTAAAAACGATCGCGGTGATCCACGATCTGGAAGCGCTGCGCTTCGGCATGATCAAGCGCGGCCGCGCGTGGAAACGCCGCGTGCGGATCCATTTTGAAGAAGAGATCGCGTTAAAATATTTTGACCATATCATCGTTCACAATGAAAAAATGAAGGACGTCATGATCCGGATGGGTTATCCTGCAAGCAAGCTTGTCTCGCTCGGCATTTTTGATTATCTGACGCAGCCTGCTTTGAAGCCGGAACGCGTGGGCGATCCCGCAGGCGTGATCGTCGCCGGTAATTTAATGCCTTCCAAAAGCGGTTACGTTTACGAGCTGCCGGAGGTTCATGGCTGCCGGTTCAACCTCTACGGCGTTAATTTTGAAGAAATGCAGGCGGAGCATATCCGCTATTACGGCGCGTTTCCATCCGATCAGCTGCCCTATATCCTCAACGGCAAGTTCGGTCTGGTCTGGGACGGGCCGTCCGCAAAAACCTGCGCCGACGTTTTCGGCGAATACTTAAAGATTAACAATCCGCACAAAACGTCCCTGTACCTTGCATCCGGCATCCCGGTAGTGATCTGGGACCAGGCCGCGCTTGCGGATTTTGTGAAAGAAAACAATTGCGGCATTACCGTAGCGTCCCTTTACGATCTGCCCGACGCGATCGCAAAAGTTTCCGACGCTCAATATGAGGAAATGCGTCTTGCGGCCGCCCGGATGTCCGAAAAACTGCGCGACGGCGCGTTTCTGAAGGCTGCCGTCGGAAAGTGCGAATGATATGGCGTCACTGAGAAAAAACTACGTCTACAGTCTTTTATCACAGCTGCTGGTCATTTTGCTGCCGGTCGTTACCACGCCCTATCTTTCACGCGTTTTGGGAGAGAATAATCTCGGCATCTACGACTATATTCTTTCCATTGTCAACTACTTTATCTTATTCGGCTGTATCGGGCTGAACCTCTACGGGCAGCGGGAGATCGCGGCAAGCCATGACGATCCGGTAAAAAAATCCGCGATCTTTTATGAATTGATGATGATCCGGACAATTACCATGTCCGTCAGCCTGCTGATCTATTACCTGGTGCTGACCCACTTTGCCGACCAGCCGCGCTACTATGCGCTGTTGGGCATTGAGCTTGTCGCCGCCCTGTTTGACATCAGCTGGTTTTATCAGGGGAATGAAGACTTCCGCATGCAAAGCATCCGCACCATTGTGGTCAGATCGGTCAGCATTGCCTGTGTTTTTATTTTTGTTAAGTGCGAAGAAGATCTTGATAAGTTCATTCTCTGCTATGCGCTTGCCATTCTCATCGGCAACCTGAGCCTGTGGTTCCCGCTGAAAGGGATGCTGGTCGGCGTTTCTCCCCGTTCGTTAAATCTGAAGCGGCACATTCTGCCGGTCCTGATCATGTTTTTGCCGCAGATCGCCACCAACGTTTATACCCAGCTGGATAAGACCATGATCGGCTGGCTGACAAATCACGAGTACGCGCAGGTCACCTATTACAGCCAGGCGGAAAAGATCGTAAAGATCGCCATGACCGTCATTACGGCCATCGGCGGGATCATGCTCTCGCGTATGGCGATGGTCATTTCGGATAAGGACGAGGAAAAAGCGAAAGCCTATATCCGGAAATCGTTCTGTTTTATGATGCTGCTTGCGTTTCCCATGATGGCGGGCTTTGCCGCGGTGGCGGAGGATTTTGTCCCATGGTTTTTCGGCCCGGGCTATGACGCCGTTATTCCGTGCCTTGTGCTGCTTTCCCCGCTGGTATTCATCATCGGCGTCAGCAATATCCTCGGCACACAGTATCTGGTTCCTTCAAAGCGGATGCGGCAATATACGCTTTCCATCGTATTCGGCATGGTCACGAACTGCGTGGGCAACGCGCTGCTGATCCCGCGTTTTCGGTCGATCGGCGCGGTCATTGCCACACTGATCGCGGAAACAGTGGTTTCCGTTTCACAGTTTATATTTCTGCGCGATACGTTTACGCCGGCAGTGCTCTTGCAGGGCAAAAAGTATTTTTTTGCCGCGGCGCTCATGGGCGCGGCGGTTTACGCCGTTTCCCTGCCGCTGCCGGGCACCATATACGCAACCGCGATCGAAGCGGGCGCCGGCGTGCTCATTTATTTCGGCTTATTGCTGCTGATGCGTGACGCATTTCTGTTGGAGCAGATACGAAGCGTTCTTCCGAAATTAAAACAGCATATTCCCTTTTTGAAATAAGTAAAAACGGCTCGGACGACGTATTCATGTCTCCGGCCGTTTTTTTTGATTTTTATGCCGTCGCACCGCCGATATTGCTTGACCGACGGAACGAAAAATGGTATACTGATTAAAATTGATAGAATGTGCGCCGTAAGGAGGGAAAAACCAACTATGGCATCCGAGCTCATGCAAACCATTGCTGCGGCGGAAGAGAAATTCGACCGTGCGATCGACGAGGCAAAGGCCGAAGCGGAACAAACCGTTCTGGAGGCAAGCAAACGCGCCGAAGCCATTCGTTCCCATGCGGAAGCAGCAGGTAAACAGACGTATGAAGAACGCCTGCGCGCCGCCGAAGAAGAAGCCGACGGGATACTGGACGCCGAACGGAAAAAAAATCAGACGGCGATCGACCGACTGCGTGCAAATGCGGCGGGAAAAACTTCCGACGCCGTACGGAAAACCGTAAATTATCTGATGCAAATCTCATAACGGGAGGAAAACAGTTTGGCAAAGCTTAAAATCAAATCCATTGAGCTGATTGCCCCGCGTTCCCGTAAATCGCAGATCATAGATTATCTCCAGCGTAAAGGCGCCGTGGAACTCTCCGTTCCACCCGAGACCGACGGCCTGACCTACGAACAGTTTTCGGAACAAAAAACCGAAACGGAACAAAAGCTTGCCGCCGTCAGCGCGGGAATGGACATTCTGAACCGGGCGATCCCGCAGAAAAAACCGCTGACCGCCATGCTGGAACCGCGAAAGGAGCTCAGCGACACGGACGTTAAAGCGCAGAAGGCCGCGCTGGATGAAACGGTGCAGGCGTGCCTGCATCTGTCGGCGCTTGACAAGGAAGCCGCCCAGCTACAGGCAGACAACATCCGTCTGCAGACCTTCAAAGAAAGTCTGCTGCCGTGGAAAAACGAGCAGAACACCGTACGCGCAGGTCACACGGAGCGAACGGCGTTCATGTCCGGTCTGTTTCGGGACAAACGCGACTATGAACAGCTGCTCACAGAGCTTGCCAGCCGTCTGCCTGACAGGGACTGCGTGGACGCAGAGATCCTCAGCGCACAGGAGGACATGACCTGCGTGACGGTCTACTGTCTGCGGGACGACGCAGAGGAAGTATTTGAAGCGCTGCGCTCGATGGGCTTTATCCCGGCGCCGGAAACGCCGGGGCGGACGCCGGCGGAGGTCCTGCGCGAAACGCAGGAAAAAATCGACGAAAACAACGCGCGGATCGAGGCGATCAACAATGAGCTCGCGGCTTCCGGCGCTCTGTTTGAAAAAACGGAAGCAGCTGAGGATCTGCTGACCGTCCGTCTGGACAAGCTCTCCGCACTTGAAAAGATCCCCCAGACGCAGCGGGTGTTCTATCTGCAGGGGTACGCGGCGGCAAAAGACGCGGAAAAACTGAAAAAGTATGTGGAAACGCATTACGAGGCCGCCATGGAGATCAAAGAGCCGGCCGAAGACGAAGACGTGCCCGTGCTTTTGACAAACGGCTTCTTCGCTTCACCGTTGGAGAACATCACGGGCATGTATTCCCTGCCCTCGAAAGCGGATATCGACCCCACGCCCTTTATGGCGTTTTTCTACTACTTTTTCTTCGGTATGATGCTCTCGGACGCAGGCTACGGACTGCTTATCGCACTGGCAACCGGCGGGCTGCTGCTGTTCAAGCGCAACATGGAGGAAAAGAAAAAGCGCTCGCTGCGCATGTACTTCTTCTGCGGGCTGTCCACCGTATTTTGGGGCGCCATGTACGGCAGCTGGTTCGGCGACGCGGGCAGCGTGATCTGCAGGGAATTCCTGCACATGGAAAACTTCAATCCCCTGCCGCCCATATGGACGGATGCGGTCACAGACACCATGAACGTGCTGATCCTTTGCTTTATCCTGGGGCTGGCGCATCTGTTCTGGGGCGTTTGCATGAAGGGGTACACGGATATAAAAAACGGACACAGGCTGGACGCTGTTTTTGATACGATCCCCACTTTTTTAACGGTTATCGGCATTGCGCCGATCTTTTTCGGGCTCTTTGTGCAGGACAGCATCCCGGACGATTATTCCGCCCTCGGCACCGTATTGTACAACACCTTTATGTCGGTGCACGGCGCGCTGGAAAAGGTCTACGTTTACATTCTCCTCGCGGGGCTTATCCTTGTGATCCTTACGGCGGGACGCCACTCCAAGAGCATCGGCGGCAAGCTCGGCGGCGGACTTTACGGTGTATACAACCTGTTCTCCGGTTATCTCGGCGACGTACTGTCCTACGCGCGGCTATTGGCGCTCGGCATGGCGACCGGCGTCATCGGGCAGGTCATGAACATGCTCGGCACGCTGCCGAAAAACCCGATCATTAAAGTAATCGCCTTTATTCTGGTTTTTGTCGCCGGACATACGGCAAACCTGGCCATCAACATTATCGGCGCATACGTGCATACAAACCGGCTCCAGTACGTGGAGTTCTTTTCCAAGTTTTACGAGGGCGGCGGCAGAGCGTTCGTGCCCTTTGAAGCAAGTACAAAATATTACAGGTTCAAGGAGGAACAATAAATCATGGGCAACAGTCTTGCAATCTTCTTCATCGTTTTCGGCGCGGTGCTTGCCGCAGGTCTTCCCGGTATGGGCTCCGCCAGAGGCACTTCTCTGGTCGGTCAGGCCGCCGCGGGCGTGGTATCGGAGGATCCCTCCAAATTCGGCAAGGTCCTGATCTTACAGGTGCTTCCCGCCACGCAGGGCCTCTACGGTCTGCTGATCGCCATTTTAACGCTGAGCTTTACAGGTCTGATGGGCGGCCAGATCCCGCCGTACACCTGGCAGCAGGGACTTGCTTTCATGGCAGCCGATCTGCCCATGGCAGTGGTCGGTTACTTCTCCGCTTTGCATCAGGCGAAAGCGGCTGCAGCGGGCGTCGGCATTGTTGCAAAGAAGCCGAATGAATCCGGTAAGGCCATCACCTTCGCCGCGCTTGTGGAGACCTACGCCATTCTTGCGCTGCTTATCTCCGTGCTTTGCCTGAACGGGCTTGCAAGCACGTTCAGAGCTTAAATCGGAGGGACGTTTATGTCCGGACTTGAAAAAATCATTGCCCGTCTGCAGGAGGAGTGTCTTGCACAGTGCGACGAGATCCGTTTGTCGGCAGCCGAGAAGGCCGCCGGTATTTTGGCGCGCGCCGAAGCGGACGGCAATGAGACCGTAAAAAAATACGAAGCGGACGCGAAGAAAAAGACAGAGCAGATCCTTTCCAGAGCACGCTCCGCCGCAGCCATGGAAAGCCGCACGGATCTACTGCGGGAAAAGACCGCTTTAACGGACGGCGTTTTAGCCGAGGCAAAACGCACCGTAAAGGAAGCGCCGGCACAGGAATACTTTTCCATGCTCTCCGCGCTGATCGAAAAAAACGTCCAGCCCGGTCCCGGCGTGCTGTTTTTCGGCAGAGACGATCTTGCAAGGCTCCCGCAGGACTTCGCATCGGGTCTGCCTGCAGGCGTCACGCTTTCCGACATACCGGCGGACATCCCGGACGGCTTTCTGCTGAAATACGGCGACGTGGAGATCAACTGCGCGCTTGACGCGCTGTTCAACTCCGCGCGGGACGAATTAAAGCGCCGGGCAGCCGAAACGCTGTTCGCATAACGAACGAAAACTTTGCCTTGAAAAGACAAAGAAGGAACATGACATGAAAGATTCGGAATACACCTATGCGGTCGCGCGGATCCGTGTCCATGAGACAAAGCTGCTGACCGAATCGGAACTGAATACCGTTATCGCGGCGAAAAGCCATGAAGAAGCCGTGCGCCGGCTGCGTGAAAAGGGGTACGATCTCACAGACGGCGACGCAGAAGCATTGGACAAAAAACTGCGCGAGACCTGGGAGCTGCTGCAAAGCATCCTGCCGGACGAGCGGCAGATGGACGCCGTGCTGATCAAAAACGACTTTCATAATTTGAAGGTCATTCTCAAAGCGCTGGTCAATGAAAAAAGCACGGACGGACTTTTCCGCTTCCCTTCCAAATATGATCCGGAGGAGCTTAAAGCGCTTGTTTTCGCACGGCAGAACGACAAGCTGCCGCCCGAACTGCAGCACTGCGACCGCAGCGCATACAACATCCTTACAAAAACCCGTTTCGCACAGCTGGGCGATTCCGTGATCGACCGCGCCGCCATGGAATGGTCGATCGACTATGCAAAAAAAGCCGACGACCCCATGATAGAAAAGCTTGCGCAGCTGCAGGCCGCTTTGACGGACATCAAGGTCATTTACCGCTGCATCCTGACAGGCAAGGCGGACAGCTTTAAAAAACGCGCCGTGTGCGACTGTTCTTATTTTTCAAAGCAAACACTGATCGACGCCGCCCAAACCTTAAACGACTTCTTTGCGTTTTTGGCGTCCACGCCGCTGCAAAATGCGGGGCGGGCGCTTGAAGAAAGCCCGGCCGTCTTTGAAAAATACGCGGACGACGCCGTAACGGAGCTGTTGACGGCGGGCAAAAGCGAAATTTTCGGCATCACGCCGCTGCTGGGATACTGGTTTGCCGTCAACACCGAAATTTTGAACCTGAGGATCATCCTTTCCGGTAAGGCGACGGGACAAAGCGACGAGATCATCAGAGAGAGGATGCGCAAAACTTATGTATAAAATCGGCGTCATGGGCGACCGTGACAGCATTTACGGCTTTGCGTCCGCGGGACTTGACGTGCTGCCGGCAAACTCCGGCGCAGACGGCGCAAAGCTTTTACGGCAGATCGCCGACGATTACGCCGTGATTTTTATTACCGAAAAGCTCGCTTCCGAAATGGAAACGGAGCTTGCCCGCTACAGGGACAAAACGACGCCCGCCCTGATCCCGATCCCCGGCGTGACCGGCGATACGGGGATCGGCATGGCGAATATCAGCAAGGCAGTGGAAAAGGCGGTCGGCGCGGATATCCTGAAATAAGCAAGCAGCCACACCCTATGATTTTTATTCTGTGAAAGGAATATATGCATGAGTATTGGTAAAATCGTAAAGGTCGCAGGCCCTCTGGTCATTGCCGAAGGCATGCGCGACGCAAATATGTTCGACGTGGTCCGCGTATCGGATAAACGTCTGATCGGCGAGATCATCGAGATGCACGGCGACCGCGCATCCGTACAGGTTTATGAGGAGACTGCGGGACTGGGCACCGGCGAAACGGTGGAATCCACCGGCATGCCGCTGAGCGTAGAGCTCGGCCCGGGCCTCATCAAGGGCATTTTTGACGGTATCCAGCGTCCGTTGGAGGCGATTATGGCCGCGACCGGCAACAACCTGACGCGAGGCATTGAAGTGCCTTCCCTTGACCGGGACGCAAAATGGCAGTTCGTGCCCACAGCCGAGCCCGGCGCAAACTTAACCGGCGGCGATTTTATCGGCTACGTGCAGGAAACAGACGTCGTGCGCCACCATATCATGGTGCCCGCAGGCATAAGCGGAACATTGAAAGAAATTTCCGCGGGCGAATATACCGTGACCGATACGGTCGCCACTTTAACGGACGCCGCGGGAAAGGATATTCCCCTTACGCTGATGCAGAAGTGGCCGGTCCGCCGCGGCAGACCTTATAAAAACAAAATTTCTCCCGACATGCCCCTGATCACGGGACAGCGGGTCATTGATACGCTCTTCCCCATTGCAAAGGGCGGCGTTGCGGCCATCCCCGGCCCCTTCGGCAGCGGCAAGACCGTTACGCAGCACCAGCTTGCAAAGTGGGCGGAGGCGGATATCGTCGTCTACATCGGCTGCGGCGAGCGCGGCAACGAGATGACGGACGTTTTGAATGAATTCCCGGAGCTGATCGACCCCCATACGGGCAAATCCCTGATGGAGCGCACGGTACTGATCGCCAATACCTCCGACATGCCCGTGGCGGCGCGCGAGGCCTCCATTTATACCGGCATCACCATTGCCGAATATTTCCGCGACATGGGTTACAGCGTCGCACTGATGGCGGACTCCACCTCCCGCTGGGCGGAAGCGCTGCGCGAAATGAGCGGCCGTCTGGAAGAAATGCCCGGCGAAGAGGGCTACCCCGCCTACCTCGGCTCGCGTCTTGCGCAGTTCTACGAGCGCGCGGGGCGTGTGATCTGTCTGGGCAGTGAGAAAAGAGAAGCGTCGCTTTCGGTCATCGGCGCCGTATCCCCGCCCGGCGGCGATATTTCGGAGCCCGTCTCGCAGGCGACGCTGCGGATCGTCAAGGTCTTCTGGGGCCTGGATTCCGCGCTTGCCTACAAACGGCACTTCCCTGCCATCAACTGGCTGACCTCCTATTCCCTTTACACAGACTCCCTCGGCGACTGGTTCAACAATAACGTTTCGCCGGACTGGATGGAGCTGCGCGGACGCATGATGGCGCTGCTCAGTGAAGAGGCAAGCCTGGAAGAGATCGTGAAGCTTGTCGGTATGGACGCGCTTTCCCCGGGCGACCGTCTGAAAATGGAAGCGGCGCGTTCCATCCGCGAGGACTTTTTGCACCAGCTGGCGTTCCACGAGGTGGACACCTATTCATCCCTGAAAAAACAGCATCTGATGATGCGGCTGTGCATGCTTTTCTATGACCGCGCCGCCGACGCGCTCACGCTCGGCGCCAACATAGAAACGCTGGCCGCTCTGCCCGCACGGGAGGACATCGGACGCTTTAAGTACGTAGAAGAACAGAATACCGACGCGGAATTTGAGCGTGTCGCCTCTCTGCTGGAGGAACAGATCCAAACCGCGATCGCCGAAAAGGAGGAAGACTGATGCCCAAGGAATACAGAACGCTGCAGGAAGTTGCAGGCCCGCTGCTGCTAGTACGGGACGTTGACGGCGTAAAATACGACGAGCTGGGCGAGATCGAGCTGGAAAACGGCGAAACGCGCCGCTGCCGCGTGCTGGAGATCAACGGCTCCAACGCGCTGGTTCAGCTCTTTGAAAACGCGCAGGGCATCAACCTTGCCACCGGCAAGATCCGCTTTCTCGGCAGGCAGATGGAATTGGGCGTTTCCCCGGATCTGCTCGGCCGCGTGTTCGACGGCCTGGGCCGCCCCATCGACGGCGGACCGGAGATCATCCCCGAAAAACGGATGGACGTGAACGGCAGGCCGATGAACCCCGCCGCGCGGCTGTACCCCTCCGAGTTTATCCAGACGGGCGTATCCGCCATTGACGGGCTGAACACGCTGGTCCGCGGACAGAAGCTGCCCATCTTTTCGGCTTCGGGCCTTCCTCACGCGCAGCTTGCGGCGCAGATCGCAAGACAGGCCAAAGTACGCGGTACGAACGAATCCTTTGCCGTGGTGTTCGCCGCCATGGGTATTACGTTTGAGGAGAGCGACTTCTTTGTCAAATCCTTCCGGGAGACCGGCGCCATCGACCGTACAGTAATGTTTACCAACCTGGCGAACGACCCCGCGATCGAACGGATCGCGACGCCGAAAATGGCGCTGACGGCCGCCGAGTATCTCGCTTTTGACCTTGGCATGCACGTGCTTGTCATTTTAACAGATATCACGAACTACGCCGACGCTTTGCGTGAGGTTTCCGCCGCGCGCAAGGAGGTGCCCGGCCGCCGCGGCTATCCCGGCTATATGTATACGGACCTTGCTTCTATCTATGAGCGCGCCGGCAGACAGAAGGGCAAGCCCGGCAGCATTACCATGATTCCGATTTTATCCATGCCCGAAGACGATAAAACGCATCCCATCCCCGACCTGACCGGCTACATCACCGAGGGACAGATCATTTTGTCACGTGAGCTCTACCGCCGCGGCGTAACACCCCCCGTTGACGTACTGCCCTCTTTGTCCCGTCTGAAGGACAAGGGCATCGGCGAGGGAAAAACGAGGAAAGACCATTCCAACACCATGAACCAGCTGTTCTCCGCCTATGCCAGAGGCAAGGACGCAAAAGAACTGATGGTTATTCTGGGTGAAGCTGCGTTGACGGAGACCGATAAACTGTACGCAAAATTTGCGGACGCATTTGAGCAGCAGTACGTCTCACAGGGCAACTTTACCGACCGCAGCATTGAGGAAACGCTGGATATCGGCTGGCAGCTCTTAAAGATCCTGCCCCGCAGCGAGTTAAAGCGGATCAGCAACGAACTGCTGGAGCAGTATTATGACGAGGCATAACAAATGGCTATACTGAACGTCAACCCAACCCGTATGGAGCTGACCAACTTGAAACGCAAGCTGGTCACCGCCCGCCGCGGGCACAAGCTCTTAAAGGATAAGCGCGACGAATTGATGCGGCGGTTTATGGAGCTGATACGGGAGAACAAGGCCCTGCGCCAGCAGGTGGAGCAGAGCATCAAAGAGGCCAACCGCCATATGGCGCTGGCACGCGCCGTGATGAACGACGCCGATATTGAAGCGTCCCTTATGATGCCCATGCAGGAGATGAGCGTGGAGGTCACCGAGAAAAACGTGATGAGCGTGATGATCCCCGTATTTGAAACAACCTTGAAAACCGCGGACGGCTCGGATATATATCCCTACGGTTTTGCATTTACCTCCACGGATCTGGACGACGCGGTAAAATACGTTTCGGATATCATCCCGCTGCTGCTGCGGCTTGCGGAAACGGAAAAGGCATGTCAGCTGATGGCCGCGGAGATCGAAAAAACGCGGCGGCGCGTAAACGCCTTGGAGCACGTGATGATCCCGCAATATGAAGAGACCATTCGTTATATCTCCATGAAGCTGGAGGAAAACGAGCGCAGCGCAACAGCACGCACGATGAAAGTCAAGGATATGCTGCTGCAGCAGGCGCATTCTTATCATTAAACCGGCAGAGCTGCTGCAGCGGATGCAGCAGCTCCCTTTTTTTTGCATTTTTTCATTTTTTTTCAAAAATTGTGTAACCCTTCCACGTTGTTTTGCGTTTTAGTGTATGAAAGCCAAAAATTGAGGAGGTTATTTCATGGAAGACGCACAGATCATTGATCTGTACTGGGCCCGGAACCAGAACGCGGTAAAAGAGACCCAGACCAAGTACGCAAAATTCCTGCAGAAGATCGCCTACGCCGTCCTTT
>JAFSXY010000034.1 GCA_017443805.1 Clostridia bacterium | reverse complement strand
GCACGGCGGCAAGAACGACGGTGATAATAAGCTCCGGCAGCATATACTGTCCATTGTAGAGGAGAGAATACAGATATTTGCCCATGCCCTCCGGCGCCCACTGGCCCCAGATGACGACGCCCGTGATAAAGTGGCAGACAAACCGCAGTACGATCACGGCGACGACGCCGCCGAGGATCCCGGCGTTGCCGTGTTTTTTGAATATGCCCGCAAGGCCGAGGCAGGTAAAGGGCACGACGTAGTCAAAGAGCACGCAGACGAGCACCGCCGTAAAGCCGACGGTATAAACGAAGACGTCGCCCTCGACAAGTGCCTTGCCGAGCTTTGTGAGCATAAACAGAAACGCGACCTCGAGGCCCTGTTCCGGGCCGTATTTGATTGCGATCAGGCAGACGGGCAGCATGCTGAACATGGTCACGGAGCCGCCCATGGGCATTTTGTAGATCCTAATCAGGCTCAGTATGACGGCCAGCGCCAGCATCACGGCGCATTCCGTGAGCATGATCAGATATTTTTTGCTTTTTTTCGCATCAGCCATTTATGTCCCTCCAAAAAAAATCCGCACGCATATGCGTACGGAAAAAATTACGTTTTTGTAATTTAACTCCCTACGCCGGTATGGTCCGTATCAGGTTCAAGGGTTTGCTTTCGCATCTCAGCCGGAGGCACCCCTGTTAAATTCCCATTTATTGTAGCACAAATATGCCGTTTGTCAAGCGTTTTCGACCATAACGAGCAACACGCCGTTTTCTACCGAGATCTCCGCCGGCAGCCCCCGAAAAGCGTTGCTCACGCCGAGCGCGAAACCGGACGTCAAGGTCGCGTTTTCCAATGCGTACTGCAGGCCCCGGATCGTTACGCCCTCGCTTTTGTCCGTAAAGGAGAACACGGAGACCGTGCCGCTTTCTCTGGCGGCAAGGCACAGGCAGCCGTTGTGTACGGCCGTGACCGTGTAGCCCGCGCCGTAAAGCGTCGCCTTACAGCCGTCGGAAGCAAGGCGCGCGAGGAGAGAGAGGTTCGCATAACTGTGATCCGGCCGCCCACCCAGCACGCCGAACAAATAAAACGTATCACTGCCGCGTTTTTGCGCCTCGCGCACGGCGGCGTCCAGGTCAGTGACGTCCTTTTTGACGGGCAGGCGGACGATCTCGGTCTCGGCGGGCAGGGGCGCCGTCAGCGAGTCAAAATCGCCGATCACGAGATCGGGGCTCAGCCCCGTTTTTCGCATAGTCTCCAGCCCCGCGTCCGCGGCGATATACAGATCGGCTTTGGGGACCGGCGTACGGCCGTCAAAGGGTCCCGCGCCGAAGATCACACAGGATTTCATAAAGCGCCTCCGTATCTTCCGCAAGATAATCCGCGCCGCTGATCTCAAGCTCGCCGGGAGCGGAAAAGCCGTACAGCGCGCCAAGCGCCTGCACGCCCGTTATCTTGGCGGCGAGGATATCGAATTTGGTGTCGCCGATCATCAGACTTTTTTCTTTGTCATTGCCGAAACGCGCAAGGCAGGCGTTGATCAGATCCTCCTTGTTTGAGGAGGTCACCGAAAAGCCCGGACAGCTGTAAAAGGAAAACAGCTCGTAAATACCCAGGTATTTCGCGATATCCACGATATAGTCCATCGGCTTTGCCGAACACACGGCAAGCGTATAGCCCATGGCGGCGAGCTTTTGCAGGATCTCTTTCATGTCGGGGTAGAGCCTGACCTCCAGCTTGCCGACCGGCGCATAGCGCTCGCGGTAGAAGTCCACAAAAACGTCGGCGCGCGCGGGATCGTTTTCGCAGTGCCGCAAAAAGGAGTCGTGCAGGCTCGGGCCCACAAAGCTGCGCAGGACGGCTTCGGAAGGGATCGGCAGATCCATTTTTTTCAGGGCGTATCGGATGCAGTTGTAAATGCCCTCGGAGTTGTCGATGACGGTACCGTCAAAATCGAAAAACAGATACTGTTTCATTTCCATAACGTATCCACGGCCGCGCTGATGCGCGCAAACACTTCGTCCGGCGTGCCGTCGGCGTCGATATATACGACGTTTTCCTTTTCTTTCACAAGCGAAAATACCGTATCAAAACGGTCGCTGACTTTGGTCAGCGCCTCCGGATTTTCATAGATCTCAATGTCATTTTCGCTGCGGCCCGCGCGGATGCGCGCCAGACATTTTTCGGGCGACATGGTTAAAAACAGCACCAGGTCCGGCCGCGTGATCTGAGGGCAGCCGTAGTGCAGGTCCATGGTCCAGTTTGCGTCCGTATTGGCGCCCTGATAGGCGAAGGTGGAAAAATAATAGCGGTCCAGAAGCACGGTTTCACCGTTTGCAAGGTGTTTTTTGATGCCGTTGTTTTCGTCCGTATTGTGGCGTACGCGGTCGGCAAAAAACAGCGCCGCCGTCGCCCACTCGTCGCTTTTTATTTCGCCGGACAAAATCTGCCGCAAAAGCTTCCCGGTCGGCGCGGACGTCGGCTCCGCGTCCGTAAAAACGGCGCGGCCCTGCTGTTTGAGATATGCCGCCAGACGTTTGATCTGCGTGGTTTTGCCGGTGCCGTCCAGCCCCTCGATAACAATGAATTTCGCCTGTTCGTTTTCCACTTTTATTTCCCGTTTCTTCTTATGATCAGTCGGTCGCTCAGCGCCGCAAGTCCGGCAAGCGTCAGCGTTTCCGCCCGGACGGTTTTGTCCAGTCCGACTGCCTCCAACGCGGCAAAAACCGCTTCCTTTGACATATGCAGCCCTGCGGACAGACCGTTTGCGGCGGTTTTCCGCCGTTGGGAGAACGCCGCTTTTACGGTCTCAAAAAAGAAATCCTCGTCCGCGACTGCGATCGGCGGCGCCGCGAGGGGCGTTAAGCGGATCACCTCGCTGTCCACCTTCGGCGCGGGGGTAAAGGACGTGTTTTTGACTTTGAACAGGATCTCCGGCGCGGCGTAGTACCGGACCGCGGCCGTGACGGCGCCTGCTTCCCGGCTCCCCGGCTCGGCGCAGAGCCGCTCGGCGGCCTCTTTTTGCACCATCACCGTGATGTTTTCCACCGGCAGGCGGCTTTTGAGCAGGTACATGATCACGGGCGAGGTGATGTAATAGGGCAGATTTGCGCAGACATACAGCTTTTCACAGTCCGTGAACTGTTCCCGGAGCACCGCGCCGAGGTCCGTTTTCAATACGTCCGATAAAAGCACCTGCACGTTGCGGTATTCTTCCAGCGTCTGCGCCAGCACCGGGATGAGTCTGGCGTCCACTTCGATCGCAGTCACCCGTTTCGCGCGTTTGGCAAGCTCCACGGTCAGTACGCCCGCGCCCGGGCCGATCTCCAGCACGCCGTCACGGTCGGTGCAGCCGCAGCTTTCGGCGATGTGCGGACACACGTCCGGATCGGTGATAAAGTTCTGCCCCAGCGCCTTGTTAAAGGTAAAACCCTGCCGGGCAAGGAGCTTTTTTACGGTTGTAATATCGGTCAGATCGTAGGTCATGCTTTGTTTGTCGCGGCAAGGAAGGCTTCATATGCCGCCGCCCACAGCGCCTCGTCCTTCGGTGCATAGTGTTTCAGCGCGGTGCTGTCTGCAATGCAGACTCTTGCGCTGCGGATATCAGGCAATTCTCCCTGTGCGATCAGCTGCATGGCGACGTTGCCCAAAACTGTGGCTTCCGTGGGGCCGGCGTATACCGGCACGCCGCAGGCGCAGGCCGCCATGGCGCATAATAAGCCGTCCTTTGTGCCGCCGCCCACGATATTGATCTGGCTGAAGCGTTTGCCGGTGCAGTCCTGCAGACCTGCAAAGACCTGCCGGTATTTCATGGCAAGGCTTTCATAGATGCAGCGCACCACTTCGCCGGTGGTCCGGGGCACGTGTTGTCCCGTTTGCCGGCAGTAGTCGCGGATGCGGCCGGGCAGATCGCCGGGAGAAGCAAACTGCGGCGCGTCCGGATCGATAAAGCAGGCAAACGGCGCGCTTTCAAGCGCAAGCTTTTCCAGCTCGGCAAAGGAATATTCCTTTCCTTCACGTTTCCACTGTCGGCGGCTTTCCTGAATGAGCCACAGGCCGCAGATGTTTTTCAAAAAGCCGGTCACGTAATCGTAGCCGCCCTCGTTGGTAAAGTTGTAGCGCATGGACGTTTCGTTGATGATCGGCGCGTCCGGTTCCGTGCCGAAAAGCGACCACGTGCCGCTGGAAATAAAGGCAAAGTCGCCCTCGGCACAGGGTACGGCGGTGATGGCGGACTGCGTATCGTGTCCCGCCACGGCGATCACGTCCGCCGCGGGGAGCCCCAGCTCTTCGCAAAGCGCGTCCGAAAGTTTGCCGATCACGGCGCCGGTTTTAACGATCGGCTCAAAGAGCTCGCGCTCCAGACCGAGCGCGGAAAGGATCTCGTCGCTCCAGTCGTGCTTTTGAATGTCGATCATGCCGGAGGTGGTGGCGATGGAGTATTCGCTGACCATTTTTCCCGTTAAAAAATAGGATAAAAGATCCGGCATAAACAGCAGGTGCTTTGCCCGTTTCAGCAGCTCGGGCCGGTTTTCCTTCAGGCTTAAAAGCTGAAAACAGGTGTTGCATTCCATAAACTGGATGCCCGTAATGCCGTAAAGGCGTTCGGGCGCGATATACGCCGCGCTTTTTCCAATGTAGCCCGTCGTACGGGCGTCCCGGTAA
Source organism: Clostridia bacterium (assembly GCA_017443805.1). GTDB lineage: Bacteria > Bacillota > Clostridia > Oscillospirales > Acutalibacteraceae > RUG806. The sequence continues at coordinate 7,792 of JAFSXY010000034.1, read as the reverse complement.
TGAACGGGATTTTCAAGCAGTCTGCCGTCCTCGTCCAAAAGCCCGAAGTCCACGCCCCAGGTATCGATGCCCACGCTGTCAAAGCCGCCCGCCGCCTTGGCTTTCAGCAGGCCCTGTTTGATCTCGTGGAACAGACGCAGCACGTCCCAGTAAAAAACGCCGTTGACCGATACGGGGTCGTTGGAAAAGCGGTGCACCTCCTCCAGCGTGATTTTTTCGCCGTCAAAGCAGCCGAGGATCGCTCTGCCGCTTGAAGCGCCGAAATCAAAAGCAAGTACGCGTTTCATAGCAAAACGACTCCTTTTTTCAGAATGACGTTGGCATAGATCGCCGTCTCGCTGGTGGCGATCACCGCGTAGGCGTTTCTTGCCGCCTCGTAAAAGGCAAACCGCTCGATTTGGGAAATCTCGGTCGGACCGTTGTTTTTGGCGACGATCTCCTCATAGGTTTTCCAGATCTCCGGCGTTTCTTCGCCCGCGCCGGTCGCCATCAGCTTTACGGGGCTTTGTACGTAGGTGTCCAGCGGGATCAGCTGCAGGACGGCGTCCAGCACCTCCGGTACGCCCAGCCCGTCGCAGCGGATCAGACGCTTTGCGTTGGATGCGGCGGGAAAGTTGCCGTCGCCGATCACGATCTCGTCTCCGTGTCCCATTTCACAGAGAATTTTCAGCAGCTCGGGAGAAATGACGGGAGAAATGCCTTTTAACATAGTCCTTTTCCTTTCAAAAATGAAAAATTCAGGAAACCCCTTCGGGTTTTGATTTTATTCCGAGTTAAAACATACTCTGCTAACAGCTAACAGCGAATAGCTGCGGACGCAAAGCGTCCGCTTCGGGTACGGGCGGAGCCCGTCCGCAATATTTCGTCTGCGACGAAATATTTCACCGTCGACAGGCGATTTCACCCGTCCCATGGGACGGATTTCATATTGCCGCAGGCAATATTTCATTAATTGATCGGAAAACACCGTTTTCCGATCAATCTTCCGGCGGAATGCCGTCCGTAAACTGAGAATTATAAAGCAGCGCGTAATAGCCGTCCGCGTCAAGCAGGGATTGATGCGTGCCCTGCTCAACGATGGCGCCCTTTTTCATAACCAAAATCGTATCCGCATTTTTAATGGTGGAAAGGCGGTGTGCGATCACAAAGCAGGTGCGCCCCTGCATCAGGGTCTCCATGGCGGCCTGGATCTGCTGCTCGGTTTTGGTGTCGACGGAGGACGTCGCCTCGTCCAGGATCAGGATTTCGGGGTTTGCGACCAGCGCACGCGCGATCGTGATCAGCTGCCGCTGGCCCTGCGAAAGGTTTGTGGCGTCCTCTGTCAGCTCCGTATCGAAGCCCTTGGGCTGGGAGACGATGTAATCGTAAATGCCGGCGGTTTTTGCGGCCGCCTCGATCTCTTCGTCCGTCGCCGTTTCGCGGCCGTAGCGGATGTTCTCGCGGATCGTGCCCTTAAACAGCCACGTGTCCTGCAGCACCATGCCGAAATTTTTGCGAAGGTCGTCGCGCGGGATCGAATAAATATCCGTGCCGTCTAAAAGGATCTGCCCGTCCCGGATGTCGTAAAAGCGCATTAAAAGGTTGACGATCGTGGTCTTGCCTGCGCCGGTGGGGCCGACGATGGCGGTCACACTGCCGGGCGCCGCCGTAAGGTCCAGATGCTCGATCAGCTTCCGGTCCGGGGAATAGCTGAAGGTGACGTCCCTGAATTCCACCTGCCCGCGCGTCGGCGTCGGCAGCTCGCCGTCGTATCTGTCCGGCGTCTGTTCTTCTTCGTCCAGCACGGAGAACACGCGCTCCGCAGAGGCGAGGGAGGACTGGATACTGTTGATGATGCGGGAAAGATTGATGATGGGGGAGGAAAAGTATCCGGAATAGGTCAAAAACGCCGTAATATCGCCAAGTCCCCCGAAGCGGATGCTGACGGTGCCCTCCCGGACGCCGATATACAGATAGCCGCCCAACAGGCAAAGCGCCGTGTAGTTGATGTTTTTGATCAGGGTGAGCACGGGGTTTAAGACGCCCGAGATCATATTGGCTGTAAAGCTGTTTTTGCCGAGCCGTCCGGTGATCTCACGGAATTCCCGCACGGACTGCTGCTCGTGGCCGAACATGCGCACGAGGGTGTGCCCCGCGAACATCTCTTCAATGTGTCCGTGCAGGTCGCCCATGGAATCCCAGTACCGGCGGAACCAGATCCTGGACTTTTTGGAGACCCAGTAGGAAAGCCCTGCGGAGACCGGCACGAGGGCGACGGCTGCGAACGTCATATAGTAGTTGCGGGTGGAGAGCATCATCACAAGGCTGCCGATCACCTTGATGACGCTCGTAATGATCGTGAGGATGCTGCTCTGCAGGCTGGAGCTGACGTTTTCAATATCGTTGACGACCTTGGAAATGACCTCTCCTTTGGTCTGGCTGTCGAAATATTTCAGCGGCAGTCTGGAAAGCTTGCCGTTCAGGCGCTCGCGCAGCATGCACACGAGCTTCTGCGAAAGCCCCGCGGAGAAAAATTCTTGTAAAAAGGAAAACAGCGCGGAGGCGATATAAATGACGGCGAGCACGGTAATAGAGGAATAGATTCCCTCAAACGAGAGCTTTTCGCCGGTTTGGATCCGGTTTTCCAGCAGCAGCTGGATCTCGTTGATCACGTTGCCCATGAAACGCGGCGAAGCGACGTCGCAAACGGTGTTCGCCATGGCGGAGAGCACCACTACGGTCATTAAGACCCAATGGGGTTTGATCAGCGCGAAGAAACGCAGCGCGGTCGCCTTGGAGTTCTCCGGCTTTTGCTCACTGTGCCGCTCCTTGCGGTACGCCGCGTACCGGCTGACGTATTCCGCCTGCGCAACGGTTGCCCGTTCTTTTTTACGCATGGTCCGGCACCTCCTCCAACGCGTCTTCCGAGAGCTGCGTGGCCACGATCTCCCGGTAAACGTCGCATGTTTTTAAGAGCTCCCGGTGGGTGCCGAGCCCCACGGCGCGGCCGCCGTCCAGCACAAGGATGCGGTCGGCGTTCAATACCGTGCCCACGCGCTGGGCGACGATGATGATATTGGTGTCATGCAGCTGCTCTTTCAGTGCGGCGCGCAGACGCGCGTCGGTGGCGAGATCCAGCGCGGAAAAGCTGTCGTCCAGCAATAAAATATCCGCGCGCTTTACGATCGCACGGGCAATGGAAAGCCGCTGCTTCTGGCCGCCGGAATAATTTTTGCCCGCCTGGGATACGAAGCTGTCGATGCCGTCCGGCATTTCGGAAACAAAGGTCTTTGCCTGCGCTGTCTCCAGTGCCTCCCACAATTCGGGCAGCGCGGCGTCCGGATTGCCGAAGCGCAGGTTGTCGGCGATCGTGCCGCTGAATAAAAATGCCTGCTGCGGCACGAAGGCAATGCTGTCCTGCAGCGTTTGAGAGGACAGGTCCCTGACGTTGACGCCGTTGACCTTGACTTCGCCCGCCGTTACGTCGTACAGCCGCGGGATCAGGTTCATCAGCGTCGTCTTGCCGGAGCCTGTCACGCCGAGAATGGCGGTCACCTCGCCCGGACGGGAAACAAAGGAAATGTTCTCCAGCCGGAACGGTTCGGCGGGTTGTTCGGGCGGCGCGTCCTTTTTTTTCTTTGGGCCGAAGCGTTTTTTCTTTTCTTTTTCGGGTTCGGCCGGCTTATATTGGAAGCTGACGTTTACAAACTCCACAAGGCCCCTGTCTTTTTCGTCCGGCGTTACGGGGTTTTCCGGCTCCACGACGTCGGGCTGCGCGTCCAGGATTGCCCGGATGCGCTTGCCGGAAATGGAAGCGCGGGGAATGGAGGTGATAATGCCGACAACGGAGATCAGGGATGAGATGATCAGAGAAAAATAGGCGATAAACGCCGAAAGACCGGGAACGGTGGCGCGGATCGTCTCGGCGTCCAGCACGGGATCCAGGTCGTTGACGTGGATGATGCTGATATAGACGATCGTACACACAAGGCCGTACATCAGCAGCATGAGAACGGGCATGAGCCCCGCCATGATGCGGCTGGCGAGCAGAGATAGCCCCGTGAGCTTTTTGTTGGTGTCCGCAAAGCGTTCGTCCTCGTATTCGGTACGGTTGAACGCTCTTATCACGCGGATGCCGCTGATCTTTTCACGCATGGTCTGGTTGAGCTTGTCCACCAGCTTCTGCACGCGGGAATAAAGCGGGATAATGATGGCGAGCGCGACGCCTGCGACCACGGCGAGCAGCGGGATTACCCAAAGCGAGAACTTCGCCACCTGCGGGTTCATGCGGAACGCAAGCACAAGGCCGCCTACCAGCATGATCGGGATGGGGATCAGGGATTTGAGCGTGGACAGGATAAAATCGTGCACCTGCCGGGCGTCGTTCGTGGTGCGCGTGACAAGCGAAGCGACGCCGATCTTATCGATGTCGCTCTGGGACAGATGCGAGACCTTGTCGAAGATGAAGTTGCGCAGCGTGATCGTATAGCCCACGGAGGTTTTTGTGGAAAAGTACGTGTTTAAGATGGACGTAACGACGCCGACTGCGGCAAAGAGCAGCATGAACAGACTGTAATGCACGATGCCGTCTATGCGGTATTCCAAAATCTCCGTCTGCAGCTCTTTGGTGTAGGTGGGCAGCAGCAGCTGCATGACCGTGTTGACCGTGGAGAACAAAATCGAAAGGATCAGCGTTCCCGTATGCGGTTTTAAAAGGCTTAATATCTTTTTCATTCCGAAATCCTTCAGATATAAATACGTTGGAAATTATGATACCATAATTATATAAAAAACACAACGGTTATTTTCCGAAAAACGGCGCAAAAAAAATTTATGAATATTTTGTAATTATTCTTGTTTTTTTTCTGAAAATGCGCGATAATAGAAAACAAAGAGGACTGTCTCACAGGACAGTCCCTCTGTATTCGGGGAAAGCGAAAGATTTTGTTTTATGGTTTTTTCAAGTCTTATTTTTCTGCTGGCTTTTTTGCCGTTGAACCTGATCTGTTACTTCGCAGCGAAAAAAACGCAGACGCGCAACGTGATATTGCTCCTGTTTTCGCTGGTGTTTTACGCGTGGGGGGAGCCTGTATACGTGCTGATACTGATCGGCATGTCCTTTTTTTGCTGGCTGTTTTCCCGCGGGATCTCTTCTGCGAAATCGGCAGCCAAAAAAAAGACGCTGCTGTTTTTCGCGGCGCTGGTGTGTATCGGTTCTATCGGATTTTTTAAATACACCGGCTTTTTCTGCGCCAACATCAACGCTTTGTGCGGCCGCGCGGTCATGCCGGAGCTGCACCCCGAGCTGCCCATCGGCATCTCATTTTATACGTTCCAGCTGCTGACGTATGTTGTGGACGTCTACCGGGGCGAGGTGCCCGCGCAGAAAGCTTTTTGGCGGGTGCTGCTTTACGCGGGGTTGTTCCACCAGTGCATCGCCGGTCCCATTGTGCGCTACGGAGATATTGAAAACGAACTGACCGAGCGGCAGTCGGATCTGAACGGCATCAGCCGTGGCGTTTCACGCTTTGCCGTGGGACTCGCAAAAAAATCCCTGCTTGCAAACGCCTGCGGCGCGGTCGTGGACCAGCTGCTTTTAAGCGACGCCGTTATGGCGGACGTGTCCGCCTATGCCGATAATTTGGCGCTGCTGGAGGGGCGTTCCGCGCTGACGCTGTGGATCGGCATGGCGTTTTATATGATGCAGATCTATCTGGATTTTTCCGCCTACTCCGATATGGCGATCGGCATGGGCCTGATGTGCGGCCTGCACTATAAGGAAAATTTCCGCTATCCGTACGTCGCGTCCGACGTGACCGATTTCTGGCGCAGGTGGCATATTTCGCTCGGCACGTTTTTCCGCGACTACGTTTACATTCCGCTGGGCGGCAACCGCAGGGGCAAGGCCCGGCAGATCTTTAACCTGTTCGTCGTATGGACGCTGACGGGTCTTTGGCATGGCGCAAGCTGGAATTTCGTATTATGGGGACTGTACTTCTTTGTGTTCCTTGTGCTGGAAAAATTCGTATACGGCAAGCTGCTCGGCAAAACGCGTCTGCTGAAGCATATTTATCTGATCGTGATCGTATACTTCGGCTGGGTGTTCTTCCGCTTCTCGGATTTCGGCCTGATGAAGACCGTGCTTTCCGGTATGTTCTGCGGCAACGGCAACGCCTTTATGAGCTTTGAGATCACCACTTTTGCCGTTAAATACATCCTGTTCTACGCAATCTGCGTGATCGGCTGCACGCCGCTTGTGAAAAATATCGGCGCCGCCATCCGCAAACGGGCGCGGAAAAACCGGCCGCTGTTTTATCTGGACGGGTTCGTGCAGACGGCGCTGCCGGCCCTGCTGATCATCCTTTCCGTTTTGTCTCTTGTGGGAGACTCCTACAATCCATTCCTGTATTTCCAGTTCTGACGCGCGGGGGCTAAAAATGAAAAAGCGTAAAGAAAGTGAACGATTTAAGATTGCAAAGATCGCGGTGACCGCTGCGGTCGTTTTGGTGATGGCTGTTGTTGCCTTTCTTCTGCCGCTGCGCCCGACCGAGAGCGAAACGGAGAAACGCAAGCTGGCGGAATTTCCGCAGTTTCAGGTCGGCGCCCTGCTGGACGGCAGCTATTTTTCCGGTATTGCAACATGGTTTTCCGATACCGTTCCGTTTCGGGATACGCTGGTGTCCGTCAATGCAAGGCTGCAGCACCTGATCGGCACCGGGACGGTCCTTGCCGGGTTCAACGAGGGCGTAATGGGGGACGACATCCCCGATTTTGTTCCCGCCGCGCCGCAGGAGACCGCAGCGGTAACGGAGGACGCAGCCGCCGAGACCGCGCCGACGACGACCGAACCCCCAATGACAGAACCGCCGACGACCGAACCGCCGACAACGGAACCGCAGACGACAGAGCCGGAGGAAACGGAGCCCTTTGTCCCGGAGAAAATGCAGAAGCTGAACAGTATCGTCATTTACGGCAACGCGGGCTACGAGTATTATAATTTCGTGCAGACGACGGCGGACAACTACGCCGCCGCCATCAACCGCACGGCCGAGCGGCTCGCCGGTACGGCGACCGTTTATTCCATGATCATTCCCACCAGCACCGATATCATTCTCGATTCGCGCGTACGGGAGAATATATCCGTGTCCGATCAGAGGACCGCGATCGCCTATATGGAGAGCCTGCTGTCGACGCAGGTCAGACGTGTGAGCATCTTTGACACGATGCTGGCGCATAAAAACGAATATATCTATTTCCGTACGGATCACCACTGGACGGGGCTCGGCGCTTACTACGCCTACCGGGACTTCTGCGCTGTGAAAGGCGTGGCGCCCGTCAGGCTGGAGGATTGCGTCAAACGGTCCTTTGAGGGGTTCCTCGGCAGCTTTTATAACGATTCCGGCATGAACCCGGCGCTGGGCAGCGAGCCCGACACGGTGGAGACCTTTGTTCCGGCGGTGAATACGTCGTTTTCGGGCGTCGACAATGCCGGCAACGCGTTTTCCGGCAACGTGATCTACAACGCCGATACCAGCCGTCCCGCCTATAAGTACAGCGCGTTTATTTGGGGCGACAATCCGTTTTCCGTGATCGAAAACCTTGATAAGGCGTCGGGGGAGGCCTGCCTGCTCGTCAAGGACAGCTTCGGCAACGCATTCGCGCCGCTGCTGTGCGCCCATTATAAATACGTTTATATTATGGATTACCGCTATTACGACTCCACGATAAAAGATGCGGTCTCCCGTTACGGGATCACGGACGTGATCTTTGCCAACAACATCTCCATGACGCGGGATAAAAACCAAGTGCAGAT
>JAFSXY010000033.1 GCA_017443805.1 Clostridia bacterium | reverse complement strand
GGATTTGGGGAGGGAAATGCCGTTCACACAAAATAGAATGCGTTTTGCACAGTATTTGCACAGTATTTTAATTTTTATTTTGACAACAAACACTGAATCATGTAGAATGAAAAAGATAGAGCAAACATACTGTCATCAAAACAGAGGAGAACCGAACCGATGCGGATCGCGATCATTGAAGATAACGCTGCAGAGGCAGAGCAGCTGCGGCGGAAAACGGAGGCGCTGCTGCCGAAGACTTGTCTGCCGGCGTTCATCGACGTTTATCCGTCCGGCGCGCAGTTTTTGAAGAAAAATCTTTTTTATGAGCTGCTGCTGATCGACTGTCTGCTGCCGGATATGTCCGGCGTGGAGCTGGCAAAGATGATCCGGGAAAAAAACCGGAATTCGGCGGTTATTTTTACCACGGCCTATCTGGAATACGCGTCCGAGGGCTACGAGACGGACGCGCTGCGGTATCTGTTAAAGCCCGTGCAGGATGAAAAGCTGAAGGAGGCGCTGGAAAGCTTTGCGCGGCTGGAGACGGAGGACCCCGTGATCGAGCTGACCGGCACCACCCGCCACGCGGTGTTTACGAAGGCGTCGAAGATCCTGTACGTGGAGTACGTCAACCGCCGCGTCGTCGTGCGGCTGGAGGGGAATACGGTGGAAACGCAGAAAACCATCACACAGTTTGAGCAGACGCTCAGCTCCGACCGCTTTTTCCGGACCTCCCGCCATTTTCTTGTGAATTTTCAACATATTACGGGCAAGGAACAGAACATGCTGATCATGCGCAACGGCGAGCACGTGGCAATCAGCCGGAGAAAGGTCGTCGCGTTCAACCACGCCTACATCCATTATCTGAAACAAAGCTGATTTATGATTTGTATTTTACACTGTGCCAAGGATCTGCTTTTCTTGTGCAGCTTTCTTTTGCTGCTGCGCGAGATTTTTTCGGAGACGCCCCGGCCCGGCCGCTGGCGCGCGGCCGTCTGCGCCGTGGTCAGCGTCGCCTGCAGCGCCGCGGGTTATTTGCTGCTGACGCCGGTTACGGCGCACGCGGATGAGCTGCTGGATTTTATCGCGACCGTCGTTTCCGTCTGCGCCGTCCCTTTTTTGTTTCGCAAACCGCGATTTTTTCGCGCGCTTGCCGTTCTGTTTATTTACTATGCGACGCTTGACACGCTTTGGTCCTTTCTTTCCTCTCTGTTCCATGCGGGGATCGTACCGGAGCTTTTGTTTGAGAGCCTGCTGGCAGGGACGGTGCTCCTTTCCGTTTTGCTGGGGGCGGACCGCCGTGATCTGAACGTGCTTGCCGGCGCGTTCCACGAGATCCCGGTGTGGCTGATTTTTTCTCTTTTGTTGTTTGAGTTGACCTGTTATTATAAAGAGTTCGGCGTCAGCACAGAGTGGTATAATGTTTTATATGCCTTTTCCGCCTGCCTGATTTTGCTGTCGGTATTGTATCTTGCGTTCCGGGTCTTCCGGCTTGTCAGCACGCAGAACTCCATTCTGCAGCAGCTCAACGAGCAGCTGCTGTACGAAACCCGCCGGGAGCAGTCCGACGAAAGCGTTCGGCGCTTCCGGCACGACTTCAAAAACCACACCATCGTACTCAACGCCATGCTGGAGCAGGGCGACGTGGACGGAGCAAAAAGATATTTCGACGGGATCGCCGGCGACGTCTCGGGCGTGACGCCCCGTTTTACAACGGGCAATTCCGTTGTGGATTCTCTGTTGAACATCAAGTCGGCCGCCGCTGCGGCCTGCGAAACGGAGATCGTGTTTGAAGGCATGATCCCCGCGAACGGCGTGGAGCCCAAGGACATGTGCGTTTGTGTCGGCAATCTGATCGACAATGCGCTGGAGGCCTGCGCCGCGCTGCAGACGGACGCACGGAAAACCGTATCGTTTTCCGCCGGTGTGAAGAACAGCAGTCTGCTGATCGCCATTTCCAATCCGGCAAAGCAGCGCGGCGGACAGAAAAAGGACGCTTTGCCCGCAACCACAAAAAGCGACAAACGCTCCCACGGGATTGGTTTGAAAAACGTGCGCGATATTGCAAAAAAATATAATGGTACGCTGCAGCTGCATGCCGAGGGCGGTATGTTTACCGCCGAATTGCTGCTTGAGCTGCGGCAGGATGAATAAAAAGGAAAGAGGAGCTTTTATGCGTAGAACAAAAATCATTTCGGTCTTTTTTTGTGTTTTTGCGCTGTTGATCTGCGGCTTTACCGTGCTGTCGGCGGCGGCTGACGAGACGGCGTTTACGGCCGGGAATACGATCGAATTCGGTTCCTATCCGCAGTCGCGCGTTACAGACGAGACGTTGTCGGCAAAGCTGAACGAAGAGGCCGCCGCGCTCCCATGGCAATCCTACGGATATAACGTCACCGGCGGAACGGATTTCGCATTTTATAAAGACGTTACGTATGAAAGCGTCCGGTATAGAGCGGTTTATTTTACGCTCTACCGTCATCCGGAGGGCTACGGGACCGCCGTGGACTACGGCGGACAGTCCGCGCGCGGGTATGAAACGAATACGGTTTACTGGTTCCGGTACGATCCGATTTCCTGGACCGTGCTGGATCCCGAACAGGGACTGGTGATCGCGAACGTCATTCTGGACTCCCAGGCCGTCAACGACGTTTCGTATCGGGAGACCGGAACAAGCAATTATTACGGAGATCCGGAGCACCTGTACTATCTGAACAACTATGCGCACAGCACGATCCGCACCTGGCTTTCCGATACGTTTGCGCAAACGGCTTTTTCCGCCGAGGAGGCGGGTGTGCTCCGTGAAAAAACACTATCGGACGCGACCGAAGGCATGGACGACTATTATTCCAAATTCGCGTTTGAATCGACGCAGGACGCCGTTTTTCTGCTGTCCTATGCCGAGGCGCTGAACAACGACTGGTTTGCTTCAAGAACCGCGCGGGTCCGCAGCGGGACGGATTACGCAATGGCGCAGGGGCTGAATAACCTTAATCCTGCCAGTTCCGTTTATTTTTGGTTTCTGCGCAGCCCCGGCCAGAAATCGGAGATTCAGTGTTATGTAAGCTCCGACGGACAGGTCGATCCGACCTGCGCCGAGACGGGCGGCAGCGATATCGGGATCTGTCCCGCAGCGTATCTCTCGCTTGCAGATTACGCGCTGCTTGGCGGGCCCACGCAGGACGAGCCCACGCCGGACGAGCCGACGGTTTCGCCTTACGAAAATATCGTGCTGGACTTTGCCGACGGGATCCTCACTGTGTCGGGCACGGGCGCGCTGCCCACGGTGACCGATTTGGCGCAGACGCCGCTTGCGGAATACGCCGCGGACTGTAAGGTGATCGTAGCGGAAAACGGGATCACGGCTGTTAACAGCGATGCGTTTGCGGGTTTCAACGCGCTGAATACCCTGATTTTGAACGGAGATATTACGCTTGACGGCGGCGCGTTTGCCGGAAACGGCGGCTTGGAGACCGTGATCTGCGCCGGAACGGTTCGGACGTCGGAAGCCGCGTTCCCCGCCGATCAATCGATCCGTTTTTATGAGCCGAAGGGAGCTTTGCATATCGGTGCGCTCCCGGAAGCCTGCAATGTTCTGCCGTACGCCTTTGAAGACGGCACGCTGGTCGTGGAGGGCGACGTGGAAATGGACGTGTACGCCCTTTTGGATCTGATGACGGCTATGAGCGGCTATTCTGACGAGATCCGGTTTGTCCGGTTCCATACGTACGTTTCGCTGGATCTGCCATTTTATGTTTACGACGAGGCGGCGGGCCGCTACGTGAACACGGAGGACGATACGCTCAGAGACGTCAGCTTCTCCGTCTGGTTTGACGAGGCGGGCGAGTGGGTAAACGTCAGCTTTAACGAGTTCTGTGTGCGTGCGGCGGATGAAAACGTGGGCACTTTTTACCTTGTCGCACAGACGCAGGCCGGGGAGGATATCCAACCGACGGGACTTGCGCTCGTCATGCAGCACATCCAGGAAGGGTTCCACCGGGTCCTGAAATGGGTCGTCGGTCTGCTGAATTACATGTTTAACCTTTTGTCCAAATTCAAAAAGAAGTGATCATTGAAAACCGTATGTGGGACCGCCGTATTCGGAGACAGAAGTTCTGTCCTGAATGCGGCGGCTTCGTTTTAGACAATTATACGGGCAAAAATGTGGTGGTTATTCCCAATTGATTTTTTCGCTGTTATCCAATATAATAAAAAAAACAGATATCGGTCATGGAAACGGATAGCACGTTTTTTAAGGGGTGTCAGCGATATGGGGAAAAGAATTCTTGCGGTTTTATTGGTGCTGCTGCTTGCGCTGCCGATTTTGCCCGCCTGTGGAAAGAAAAACGGCCCGTCCGGCGAGGACGGTCCTGCGGACAGTATCGATAACAGCACGACCGAGCAGCCGTTCAATGTTGATTATTCGACCTACCGGCAGAGTTATATCGCGGACATTGTGCGCGAGGTCTCTTCGGAAGACGTCGTACGGGACCGGGCATATACGGTGGACGACGCAAAGGTGGAAGCGCTGATCGACATGCTGGATTTCGCAGTCAATTCCGTGGAGTTCAAACAGCTGCTCGACGTGGACCTCGGCTCGCTCTTGCAGCAGCTGACGGAAAAAATCTACTCCAACGACGTCGTCAACCTTGCGGTTCAGTATTTGTACCCGCTGGTGGAGACGGAATTTGCCAAGGTCTGGGCGGGCCTGCCCGAATCGCTGGAGATCAAGGATGTGGAGACCGGCGTCGCCGTGGCGCCGAAGGCGAACGTCTCCGCCGCTTTGTATATCGACGAGATCGAGAAGGCGCTGGAGTCGATCAGCTTTTATCTGTTTCCGTCTACGCTTTCAGCGCATTTGCCGGAAGAATTTTCATCTGTGGCTCAAAAGCTTAAGCAGGCGACCGTAAAATCAAAATATGATCCCGAAACGAATACCATGACGACGCCCTGGCAGGATCCTGCCATCCTGACTGCAGACGGAAAACTGGATTTGGACTGGGGTGTGCATGACCGCGACAGTTTTATCTCAGCCATAAGCGCTGCGCTTTCCGGCGTGGAACCGCTGCTGCTTGCGCTGCTTTCCAACATTGCGTGCGATAACCGCGGCCTGATCGGTACCGGCGAGGGACATGCCGCCATTGCGGCCAATGTTGTAAAGCTCGATATGCAGATCACGTCCATTGAACTGGTGCTGACCGCCACCGCAAACCCCGGCTACAACAATACGGTCGTACCGATTCTTGAGACGCTGGATATCCCCGCGCCGGACGGGAACAGCTTTACCTGTATGCGCGACGTTGTGGAGCACGGTTTGATCGAACCGCTGGAAACGCTGCTGGAGCGGCTTTCGAAGGCGCCTATTGATTTTGTGCTGCGCGCGCTGCCGAACATCGCTTATGCGGTGGAGGGACAGATGATCGTCCCGCTTTTATCCATGCTGAAAACCGAGATCAACTATACAACCAATGCGAAATATACAGTACAGATCGCCGGCGACGGCGAGATGAACGACGCGTATAAATCCGACGAGCCCATTAAGATCAACGTGGGCGAAATGATCGATCTTGCTTCAATGGGCGTTGACCTGAGCTCTTTGAACGGCTTATTGAAGCTTGCCGAAAAGCCGCTGGGCGTTGCGCTGCCTGCAATTGACGGCGCAAAGCTTGCGACGCTCGGTGCGCTGAGCTGGCGTCACACCGTGCGGAACGAGACGACCTACCATTCGCTGGAGGAAGGAAGAGCGGCGTACATAGAAGCAAATCGGGCGGACGTTCTGTTGTTTTTGCTGGAGTACGTTTTGGAGGGATTAAAGGATAAGGCGCTGCTCTCCGGCATTCTGGGAAAACTGACCGACGGGGATGCGCTGCCGGAGTTTGTCAATGCGGTGATCGACCGTGTGACGTCCAGTCCGCACAATACGATCGCGGCGCTGACTGAGCTTCTGGTCCCGCAAGACTATCAGGAGCCGAACAGCGTAAAATGGAAAACGGCCGCCGCGCCTTTGGGGACCGCCGCTTCGCTGTATTCCGATTACTGGACGCATGCAAAAGCGCAGTATATGGTGCAGAACCTGCCGTCACTGATCGATAATTTCCTGCAGACCTCGGAGCTGAATATCGCCGGTATTACGGCGTCCAGCCTGCCCGGGCTTCTGTCCGGGCTTGAGAGCAGCATCTGCAAGGCGCAGACGCTGAATGATCTCGCGTCCAAGATCGCCGGCGTCATGGCAAAGGTTTCCCTTCCGTCCGCCGTTACACAGCTGCTGAAGGAGAAGCTCGGCGTGGACGTATCTTTCTGGAATTACTATCACGCGGATTTTGCGGACGGCGACCGGGCCGCGTTCAAAACCGCAGTGGGCAATCTTTTATATCCCATACAAAAGGTTGTAACCTTTTTGCTTTCGAATGAGGATATCACGCTTTCGCTGACTGCTGCGGACGGAAAAACGGTCAAGCTGCTTCAGCTGCACGGCTTTGACGGATATGCTTTGGCTGTCGCGCCGCTTTTGGAAGCGCTCGGCGCGGACAATCTGCCCACGCCCGCCGCATTCAAAGCGGATCCTTCCCATGCTTTCTCGTTCATTTTGGATGCGGTCTTCGGGATCATCGACGCATTAAAGACCGATCCGTACCAAAAGCTGACGGTTTTACTGCCGAACGTACTGTGCTTTATCCGTTACGGCAGCCTGACCGCCGTGATGGACAACCTGCTCTATCCGGTCCAACTTGTGCTGGATATCATCCGACCGATCTATAATCTGGATTTGAACAGCCTGGTGGATTTCGATCTGCGCTTTGAACAAACCGATCCGATCCAACTGCTTTTCGGCCTGCTCTCCGACGTACTCCAAAAGCAACTCGGCATTACCGCCAAATTTGCGGGAACAACGGAGTCGCTTTATAACGGTCTGGTCACAGGCACGGTGGAAACCTTTACCTCGGTAAACGGCGCGACTGCTTACCGTGTGAACGAAGCAAGCATCAATAAAGAGGATATGCTCACCTTTGCGTACGACGGCCTGCTGCGGGAGCTGCTGTTCTCCGACAACACGCCGGCTTATCTGCAGTTCGCTAAAGAAAAGCTCGGTCTGAGCGATAAGGTCTTTTCCTATGTGGAAAAAATCCTGCCGGGCCTTCAAAACGCGGAAACGACCTACCCCGGCGCCGGAAAAGCGCTGATCTTTTGGGTGTTCTTCGCGGCGGAGGCTTATATGGGCGCTTCCAGCAGCAGCGGCGGGGGCAGCGTTTTCTCCATCCTGATGACGCTGCTCGGCAGCAGCAACGCCGAGAAACGCGATTTTGCGAAATCGGAGCTGCAGTACGATATTTCCAGACCGGGATTTTCAGACGTGCTCACCGGCATTCTGCAGCCGCTGTTCCGGTAAACGGCGGCATGCTGTACCTGTCAGGTCCTGAAAAAAGAATGTATTGACATGATCTGAAAAAAATGATATTCTTAATATGCTGGAAAAGTCTGTGGTAAGGATTTTAAGGCAGAGAATAACCTATGCAATATATAAATTAATTTTGAAAAGGAGTTTTATATGCGTTTTCAGAAGGAAAATTTTGACAATGCCGTCGTCCTGAATATCGGCAATTGCGGAGATATCGTATATGCAACGGAAGAGGGCGGATGGTGCGTCCCGTTGTATTCCAAGGATGGCCCCGGCAAAAAGTTCTGATTCGCTTGGCGACACATGCAATGCAGAAAAAGCGGACGGTTCAATTGAGCCGTCCGTGTTTTTTTGTTGACCGGGCAACAATTTTTTTCTGATAATCAAAAGGACGTCAGGGGACGTAAACGTCGCCCGGATGATAGAATACGTGATACGGGTCCTTTATACCCTCCATATAGTATGCGGGGATGATCCCGGCAAGCGGGGAATACATGCCCCCGTCCGGCGTTAAGATGATCTCCGCGGACCCTGCATACACGTACACCAATTCTTCACCGCGGTGCTGCCGCAGGAAGGCTGCATAATCACTGAACCACGGCGCGCCGAATGACGGAGTGTCAAACAACTGTCCGTTTTCTTTATAAAGTGTGACGATGGCGACCAGCGTTTCTTCGTTATATACGAGATAATCCCGGAAATTCTCGCGCACTTCCAACCGTTCTCCCTCCAGACCGGTGTAACAGACGTGGCAATACCCTTTCTCGGCGATCCGGATATTGTCCGCGCTAACGCCGCTCGCGCCCAGCGACTGCGCGAGGGAGCCTTTGCGCCCGGTAAAATAGGCGGCTGCTTCTTCGTCCGTGATCTTTTCGCCCACGGTGATGATCTCCCGGTTGAACGGTACGAGCGGAATGGCGAAATACCCCGTTTCGCCGCCGCTGGGACCGCCGAAATTCTCTCTGTCCGGAACATCGCTCGTACCCGGCTGAACGGCAGGTACGGTTGTTGAAACGGCATCCGGCGTGGATTCGCTCGGGATCGAAACGGAATATCCCTGCGAAGCCGGTGCTTCGGTCGTTCCCACTGTGCCCGAAGGAACGGATTTTGGCGTCTGTTTCGACGTCGGAGAGGGCTGCCCGGTCGTTTCATCCTGCGAGATCGCCGGAAGCGTGGTTTGTACGCCCGCTTCCGTTGGCAGCGTTGTCGGCATTTTTTTCAGGACGCCGCTGCGCCGGATCCCCACGCCCGACAGGATCACGGCAAAGCTGCAGGCAAGCGGGATAAGCGTGCGTTTGAGCATTTTGTTTTTTTTCTGCTGCTTTTTCAGTATTTCATCCCGGCCCTCAAAAACGGCGCGGATGGTTTCTTCATACGTCTTCATTTTTAAATCCCTCCATTTGGAGCTCGTGCTTCACAGCGAGCCTTGCACGGCATAAAAGGGTATCTATGTTTGAAACGGATTTCTTCATAATGACCGCGATCTCCTTTGCGGATAACCCCTCAAAGTAATACAGCCACAGCACCTGATGGTATTCGCTTTTGAGTTT
>JAFSXY010000032.1 GCA_017443805.1 Clostridia bacterium | reverse complement strand
TATTCGGTATCGGTACAGCCCCGGCCGTCGCCGCCGACGTTGCCCTCGGAATACATTCCTACCGTAAGCATATCGATATCGTTGAAGCAGCCGGGCGCCGAATAGGCGAATTTGTCGATCTGGCTTAAAAAGATATCCCTGAACGAAACGAAGTTATCGAAGATATCGCCGGTGGAACGGTACATCTGCGCGCCGGCGGAACGGATCCATTCGTGCACGTTGTCGCAGCCCCAGTTGCACGCGGAGAGCAAGATCTCCCTGCCGCTTGCCTTGAGCGCCATGCTGATCCGTTTGTAAAGCAGCGGGCCGTCGCAGGTCTGCGGGCGGTTGCAGAAATCGTACTTCAAAAAATCCGCGCCGTATTCCGCAAAGGTTTCGGCGTCTAAAAATTCATGGTCAAAGGAACCCGGATAGTTGGCGCAGGTCCGGGTGCCGGCGCAGGAATACATCCCGAATTTCAGCCCTTTGCCGTGGACGTAATCGCTGACCGCCTTCATCCCCGCCGGGAATTTAACATGATCCGGCACGATCTTCCCCGTAGCCGCGTCGCGCTCTTTTTCGCTCCAGCAGTCGTCGATCACCAGATAGTTGTATCCGGCCGCCAGCAGCCCTTTTTCCACCATCGCGTCGGCGGTCTCCCGGATCATTTTGTCGCTGATATTTTCGCCGAAGGTGTTCCAGGTATTGAACCCCATGGGCGGTGTTTTTGCAAGCATGTCGTTTCGTCTCCTTTTTTTCTTTTAGTATAGCAAAGCATGCTTTTTCCGTCAAGATTGTTCCGGCCGGAAAAAGATTTAAACATGAAAATGTTGAAAAACGTTTTGTAAAGCACTTTCACTTTACGTGTTCAAATGTCAACAACTGCAAAAACCGGTGATTTTTAAACATTTCGCCCCCTCTTTTGAACATTATGAACCGATTTTTCAACAAAAACAAGGGTTTGAAAACAATCGTAAAGGAAAAAAGCTTTACGTTCAAATCTTTAAAGGGCAAGTCGCCCCCTTCCCGGAACGTTCAAAAGTAAAGCGCATACGCTTTACAATTCCACTGTATAAGGGATCCGGCGGTCATAAAAACAGACGTGGTCAAACCCTGTGCGGCGCACGGCGGCGCAGGCGATCTCGATCCCGTTCCCGAGCTGATCGAAGCATTTGCTCTCCGATCCGACCACCAGATACTTGCCGCCGCAATCCTTAAAAAAGCCGATCAGCCGCATATAAAGGTCGCGCAGACGCTCGCTGCCGAGCAGGTCGACCGTATCCACCTCCAGCGCCTTTTCTTTTTCGGCGAGCGCGCGCAGCGCGGGCTTCACGGCCTCCTCAAAGACGGCAAGGTCCGACGAAAGATTGCGCAGCGGCGCCAGCAGCCGGGAAAGGACGTCGAAATCGGTCGTTTCCACCGTTTGCAATAAACAGGCGGCATACTGCCGGGCAAACGAGGCGAACGCCGCGGGCGAAGTCGTCCGGTCAAGCCCGAAGGGCGTTTGGTCCGCAAAAGCCGTCACGGCGCTGAGCACGATATCGTAGGCCCGTTTATTCATCATTTCGGCGGCAAGCGCAGGATTTTGGTACGCCTGCTCAAACTCGATCCCGGAAAACACGGATAACGCGTTAAAAAACAACTGGCGCGCCTTGGCGGTATCGTAAAACGCGTGCCGCATCCGCCGCCGGGTATCCAGCTCCTCTATGGTGTCGATGCCGCAGATATCGGTAAACGCCACCGCGCGGATGCCCCTTTCGACCGCCGTTTCGCATAAAAACGAGACCTTGTCCTTCCCGCAGGGCGAGTTATTCGTATAAACGTGCAGATCCAGAATTTCCTGCATAACGCCGTTCCTCCGAAAATCTGTTTTTTTTATTGTAGCACAGAAAACAGGAAAAAAACAGGATATTTTTAAAAATAATATAGGCAAACAAAAAAAAGCGTGCTACAATAAGGCCGGGTGAACAATATGATTTTAACCGCAAAGGCAAACGCCAAAATCAATCTGTCGCTGGATATCACCGGCGCCCTGCCGGACGGGTACCACGCGCTTACGACCGTGATGCAGTCGGTATCGCTGCACGATACCGTGACCGTAGAGGAAAGAAAAACCACGGGGATCATTCTGCACTGCGATCAACCGGGCGTGCCGGCGGACGAACGCAACACCGCCTTCCGCGCGGCGGCGCTTTATTATGCGGCCGTTGCCGAAACGCCGCATGTGGAGATCCATATTGAGAAACGTATCCCGTCGGAGGCCGGGCTCGGCGGCGGCAGCGCCGACGCCGCGGCGGTGCTCAAAGCGCTGAACAGCCTGCACGGCGACCGTCTTTCCGATAGCAGAATGGCGGACGTCGCCCTGCAGATCGGCGCGGACGTGCCGTTCTGTCTCACGGGCGGGACCGCGCTTTGCAAAAACAAAGGTGAGCAAATGTCCGTCCTGCCGCCGTTTAATTCCCACGTCGTACTCCTAAAACCCGCCTCCGGCGTTTCCACCGCGCAGGCCTACCGCGCCTTTGACACGGCGACGGCGCTCACCCACCCCGACAACGACCGTCTGCTTCGCTGCTTTGCCGCCGGAGAATACAAGACCGGCCTGCAGTACGCAGGCAACCTCTTTGAACAGCTTGTTTCCCTGCCGGAGGGCGAACAAATCAAGCGCGCTTTCTATACCGGCGGCGCGTATTACGCCGCCATGTCCGGCAGCGGCGCGGCGTTTTTCGGACTGTTTACAAGCGCCGGCGCCGCGCAGAACGCAGCGCGTGCGCTGCAGGGAACGCTGCCCTTTGTCTGCGTGTGTGAGACAGCCGACCGCGGCGTCGAGTTTGCGCAATAAAGCCGGAAAACAAAAAAAGGTATTTACATATTATAAAAATTCCATTATAATGGTTTTAACAATTTGATCCAGCGGGAAAACAGGGAAATCGTGTGCAAATCACGAGCAACCGCCATTGCCGTTACAGACCTTTCGTCTCCAGTCGGAATGCCTGTCTCCCGCAGCCTTACACGCACTTTCGGGCAAGCGGGAGAGTGACCGGCAAAAAAAGTCAAAGCAATTTGGCTTATTTTCCGTATTCAAAAACCCCTCGTCCGGCAGAGGGGTTTCTTTTTATGAAAAATTACCTGTCGTTTCTTCTTGCGCTCTTGTTGCTGCCGGTTTTCCCCGCGGGGACGCTTGCGGCAGGGCTGACCGACGCCGAAACGCCAATTGCGGCGGGAGAAACGCTGTTTATCAAAAAAATGGGGGTCAATTACCGCACGGCGCCCACGCCGCCCGTTTATGCGGACGACAAGCTGCTTACGGTCTCCGGCCGTCGGCTGTACCGGCTGGACGCAAAAACCGGCGATATCCTGCAAAGCGTTGCGCTTGCAGGCGCCACCATGTATACGGTTGCGTCCCCTACGGCGGCAGACGGCAAAATATTCGTACCGCTGGACGACGGCGTCATCCAGGCGCTTGACAGTAAATCGCTTACCCCGCTTTGGATCTACCGGGACCCGCTGGGCGGGCAGGCGCTGACCTGTGTTTTATATGAAGACGGCTATCTTTACACAGGCTTTTGGAACGCGGAAACCGAGGAAGCGAATTACGTCTGTCTGTCCGCCGCGGACGACGATCCTGCAAAACAGGACGAAGAAAAAAAGGCGATCTGGACCTATACCGCGCCGGGCGGATTTTACGGCGCCGGCGCCTGCACGTACGGAAAATATCTGCTTTTCGGCGGCGACGACGGCGTGCGCGGCTCGGACGGCGCATCGCGGATCACCGCGCTGAACAAAAAAACGGGGGCCTTTGTTTCCGCGCTGCAAACACAGGGCGACCTGCGCAGCGAGACCGTATACTGCGAAGAAAACGACCGCTTTTACATCTGCTCCAAGGCAGGTTTTTTATATCGGTTCCGCTGCGACGGCAAAACGGGGAAGCTGACGGATCTTGCTTCCTATACCGCGCAGGGCGGCATGACCGCCGCACCGGTCATTTTCGGCGGCAGGCTGTATACCGGCTGCCGGACGCAGACCGGCGGTGCATTGCTGGTTTTGGACGCCGATACGCTGGAAGAGATCTACACCGCCGACATGCCGGGTTATCCGCAGGCAAAAATGACCTTATCCACCGCCTATTACACCCGGACGGGAAAGGTGCTGGTATACGCGACCTGCAACGCGCCGCCCGGCGGAATCGTCCTGTTTACGGACAAAGCCGGGCAGACCGCCGGCGATCGGACAGATCTGTTTACGCCGCCCGCAGACGCGCAGCAGTACTGCATCAGCCCCATCAGCGTATCGCCGGACGGCACGCTTTACTATAAAAACGATTCCGGCTGCATTTTTGCGGTAAAAAGCGACGGCGTACAGCTTGACGCCGTGACCCGTTTTTTGCAGAAGCTGAAAGCGTTTCTCGCCGCCTGTGCGGCGCGTTGGGACATATTGTTCAAAAGGCGGGCAAAACAATGAGAACAGGCTTCCGGGGCCTGCACCCCATCACGCCGCTTCTGTTTTTTGCCGCGGCATTTACGGTCGGCATGACCGCCACGCACCCGCTGCTGCTGGTCGGCTGCATCGTATCCGGCGCCGTATACGACGTCTGTCTGCGCGGGAAACGCGCCGTAAAATACCTGTTTTGCGTCCTGCTGCCCGCAGCGGCGCTGATCACCTGCTTTAATGGTTTATTCAGTCACTACGGCGTGACCGCGCTGTTCCGTCTTCCCGGCGGGAACCGTGTCACACTGGAGGCGCTGGCCTTCGGCGGCGTCTTTGCGCTGCGCGCAATGGGCGCGCTTTTGTGGCTGGACTGCTTCAACGAGATCCTCACGCCGGAAAAAATCATCTGCCTCTTCGGCAGATTTGCGCCGAAGACCGCTTTGCTGCTCTCCATGGCGCTCCGCTTTATTCCGCTGATCCGCACGCAGTCCGCCGCGATCGACGCAGCACAGACAGGCTGCGGCAACGCCGTACGGACCGGCAACCCGCTTTGCAGGCTGAAAACGGCGGCGCACCGTTTTTCGGTGCTGACCTCCTGGCTGCTGGAAAAAGGGATCGACACGGCAAACGCCATGCGCGCCAGAGGCTACGGCCTGCCCGGCAGACGCGCCTATACGGGCTTTTTCTTCACCCCGGCCGACGGCGTTATCCTGGGCTTATCGGCGCTTGCAGGCGTATTATACGGTATTTTGTTTATTCCCCTGCGGGCGAGCTACAACCCCGTGTTCGACATTCCTCTGCCCAATGCGCCGCAGGCTGCGGCAGCCGCCGTTCTTCTGCTGATTTTGTTCCTCCCGCCGATTTTTGATTTCACGGAGAAAAAGAAATGGAAGCAGTCACGCTTCGCAACGTAAGCTTTTCTTATCCGAATACAGAAAAAAAAGCGCTGCGCGATATCAGTCTCAGCGTGCCCGCCGGCGCGTTTGTCGCGCTGTGCGGTCCCTCCGGCAGCGGAAAATCCACCCTTTTGCGCCTGATGAAACCGGAGCTTGCCCCGCACGGCACGTCGGAAGGCGAGATCCGCTTATTCGGACAGGCGCCGGAAGAAATATCCCTGCGCTGCTCCGCACAGAATATCGGCTTTCTCCTGCAGGACGTCGAATACCAGACCGTCACCCACACGGTACGCTCCGAGCTTGCCTTCGGGCCGGAAAACCTCGGACTGGACGACCGCGTGATCCGTTTGCGCATAGCGGAGCTGGCGGCATACTTCTCGCTGGAAAGTATTCTCGACAAAAAAGTCGCCGACCTGTCCGGCGGGCAAAAGCAGCTGGTATGCCTTGCCTCGGTCTGCGCGATGCACCCCGGGCTTCTGCTGCTGGACGAGCCCACCTCGCAGCTGGATCCCGCGGCAAGCGTAACGCTTTTGGAGGCCGTGAACCGCCTGTGCAAGGAAAACGGCATGACGGTCATTCTATCCGAGCACCGGCTGGAGCAGGTCGTTCCCATGGCGGACAGGCTGCTTGTGCTGGAAAACGGCAAAATCCTGCACGACTGCCCGCCGAAATCGCTGCCGGCCGCAGCCGTAAAAGAAAACGAATTTCTGCGCCGCGCCATGCCCGTTTCCATGCGTGTGTTTGCCGATCTCGGACAGCCGGGGCCATTGCCCGTTACGGTCGCCGAAGGCAAGCAAAAGCTGGAAGCGCTGTTTGAGAATATCCCGCAGACGCCCGGCGGCCCCGCGCCGGCGCCGGCGCGCGTAAAAACCAAAGATCCGGCCGTCGAATTCCGGCACGTCAGCTTTTCCTACGACGGCGAGCAATTTGTTTTGCGGGACTGCAGCCTGCAGGTCCCGCGCGGCTCGTTTTTTGCGCTGATGGGCGCGAACGCCGCGGGAAAAAGCACGGCGCTCGCCTTAATGTGCGGCGTACTCCCCTGCCGCGGCGGGAAGATATCGCTGCTGGGAAAAAATATCAGGCAATACGATCCGCGCACCCTGTCCGGCGGCGTTGCGGCGCTGCTGCCGCAGAAAACGCAGGCGCTCTTCGGCGGCAACACGATTTACGAAGACCTGTACTATTCCCTTTCCTCTGCCGCGCTGAGCAAGGAGGAAAAGCACAAAAAAATAACGGATGCGGCTGCGTTTATGGATGTGGCGCATCTGCTCGGGACGCATCCCTACGACGTCAGCGGCGGCGAGCTGCAGCGGGCGGCGCTGGCCATGATTTTGATGAAAAATCCGCAGATCTTACTTCTGGACGAGCCGACAAAGGGAATGGACAACGTGTACAAACACCGGCTGGCGCAGCGGCTGCGCGGCCTTTGCGACAGCGGCGTGACCGTAGTGGCGGTCACCCACGATACGGAATTCGCGGCGCAGTACTGTGACGAGGCCGCCCTGCTGTTTGACGGCGCGACGGCCCTGCAGGCGGACGTGACCGCCTTTTTTACGGAAAACTATTTTTACACCACGGCGGCAAACAAAATGGCGCGCTCCGTTTTGCCGACGGCGATCACGGGCGCACAGGTGACGGCTGCATGCAGAGACGTAATCAAAAACTGACTGTTATTTCCGTTGTGCTGCTTGCGCTGCTGGCGCCGGCCGCCGTATACTGTTCCATGCTGTTTTTCCCGGCGGGCAAAAGCTTTTATCTGCCTGCCGTTATTCTGATCGTTCTATCCATCCTGCCGTTTCTGATCCGCTTTGAAAGACGGAAGCTGAAAACCGGCGAGATTGTTGTGATCGCCGTCGCCGTTGCTTCGGCGGTGGCGGGCAGGGCCGTTATGAGCTTCCTGCCGCAGGTCAAACCGACCGCCGCCGTCGTGATCGGCACGGCAACGGTCTTCGGCCCGAACGTGGGCTTTATAACGGGGGCTTTATCCATGCTGATCTCCAACTTCATTTTCGGGCAGGGGATCTTTACGCCCTTTCAGATGCTCGGCATGGGACTGGTCGGCTTTTTTGGCGGTCTGATCTTCTGCGGCAAGCCGTACGCGAACAACCGGCTCGCGGTAAGTCTGACGGGGGCTGCGCTGACCTTTTTGGTCTACGGCGGCGTAGTGGACAGCTGTTCGGTGCTGACCATGGCGACGGACAGCGCCGGCGTCGGGCCCATTTTGGCCTCCGGCACGGTCTTTAATCTGCTGCACGCGCTGAATACCGCTATCCTGCTGTTTCTGCTTCAAAAGCCGCTGAACGACAAGCTCTCGCGTCTAAGGACGAAATACGGGATCTTTGACGACGTAAAAAACGGAGACATACAGCCATGATCAAAAAATGCATTTGTATCCTGCTGCCGCTGCTGCTGCTTTTGCCGCTGGGCTGCGGACAAAAAAACAGCGTCCCGCCGACGCAGGACGCATCATATACCTATTTGTTTCGGGAGTCTGCCGACACGGCGACCGAAGACGCCGGAATACTGACGGCGGAGAACACGCCGACGCCGCCGGAAGCAACCTTACCCGCGACGACCGCGCCGGTTACGACCGTTCCGCCAACGACCGTTCCGCCAACGACCGCTCCGGTAACGACCGCGCCGCCTGCAACGCGCGCACCGGCGACGACCGTACCCGCGACGACCGTACCCGCGACGACGCGAGCACCTGTAACGACCGTACCTGCAACGACCGCGCCGCCCGCAACGACGCAGCCGGGCCCGGTTTGTACCGTAACCGTCCGCTGCGACACGATCCTGCAGAATAAAGACAAGCTGAAAGCCGGCAAAGCGCCGTTTGTGCCGGCGGACGGCGTCATTCTGGACAAGACGGCCGTTTCCTTTACCGACGGTGAAACGGCGTTCGACGTCTTAAAGCGCGCGTGTGAAACGCACGCCTGCAAGGAGCGCTGCGCTTACTGCCTGAACGGCGGCGTCCAGCTGGAATACACCTATACGCCTGGCTTTGCCACCTACTACGTGGAGGGGATCCATCAGATCTATGAGAAGGACTGCGGCGCATCGTCCGGCTGGATGTACAGCGTAAACGGCACGTTCCCGAACGTAGGTGTCAGCAGCTATACGGTCCGCGCAGGCGATACGATCGTCTTTGCCTATACCTGCGACATGGGCGAGGACATCGGCAACTTTTATTAAGGTAATTTTGCCGTAAGGCATGAATAGAAAGGATGAACATGCAATGAAACTGTTCAAAAAAACACTCTCTGTCCTTCTGACCGCGCTGCTGCTGGCGGCGTGCGCCGTGCCCGCGTTCGCCGAGGGAACCGTTGCCGTTTCCCTGCGCGTAGAGGGCCTCACGGAATGTCTTTACTATGACAACGTGACCGTCGCGGAGAACGCGACCGTATACGACGTGCTGCTTGCGGCCGACGAAGCGTCCGACAAGCTCACATTTGTTTTCAGCGACTCCGACTACGGCGCGTACCTGACCACCGTCAACGGACTGGAGGCCGGCACGAAAACCGAACTGCACTATGACGGCTGGCAGTATCATGTAAACGATGCAGATCCCGGCGTCGGCATTACGGCCTGCACCGTTTCGGCAGACGACCGGATCGTGCTCTTCTACGGCGACGAATGGGGCGAGACCGGCATGCTGTATCCCACCGTTGATATGAGCAAAATAAAGGAAGGCAAAATCTTCTTCACAGCGGAATCCACCACCTATGACGAAAACTGGACGCCCACCGTCACAACGGTCAACGTAACGGGTTATACCCTCATTTGGGACGGCAAACGCATCACGCCCGATAAAGACGGCGTTGCAACGGTCCCCGTTACCAAGCTCGGCAAAGGCGCGCACAGCGTACAAATCGAGCGCATCGAGAAAAACGGCATGCCGTCCGTCCTTCGTTTTGCGCCCGATTTTACCGTCGAGACAGATCTGAACCTGTTTGCGCGCATCCAACTTCTCTTTACGAGACTGTTTGCCTCGGTCAAGGCTTTATTCACCCGATAAAGGCCATAAAGTTCAGCCAGTCGCGTCTGCCAAGAAAGTGGACGCCGCGGCGCTTATAGTATGCGATATCGCCCTGCAGGCAGCCCTCGTCTGTCCCGTAGGGCTTTTCGCTGCCCAAATAGCCCCGTTTGCCGTACGCTTCCCACGCAGGCGACGCGCCGACACAGGCATACTGCTCGGATACGGGATCGGCCCATGCGTCCAGCGCGGCGCTGTTTACAAGCAGCTTTCGCGGCGCAATACAGGCCAGAAGCAGGTGCTGGTCGAAGGGCGCCGTCCCGGGCGCCTCTTTATATTTCTGAAAATTCTCACAGAACCAGTAAGGGAACACCCGCGCGATGGACGAAACGGTCTCGCCGCCGGCATGCCAGGTGCCGCGGTAAGCGGCGCCCATACAGCCGGAATCATTGGAGCAGACGTACTGAAAACGCATATCGTTGGCGGCGCACCACAGGGCCGTTTTTCCCAGGCGCGAATGGCCTATAAGGGCGAGCCGTTTTTCGTCCACCCATTCAAGCGTTTCCAAATAATCCACCGCGCGGCTGACGCCCCACGCCCAGATACCGATCTTGCCTGGATCCCGGCCGCTGCCCGTCCGCGGGAAAAACCTTGCCGCGCCTTTTGAAAAATCACCGTCGTCCACGGTGATATCGCCGTAGTAAAGATATGCCAGCGCAAAGCCGTTATCGACGATCTCCTCCACCGGCACGTATTCGCAGTAAGGATCCTTTGAAAAATTGATCAAAACCAGCAGCGGCTTTTTGCCGTTTGTATTCGGCAAAAACAGCTTGACCGGGAAAACAAAGCTTTCCTTTCCGAAATCGCAGGCGATCTCAATATCGCACAGCCGTGCGTCGCCGCTGCAGGCGCGCGCAGACTCGTTGACGATCGTTCCCCGCACGGGGACCGCGGCGGGGAAAGCGCCGTAGGCGTGTTCTTCCAGCAACGCAAGCAGCTCCTGCCTGCGTTGTTCCATCTGTGCGGCGGTTTTTACGGCCGTTCCGTCGTTCATCCGCAGCAGGTCCGGTTCAAAACGCATTTCCTTCGTCCTCCTTTTCTTCCTTCATCTTACTACATCTCTCCCGAAAAAACAATCCGAAAAAACGCCATGGGCGTATAAGAACGGAAAAATCCGCCAAAACTTTTTATAAAACATAAAAAGGGAGCGGATCTTCATGCAAAAAGCACTAAAAACAGAAAAAACGACCGCCGCACTCGCGGCGCTGCTGCTGACTGCGGCGCTGCTGCTGGGCAGCATAGCGGATTACGCCCTGCGGTGCCGGAGCGTGCGTGAAAACGTCGTGCGGCTGCATATTACGGCAAATTCGGACACAACGGCAGATCAGACGGTCAAGCTTTTGGTGCGGGACGCCGTTTTAGAGGCAGGCGCGGCTGTTTTTTCCGGCGCCGGAACAAAGGCGGAAGCGGAACGGGCCATTGCCGCAGCGCTGCCGGAACTGATACAAACCGCCGAGGCCGTTTTACGCGAAAACGGCTTTTCCTACGGCGCTGCGGCGGAGATCGCGACCGAATACTTCGATACGCGGGAATATGACGGCGTCACCCTGCCGGCCGGGAAATATACCGCCGTGCGGCTGAAGCTCGGCAGCGGGAAAGGACAAAACTGGTGGTGCGTGATGTTCCCGCCCCTGTGCCTGCCCGCCGCGGAGAAAAACGACAGCCTGTACGCCGTTTGGAACGATGCCGGGACGGTAAAGGTGACCGATCAGCAAAACGGCTGCACCGTAAAATTCAAGATCGTGGAGTGGTTTGAGCAGCTGCGCGGAAACACACGGACGGAAAGCCGGAAACAGAGGTAAGGGGTCAGGGCGAAAAAAAGATCCCACACGGCAATGTGCGGGATCTTTTTCACGTTTTGTCAGTTAAGGATGTAAATGTTCACGGCACGCCAGCCCCAGTTGATGCAGTCGGCTTCCGAATGCATATACAGGTCCACGGTGGCGCCGTTGCGGAAGTAGATAAATCCACCGGTATCCTCCGCGACCGCAAGGCCGTAGACGTATCTGCCGTCCGCCGAGGTGATCCACATCCGGGTGCCGTAGGGGATCTGGTTGGGGTTCACGGCCACGGTGCCCTGCATGGGACGCGTGCCCGTGGAGGTGATATAGCCCGAATAATAAGCGGTGGAATTGCCCGTAATACAGTAAGCGTAGTTCACCGGCACGCCGTTTTCATCCAGCTCCACATAGCCGGATTTTTCCGACATGGGAACACCGGAGGCGTTTAAGCGGACGTAGCTGCCGCTCTGCGCGGCGGCCTGCTGCGCCTTCTGCAGCGCGATCCGCGCCTGCCGCTCTTTTTCCGCGCGTTCCTTTTCAAGCCGGATCTCCTCCAGCTTTTGACCGGCCTCTTCGTTGTCTACGGCGGAAACGTAGGCGGAAAAATCGCCCGCCGTTTTGATCAGGCTGCTTTTTTCGGCATAAACGTCCGCCGTGATCGCGGCTTCCTCCTCCAGCTGCGGCACGCTCAGGCTCACCAGCGTTTCATCCGTGTAAAAAACGGTGGGATCCGCCGACTGCTCCTCTACGACCGCAGGCGCCGCGGCGCCCTCCAGAGAAACGGTATTCATGTTGTAAACGGCAGGCGGCATCGCCGCAAAGACTGCCGAAAGAGAAAGCGCCGCTAATACGACGGACGCCGCCTTAAAAGCGAAACGTCCCTCATAGGCCGATTGCGTTATGATCTTATACGGACTTCTCTGCCCGTGCGGATGCCTGCTCTTTTGCTGTTTACCCATAAAAAATAACTCCTGTTCTTTTGCGGTATCGGGACTGTTTTTACAGCTGAAAACAGTCTCAATACATATATAGGCGAAGAACAGGGTCATTATATGCAAAGCAATATCAATTGTCAAATTTTTTTCAGCATCTTTTTTGTTTAAAATAACCAAAGGCTCTTTTCGTTAATCGGCAAAAAAGGCTTAAATATTTCTTTTTAGAAAAATAACCCCTCCTTTTTTTTGTGAAAAGTATATAAACTTTACAACCTGTAATAAAAAGGTTACAAATTGTAACCTTTTCAATCGTAACTCCGCGTTAAAAAAGCGGCTGTTTTTTCGGATTTCGGCGCGCCGAACAGCTGTTCCGGCGTTCCCTCCTCCTCAATGACGCCGTCCGCCATAAAAATGACTTTATCGGACACGTTGCGGGCAAATTCCATCTCGTGTGTGACGACCACCATGGTACGGCCGGCATTTTTCAGCCCCCGGATGACCTTCAGGACCTCCACGGTCAGTTCGGGATCCAGCGCGGAGGTCGGCTCGTCGAAAAAGAGGATTTTGGGCTCCAGCGCCAACGCCCGCGCAATGGCCACCCGCTGCTGCTGTCCGCCGGACAGCTCGCAGGGATAACTCTCCAGCTTATCTGAGAGGTTTACCCGCTCAAGATATCCCCTTGCGGTCGCCTCGATCTGTGCCGTCAACGCCCTGCGGCCGCTGTCGTCCCGGCGTGAACGCGCCTGCAGCAGCATGGGAAGCGTGACGTTCTGCAGCACGTTATACTGCGGGAAAAGGTTAAACTGCTGAAATACCAGCCCCACCTTTCGCTGATTGCGGCGCTGCTCCGCCTTGGAAAACTTTTGCGTACGCTCGCTGTCAAAAATCACGCTGCCGTCCACCGTGATCCTGCCGCCGTCCGCCGTTTCCAGCGCGTTGATGCAGCGCAAGAGCGTCGTCTTCCCGCTGCCGGAGGAGCCGATCACGGAGAGGACCTCGCCTGCCTCCAGCGTGAAGCTGACGCCCTTGAGCACCCGCGTTTTGCCGAAGCTTTTTTCAAGGTTTGTCACTTCCAGAATTGACACGCGCTTTCCTCCCTTTTTTGAAAAACCTGCCGCCGGCGCACAGCCGGCGGCTGCAAAATGATTTTACACGCTCTTAAAATAATCCATCCGCTTTTCGATCCGGCGGAGCAAAACGGTCAAAACGCCCGTAAACACCAGATAGAATAAACCGGAATACAACAGCGGCCAGAGCAGACCGTTGGTTTTGGTGAATTTCTGCGCGTTCCACAAAATCTCGTATACGGCGATCGTGCGGGCAAGCGAGGTATCCTTCACCAGCGTGATGATCTCATTGCCCATCGGCGGGACGATCCGTTTGACCACCTGCAGCAAAACCACGCGGAAAAACGCCTGCGTTTTTGTCATGCCCAGCACCTGGCAGGCCTCATACTGCCCGACAGGAATACTCTCGATTCCGCCGCGGTAGATTTCCGAAAAGTAGCAGGCGTAGTTAATGACAAACGCCACCAGCGCCGCGACCATCCGGCTGTGCACCGTCCAGGAGGCAACCCATTCGACCAGCTGCAGAAAGCGGCCGTCGTATCCGCCGCTGAGCAGGTTTTGCGCGCCCGTTCCAAGCAGGCCGGGGCCGTAAAACACGATGATCAGCTGCAGCATCAGGGGCGTTCCGCGGATCACCCACACAAAGCTGCGCACCAGCCATTTGAGCGGCCCGAACCTGCTCATGGAACCAAAGCTGACGACCAACCCCAGCGGGATGGCGAACAGCAGCGTCAAAGCAAAAAGCTCGGCGGTTTTTCCAAAGCCCTCCAAAAGGCTTTGCGTTACACTCCAGAACATACTCTTTTTTTATCGGTCCGAGGCAATCAGCCGACCAGCGTCAGCTCATATTTCTCGGCAAGCGCCGTCAAGGTGCCGTCCGCGATCAGCTCGTCGGTGATCTCGTTGATCTTCGCGCAAAGATCGGAGCCCAGACGCACGCCGACGCCGTATTCCTCCTCGCTCAGCGAAATGCCGGCGGCAAGATCCGCATAGCTTGTGCCCTCGCCCGTCATGGCGTTGGCCATGGTGATATCGATGATGCACGCGTCGGCAGCGCCGGAGGCGACCTCGGTCAGCGCGTCGGCCTGTACGTTCACTTCCGTGGTGTTCAGACCGTTGTCGGCGGCAACGCCCGCGCCGGCGGAACCGGCTTCCACCGCAAAGGTCAGATCCTTCATGGACTCCACGTCCGGATAATCGGCAAGCTTGTCCGCTTTCATCACGACGACCTGCGCGTTGATAACGTAAGCGTCCGTGATATCCATAGCGGTCTTCAGATCGTCCAAAATCGTCATGCCGTTCCAGATGCAGTCGATCGCCTTGGAGTTCAGCTCGTTGACCTTATTGTCCCAGTCGATCTCAATGAATTCCACCTTCACGCCGAGCTTCCCGGCAACGGCCGTTGCGTATTCGGCGTCAAAACCGGTCCAGTCGCCGTTTTCATCAAGATAATCCATCGGCTCATACTCGGTGATCCCCACGACCAGCGTGCCCTTGTCGGTGATATAGGCAAGATCGCTCGCCGCATCGGCTTCATTTCCCGAGGGCGTGGAGGGCTCGTCCTTTTTGCATGCCGCAAAAGCAAACACGGCGCTGAGAACCAGCAGCAGGGCAAACAGACAACAAAGTGTTTTTTTCATTTTTGATTTCCTTCTTTCTTTTAATGCGTTATCACTTTACCGCAATAAAGTACCTGCATATCATAACACCCCTGACTGCATTTGTCAAGGGCTTTCAAGGATGTTTTTCAATTTCCGGAACATATTTTGCGAGTTTCCGGTACAAGAACAGCGCAAGGATCAGCTTGCAAAGATCGGGGACGGCAAACGGCGCGACGCAGACCCCCAGCGCCGAAAAAAAGGCCGCGGGCGAAAACAAGCTCCCCTGCACGGCGGTAAACCACAGCGTACCGAAAGCATAGCAGAGCATAAGCACGCCGACCAGCGACAGCGTTTTTGCGGCAAACGTCTGCCGGCCTTTTTTTTCAAGAAGAGCGCCAAGCGCCCAATAAAAAAGCGCGCCGAGCAGAAATCCCGTGATATAGCCGCCGGTCACGCCGAAAAGCGCGCCGAAGCCGCCGCGAAACCCGGTAAAAACGGGCAGTCCCGCCGCGCCGAGCAGAGTATACACCAAAATACTGAGCGTGCCGTATTTTCCGCCCAAAAACAGCAGCGCGGAGAACACGGCAAAGGTTTGCATCGTAAAGGGGATCTGAAAAGGGACCTGCACCCAGGCGCAAAGGGCGATCAGCGCGGCAAACAAAGCGGAAAAAACCATCCGCTGCAGCGAAAAATACGCTTTTGCAGCCGTTTTTTTCTCTGTCTGCGTCATTTTCAGACCCCTCCATTATATAATAGTAATAAATATAAAAAACATTATATAAAAGACAGGGCTTTCTGTCAATCGCAGACGCCCTGTCCGACCGAAACCTTTTTTACCTGCCCGCCGATGGGCCTTCCCAGGAACAAAGAGGCGTTGGCGGCAAATTTTTCCGGCGCGTCGCTGACAAAAAAGTGGGTTTTGCCGGGCGTTTGCCGGTCGTTGAGCAAATTCCTTCCCGCAAGCTCGTTTTTGAGATAATCCACGGACGCAAAGCCGGAACAGATAATAAAAACGCCGGGCAGGAGCGATGCGACCATATCATACAAAAGCGGGTAATGCGTACAGCCGAGAATAATGGTATCGATCCCCTTTTCCCGCAGCGGGGCAAGGTAATCGGCAAGCACAGACTCGGTCACAGCGTCCCCCTTATGGAAGCGGCCCTCCTCCACCAGCGGCACCAGCAGCGGACAGGCGACGGAATAGACCGTGCAGGCGGGGTCCAGCGAAGCGATGCTGTTTTTATACGCGCCGGAGGCCACCGTCGCGTGCGTGCCGATCACGCCGATTTTTCTGTTCAGCGTTACCCGGACCGCGGTTTTCGCCGCAGGCAGCACCGCGCCGACAATGGGCAGGGTGTACAGCTTTTCCATCTCCGTCCGCGCCATGGAATCCGCCGTGTTGCAGGCGATACATACCGCTTTTACGTCCTGCGACAGCAAAAACGCCATATCCTGCCTTGTGTATTCCAAAATGGTCTCGCGGGAACGGTCGCCGTAGGGCACCCGCGCCGTATCGCCGAAATAGACGATATCTTCGTTCGGGAGCTGTTCGATCAGCTTTTTGACGACGGTCAGGCCGCCGAGGCCGGAATCGAACACGCCGATGGGTTTTTCTTTTGTCTGCATAAGCTCAAACGCTCCGGTTCGGAAAAAATGAAGGATCACAGATTGTTGACAAGCGATTTGAAATGGTCGCCGCGCTCTTCAAAACAGGAATATTGGTCAAAGGAGCTGGTGGTGGGAGAAAGCAGCACCACGTCGCCGGGACAGGCGCACTTGACGGCTTCGTCCAGCGCCGCAGGCAGGTCGGGCGTTAAGAGCCCCTTGCCGCCGGTCAGCTCTTCGATCAGCCGCGGGCCGCACGCGCCGTAGCCGATCACCTGTTTGATTTTCGGCAGCAGCGCCTTCAGCGGTTCAAAGGAAAGCTGTTTTTCGTAACCGCCCGCAAGCAGAATGACAGGCGCCCGGAAGGCGTTCACCGCCGTCACGGTGGCGTCCACGTTGGTGCCCTTGGAATCGTTATAATATTTTACGCCGTTTACCTCCCGCACAAACTCGATGCGGTGCTCTACGCCCTTGAAAGCCCCGACCGCCGCGGCGACGTCCGGCGCCGGCGCGCCGACGCCCAGCGCAAGGCCCGCCGCGACCAGAACGTTCTGAATATTGTGCCTGCCGACGATCTTGACGTCCTTTATTTCCATCAGGCGCTCGCCGAACGCGTAAATATTCTCTTCATCCGCCCAGACGTCCGCTTCTCCGTGCGTAGAGAAAGTCACGGTTTTCGCTCTGACGGGCAGACGGCTCGTATAGTCCGCAAGGATGGGATCGTCTGCGTTTTTCAGGAAGATGTCGTTTTCCGTCATGTTTTCATAGATACGGCATTTGGAACGGTAATAGTTGTCCTCGCTTCCCATAAAATCGATATGGTCAGGGGCAAGGTTGATGACGGCGGCGGCCTGCGGACGGAATTTGTCGATATCCAGCAGCTGAAAATTGGAGATCTCCAGCACGATATAGTGGCCCGCGTTGTGCAGCAGGTCGTATTCCAACACGGTATCGCAGAGCGCCACGCCGATGTTGCCGGTCAGATGCGCCTTGCCCGGGAAGGCGCGGGCGAGTATTTCATACAAAAGCGAGCAGGTCGTGGTCTTGCCGTTGGTGCCCGTTACGCCGATAAAATGCTGCGGCGCGCAGACACAGAAAGCAAGCTCGATCTCGGTGATCACCGGGATCCCGCGTTCGCGCAGGCGCTTGACAAACCAGAGATTGCCGTTGATCCCCGGGTTTTTGACGACCTTATAAAAATCCTCTTCAAATACTTCGGCCGTCTGCGGCAGCACCCGCACGCCCATTGCCGTGAGCATCTCGTATTCTTTGATCTGTTCGGGCGGCCTGGACTCGGTGACCGTCACGTCCGCGCCGAGCTGTTTTAACAGCCGCGCCGCGGCCAGACCGCTGCGCGCAAGCCCCAAAACCAGCACTTTTTTCCCTTCAAATTCGTTCAACGTACATTCTCTTCCCGTCATGCGTAAAATATTAATATTATTATATTACAATGCGGGAAAAAGTCAACTCGGAATTTGTCGCCGCGCACTGATTTTGCGCACCGAAACCGGCCGTTCCTTCAACCTTACGCGGGCAGTTTCTCAAAAAATAAAAAAAATGCTTGCATTCCCGAAAACTTTGTGTTATTATAATTGGGCGTTAAACGGGTGTGGTTCTCCCCTCACCGCAATTAGTACGCAAATTATACTAAGGCGGGCGGTCCTCTGGCAGTTTCTGTGCATGAACGTCTGAAAAAAAACGGAGGTCTGAAAAATGGACGCAATCAAGCTTATGACACAGGACTGCATCAAAGAGCAGCCGCCGGTCGTCGAGATCGGTGATACCGTCAACGTCGCGGTCAAGATCCGTGAGGGCGACAAAGAGAGAATTCAGAATTTTGAAGGCACCGTCATCGCCCGCAAGGGCAGCGGCGTGGCCGAGACCTTTACCGTGCGCCGCTTATCCTACGGCGTAGGCGTGGAAAGAGTTTTCCCCATCCACTCCCCCAACGTGGCCGGCGTGACCGTTGTCAGAAAAGGTAAGATCCGCAGAGCGAAGCTCTACTATCTCAGAGGCAGAGTCGGCAAGGCGGCCAAGGTCAAAGAGGCTCTCAAGTAAGAAAACCGGAAAAAGGCTGTCTCAAAAAAGACAGCTTTTTATTTTCCCGAAATTTTTTCATGAAACATTCAGAAAAGCGCGGTAATATTTACACATCGGCGTATGCGTTCTGCGGCACGTTTCTCGGCGTGATGCTGTGCCTGTTTACGCTCCTTGTCTTTGCCGGAAGAACGGCGACCGTCTCGGGCAGCTCCATGGAGCCAAACCTCTCCGACGGCGACCGTCTGCTCATCCGCACGGCCTGGGGGACGCCCGATTACGGCGACATCATTGCCGTGGGCAGGAACGACGAACAAAATCCCGCCTTTATCAAACGCGTGGTCGCGCGCGGCGGGGACGTGGTCGATATCAATTACGAGACGCATCTGATCACGGTCAACGGCGGCGTGGTCACGGAGCACTACAAGGTGCTTGACGCGCTGACCGTACAGGGGGACGTTTCTTTTCCCGTAAAAGTGCCGGAAAACTGCGTGTTCGTTCTGGGCGACAACCGGAACGATTCTTTGGACTCCCGTTTTTCGGAGATCGGCTTTATCCGGCTGAACGAAATAGCGGGCGTCGCGGTGTGCCGGATCTACCCCTTCGGCAAAACCGCAATCCGATAAGAAAGGACTTCGGCAGCAATGGCAAAACAAAAAAACGAAAGCGCAAAAACCAAGACCGCAAAGGAAACGGGCGGCGTCATCGGCGTTTGCTATGACGCGGTCTCCATTATCGTAACGTCCATTATGATCATTGCGGTGGTGTTCACCTTCTGCTTCCGGCTGGTGGGCGTTGACGGGTCCTCCATGCTCAACACCCTGCAGACCGACGACTGGCTGCTGGTGACGCCCTATTACAGCGAGCCGCAGTACGGCGACATCGTCATTTCCACCAAAGAGACGGCCGCGTCCGGCTCTCTGGTCAAGCGCGTGATCGCCGTGGCGGGCGACGAAGTCTATGTAGATGAAGAGGATAACGTCTTCGTCAACGGAGAAAAAATCAACGATTCCTACGCCTTAAAGGACGGCCGCAGACGCGGCAATCTGACCTATCCCGTGACCGTGCCCGAGGACTGTGTGATGCTTATGGGCGACAACCGGATCGTTTCGTGGGATTCCCGTTATACGGAGATCGGCTTTGCCGAGACGGAGCACCTGCTCGGCAAGGCGCAGCTGCGGCTTTCCCCCAAGTGGAATATCTACGCCAACTTCCCCGAGGAATAAGCGGATGCCCGACAACGTAAACAACATTCAGTGGTTTCCGGGGCATATGGCTAAAACCCGCAGGCAGATCAAAGAGAGCCTGCCGCTGGTGGACGCCGTCACGGAGCTGCGGGACGCGCGCATCCCGCTTTCCAGCACCAACCCGGAATTAAACAGCCTGATCGAAAACAAACCGAAGATCATTTTGTTAAACAAGGCAGACCTTGCGGACGGCAGCACAACCGCCCG
>JAFSXY010000031.1 GCA_017443805.1 Clostridia bacterium | reverse complement strand
GAACATGGGCTGGATGAACGATATCCTGCGCTATTCCGAGCTGGACGGCCTGTCCCGGAAATATAATCACGACCTGATCACGTTCTCGCTGTTTTACGCCTTTTCCGAGAACTTTATTCTGCCGATCTCGCACGACGAGGTGGTGCACGGCAAACGGTCCCTGCTGGATAAAATGCCCGGCACGTACGAAGAGAAATTTGCCGGCATGAAAGCGTTTTTGGGATATATGTACGCGCATCCCGGCAAAAAGCTGCTGTTTATGGGACAGGAGTTCGGCCAGTTCATCGAGTGGGACGAAAAAAAACAGCTGGACTGGTTTTTGCTGGATTACGACAGCCACCGCGCGCTGCACGAATACGTCAGACGGCTCAACGAGGTCTATCTGAAAAACGCGCCCCTGTGGGAGATCGACGACGCCTGGGAGGGCTTCAACTGGCTGGTCAGCGACGACAACCAGAACTCCGTCGTGGCGTTCGAGCGGCGCGACAGAGCGGGCGATACCGTGATCTGCGTGTGCAACTTCACGCCCGTCGAGCGGAAGGATTACCGCATCGGCGTGGAGGACCGCGGTTCGCTTTCCCTGCTGTTGTCCTCCGATCCGGCGGCGGATACCGGGCGGATCTATACCAAAAAGATCCCCATGCACGGCAAGGACAATTCCTTTGCCGTCAACCTGCCGGGCTTCTCAACCGCGTATTATAAATTTACAAGATATAAAACAAAAGCGAAAGGATGAATTGCTCCATGGGAAGAAAAACCGAGTGCATTGCCATGCTTCTTGCGGGCGGTCAGGGCAGCCGTTTGGGCATCCTGACAAAGAACATTGCCAAGCCTGCCGTCCCTTACGGCGGAAAATACAGGATCATTGATTTTCCGCTTTCCAACTGCGTGAATTCCGGTATTTATACCGTCGGCGTTTTAACGCAGTACCAGCCGCTGGAATTAAACGATTACATCGGCAACGGCCAGCCGTGGGATCTGGACCGCGTCGGCGGCGGCGTACATATCCTTTCGCCCTATCAGCAGATCAAGGGGACGGAATGGTACAAGGGCACCGCGAATGCCATTTATCAGAACATCAACTTTATCGACCGCTACGATCCCGAATACGTGGCGGTTCTCTCCGGCGACCATATCTATAAAATGGACTACAATAAAATGCTGCAGTACCATAAGGAGAAAAACGCCGCGTGCACCATCGCGAGCCTGGAGGTCCCGTGGGAGGAGGCAAGCCGCTTCGGCCTGATGTTTACGGACGAAACGGGCGCCATCACCGCCTTTGAGGAAAAACCAAAGGTCCCCAAATCCAACAAGGCGTCCATGGGCGTATATATGTTCACGTGGAAAAAGCTGCGCGAATATCTGATCGCGGATGAAAACAATCCGGCTTCCTCCAACGATTTCGGCAAGAACGTCATTCCGGCCATGCACGGCGCCGGCGAGCGGATGTTCGCCTTCCCGTTCCAGGGATACTGGAAGGACGTCGGCACCATCGACAGCCTGTGGGAGGCAAACCTCGACCTGCTCAATCCGAAGGTCAATATCGACCTCTCCGACGACAGCTGGAAGATCTACTGTAAAAACTCCGCGCTTGCGCCGCATTATGTTTCCGGCGACGCCAAGGTGCAGAACTCCCTGGTCTCCGGCGGATGCAAGATCGGCGGCGATATCGACTATTCCGTGCTGTTTTCCAACGTGACGGTCGAAAAAGGCGCAAGCGTAAAATATTCCATCGTCATGCCGGGCGCCACCGTGAAGGCAGGCGCCACCGTGCAGTACGCCATGGTCGCCGAAAACGCCGTGATCGAGAGCGGCGCGGTGGTCGGCGAGGATCCCGAGCAGATCGCGGACTTAAGCGCCTGGGGCGTCGCGGTGGTCGGCGCCGGGCTCAATATCGGCAAAAACGCGCGCGTCGGCGCAAACCGGATGATCGATCAGGATGTAAAGGAAGGTGAGAACAGATGAGAGGCAGCAACGTACTGGGCATTATTTTCGCCAATGACGACGACGGCGTACTCAGCGATATTACCGGCATTCGTTCCATGGCGAGCGTACCCTTTGGCGGCGGCTACCGTCTGGTGGATTTTGTGCTGTCAAACCTTGTAAACGCCGGCGTCGCCAAGGTCGGCGTGCTGACGAACAACAACTATCAGTCCTTAATGGACCATATCGGCTCCGGCCGTCCGTGGGATCTCTCCCGCAAGGAAGAGGGCCTGTACCTTCTGCCGCCCTTCAACCA
Organism: Clostridia bacterium; assembly: GCA_017443805.1. Lineage (GTDB taxonomy): Bacteria > Bacillota > Clostridia > Oscillospirales > Acutalibacteraceae > RUG806. The sequence goes on along the minus strand of JAFSXY010000031.1, from coordinate 5,520 downwards.
GGAGGCGGTGGACAACTACAACGCCGGCAGCGTCGGCGCATTGAAGAATATCATGCAGTTTTTGGAGAAATCCAAAGAGGAATACGTGTTCTTAACGGTCTGCAGCTACGTTGCCAATTTGGATCTGCGGCAGGCGTTCAACTTCCATGAACGCAGCGGCGCTGACGTCACGCTCCTGACCTGCACGGGGAACGTGCCTCGTCTGCGCGACGTGCCGCTGGTGCAGACCGCCGAAAACGGCAAAATCACGAAGCTGCGCATTGCGGATGAGAACGATGAGACCGGCACCTTCGGCATCAAGGCCCTTATGATCGGCAAAGCGCTGCTGCAGCGGCTCATCCGGGAGGCGTTTTCGCAGGGCAGATCCTCGGTAACGCGGGATATTCTGCTTAAAAATGCCGACCGGCTGAATATGTACAGCTATCCCATAGATACGTTCTGTCCCGTTATAGACGGCTTAAAGGGCTATTTTGCGGCGAATTTCGCGCTTTTGCAGCCGGAAAATTACGACGCGCTCTTCCGTGCGGACCGTCCGGTGCTTACAAAGGTGTATGAGGATATGCCTGTGGTCTACGGCCTGGGCAGCGACGTAAAGAACTCCCTGATCGCCGACGGCTGCATCATCGACGGCGAGGTGGAAAACTGCATCCTCTTCCGCGAGTGCAGAGTGGAAAAGGGCGCGGTGGTGAAAAACAGCGTGCTTATGCCGCGCAGCTTTATCGGCGAAAACGCCATGCTCAATTACTGCATCACGGATAAAGCGGCGTCCGTCCGGCCCGGGAAAACGCTGTCCGGCGCGGACAGCTTCCCCATTTACATCGGCAAGGAAATCCAGATCTGATTTTTTTGCCGGAAAAACAGGAGGGTTAAAATGAAAGTTTTATTTGCAGTCAGCGAAGCAAAGCCGTTTATTGCCAGCGGAGGTTTGGGCGACGTGGCGGGCAGCCTGCCCGCGGCATTGCGCAAACGCCTGATCGGCTGCCGGATGGTGCTGCCGCTGTATGAGGGGATCTCCCAAAAATTCAGGGACGAGATGACATTTTTAACGCATATTACCGTGCCCGTTTCGTGGCGGCGGCAGTATTGCGGTATTTTTGAACTCAAATATAACGGCGTGATCTGCTATTTTTTAGATAACCAGTATTATTTCAAGCGGCAGGGCATTTACGGCCATTACGACGACGCCGAGCGCTTTGCCTTTTTCTCCCGCGCGGTACTGGAGATCATCCCCTACATCGATTTCAAGCCGGATATCATCCACTGCAACGACTGGCAGACCTCGCTCATACCGGCGTACTACTCCCGTTTTTATGCCGGGCGCGAGGGCTTTGAAAACATCAAGACCGTTCTTACCATCCATAATATCCAATATCAGGGCAAATACGGCCATGAGGTGCTGGGCGACGTCGCGGGCTTCGGCGAAGAGGATTATTCCCTGTTGGAAAACGACGGCTGCGTGAACTTTATGAAGGGCGGCATCGAATGCGCCAACGCCGTAACGACGGTCAGCCCGACTTATGCCCAGGAAATTATGGATCCGTGGTACGCCTACGGCCTTGATTCCATTCTCAATGAACGGAGATGGAAGCTGCACGGGATCTTAAACGGCATCGATACGGTAGCGAACGACCCTGCGGCCGATCCCGCTTTGCCCGCGCACTTCTCTGCGGAGGATCAGGCCGGCAAGGCGGTGTGCAAGGCGCAGCTGCAGCAGGAGCTCGGTCTGCCCGTACGGGCGGACGTGCCTTTGATCGGCATGGTATCGCGCCTGGTGTCGCATAAGGGCTTTGATCTGGTGCAGTGCGTGCTGGAGGAATTATTGTGCACCGAGGACGTACAGGTCGCGGTGCTCGGCTCCGGCGAATGGCAGTACGAGACCTTTTTCTCCGAGATGGCGGCAAAATACCCGGATAAGATCGCGGTGCGCCTCGGTTTTATACCCGCGCTTGCCTCCCGCATTTACGGCGGCAGCGATCTGTTCTTGATGCCGTCCAAAAGCGAGCCCTGCGGGCTTTCCCAAATGTTTGCGCTGCGCTACGGCAGCGTGCCCATCGTGCGCGCCACCGGCGGCTTAAGGGATTCCGTACAGGATTCCGGCGATAACAAGGGCAACGGCTTTGTGTTTGAGGATTACAACGCGCATGAGATGCTCCACGCCATCCGCCGCGCCATCGGCGGCTATGCGGATAAAGAGGGCTGGGCCGTGCTGCGCACGCGCGCCATGGAATGCGATTTCAGCTGGGGCAGATCCGCGAACGAATATATCCGGCTATATAAACAATTACTGAAAGGGTAAGGTTTCCTTATGGCAGAATTTGTACTGTCCGCTTTTGCGGACGAAGCGGGCGGCGGTCTGAAAAACCAGATCGCAGCGCTCAAAGAAAACGGACTGACGCATATTGAGCTCCGCGGTCTGGATGCGGGCAATATTTCCACCTTTACCGCCGCACAGGCGAAGGAAGTCAAAAAAGTGCTGGACGACAGCGGGATCGGCGTATCCTCGGTCGGCTCCTTCTTCGGCAAGATCCGGATCACGGAGGATTTCTCCGCGCATTTCGACGCCTTCCGGCAGTGTGTGGAAAACGCCTGTATTCTGGGCACGCCCAACATCCGCATGTTCAGCTTTTATATGCCTGCGGGGGAGGATCCCGCCGTTTACCGCGACGAAGTGTTCGAGCGGCTGGACAGGATGGCGGACGAGGCGCTGAAATGCGGTGTCTGGTGCTGCCATGAAAACGAAAAGGGCATTTTCGGCGATACCGACGACCGGTGCCTGGATATCCTGACCACGTTTGAGGGAAAAATCAAGGGGATCTTCGACCCCGCCAACTTTATCCAGTGCGGCGTCGAGATTTTGCCCGCCTATGAAAAATTGGGCCGGTATATCGAGTATATGCACGTCAAAGACTGCCGTATGGCGGACGGCTTCGTGGTGCCCTGCGGCAGGGGCGACGGCCATATCGCAGAGCTTCTGCGGCTGTTTAAGCAAAAAAACGGCAAGCGTTTCTTGACGCTGGAGCCGCACTTAAAGGTCTTTGACGGCTTAAAGGATCTGGAGCAAAACGGCGGCGCCGATTCCGTAAAGGAAGAATTCGAATATCCCTCCAACCGCGCGGCGTTCGACGCGGCCTGCGCAGCGTTCCGGGCGATTTTGGAAACACTGTAGGAAGAAGAGAAAGCAGGTGAACATATGGCATACATCCCCATGACGGACTACGAGACCGCCTCCGAGGCGGTCAGACGCGAATACGACGACCAGATCGCAAAGCACGGACGCATCACCAATATGAAGCGCACGCTGCTGCACAACGTGCCGTCGTTTAGGGCGTATATGGAGTGGTATACGCTCTACGATGAATTAAAGCCCGTGCTCGGCGACCGCGCATTATCGCTTTTATCCTATGCGATCTCCGCAGGCAACGACTGCCTGATCTGCGGCTCGTTTTTCAAGAAGATCTTAGAGGAAAACGGCGACGATACAAACGATCTGAAGCTCAATGAAGTGGAGGAGCTGCTCTATACGTTGGGTACCTGTGTCGCCATCGATCCGCACAACGTGCCGGATTACGTGTACGACGGCTTGAAGGCGCATTTTACGGACGCGCAGATCGTTACGATCATCGCCTTTGCCGGCATTATGTACGCCACCAATCTGTTCAACACCGTGGCAAAGGTGGATCTGGACGAGGTGCTGTACGATTTCAAGATCGATACAAAGGAGAATGCAAATGGCTGATTTTGACAATAAAGTCGCGTTTATCACCGGCGCGGCGCACGGACAGGGCAGGGCAACCGCTCTGGCGCTTGCGAAAAACGGCGCGGATATCGCCGCGTTTGACGTGGGCGTAAAAATAGAATATCCCGCCTACGCCTACGGCACGGGCGAGGAATTAAAGTCGTTAAAGGCGGAAATAGAGGCGCTCGGCCGCCGCTGCGAGATCTTCGCCGGCGACGTGCGGGACGACAAAGCTGTCACCGCCGCCGTGGAGGGCACGATCGCTGCGTTCGGTAAAATCGATATCCTGTTCAATAACGCCGGGATCTGCGCCTACGCGAAGGTGCACGAGATGACGGACGCGGAATGGGACGCCATGATCGATATCAACTTAAAGGGCCCCTTTCTCGTCACGCGCCGCGTCGTGCCCTATATGATAGCGCAAAAAAGCGGCGTTATCATCAACAATTCCTCCGTTATGGGCCTGCGCGGCGGCAACCGCCTGTCGCATTATACGGCGTCAAAATGGGGCCTTACGGGCCTTACAAAGGCGTGGGCGATCGAACTTGCGCCTTATAACATCCGCGTGCTCAGTATCCATCCTACGGGCGTAAATACGCCCATGAACGACGGCCTTGCCGCCATGGAGGGCAAAACGCCGGAGGAGATCGCCGAGGCAAGCGCCGGCAATCTGCTGCCCGTGCCGTGGATCGAGCCGGAGGATACCGCCGAATTGGTGCTTTATCTCGCCAGCGACCGCGCCCGCTATGCGACCGGTTCCCAGTTCGTCCTCGACGCCGGCCTGCTGTCGGTGTGATTTTGTTAAATGTGAAATTTGAAGTGTGAAAAGTGAAATTTCGGAAAACGCGACAGCGTTTTCCGAAACGTTTCGCCGCAGGCGGAACACATCACGTTGCGCAGCAACGCATCACGCGCCGATAGGCGTGCATCATGTTGCGCAGCAACACATCATTGCGGACGCTTGCGGCCGCCTGTGCCGTGCTACAAAGAAAAAATCCGCTCTGCTTTTGCAGAACGGATTTTTTTCTAACAGCTATTTGCTAACGGCTGCTTACGTCATGGAATTGATAAGCTGCACAAAGTGCGTGATGGTGTGGATCATCCAGTAAACGATCCCGCGGATACCGGCGGCGTCTTTCACGTCGTCATACCAGTCGCAGCGGGACCAGCGGAACTCGCCCTCATGCGGGTCGCGGACAACGATCTCCTGCGTCAGCGTTTTGTGTCCGCCGTCTTCAAAGTCCAGCTCCGCCGTCACCGTGACGGTGCCTTTCTTCTTCGCCGTGTATGCGCCGGTATCGGGATCGATCTCTAAGATCTCCGGATCGGAAGAACTATAGCGGACTGTAAAGCGGCGTACCGTGTTGGTTTCCACCGTCGTCTCGCCGGTCTGGTCTTCCTCCACCGTCGGGCCGACGCGCAAAGCGTAAAGGTCGTGCGTGACGGTAAATTCGATCGTCGTTTCGGCGCCGTAACCGTCCGCAGCTGTAATGGTCACCGTCGCCGTACCTTCATGCAGGGCGATCACAAGGCCGTCGGCCTCCACGTCCAAAACGGACGGATCGGAGGAGGTATAGATCACGTTTTTATTGTCCGCGTCTTCGGGAAGTACCTCTACCGTGATCTGCGTATAGGGCGCGTCCTCCATATCCAGCAGCGTCTTTTCCGCGGTCGCAGTGATACTTGTAACCGGGGTGTATGCCGAGAAGGCAAGCGTTTTGGTGACCGTTACCGTTTCGCCTGCGGCGAGTATAGAAGCTGTGACCGTAACGGTTGCGTCGCCG
>JAFSXY010000030.1 GCA_017443805.1 Clostridia bacterium | reverse complement strand
TCACTGTAACATTGTATCATAAGCGTATTCCTTTTTCAATTTGTTTTTTGACTTGAGAAAGAAAAACTGCAATCAGAAAAGAACATGCTATAAGCTCAAGAAAACAGGAGGATGCTGAAATGGCGCTGACGCTTGAACAAGCACGGGAAATTGCAAAACAGACCGATCCCAAGGCAACTTTGGTCACCGACTTTCCAAAAGGCTATCACTTTATGCGAAAAGAAGATGAATATAACTGCAGCGATCCCGGTTTTGCGATTTCCAAAGAAAACGGAAAAATCTATTTTGGTTTTGCCGCGCAAGTGTTTCTTCGGGATCTTTTTGAAGAAAAATAAAAACCGGAAAAAATGAACTGCCAAGCGCAGTTTTTTTTATTTTCACTCATCCCTCCCGTTTTCATATACTGAAACCGAGGAGGAAAAAAAATGGCGAACAAACCGAAGCTGTCTGTGATCGGCGGAGACACACGTCAAATTTACGCCGCCGACAGACTGCAAAAAACAGGATATGACGTGACGCTGACCGGATTTGAATATTTTGACTCCGTCATAAAAAAAGCAGAGGACGTTCCACTTGACCGTGCGCTGACCGCGGAGATCCTTTTGCTGCCGCTGCCCTTTTCCAAAAACGGACGGACGCTGAACGCCCCGTACAGCAAAAACGAGATCCCGTTAAAAGCGCTGTTTGACGGTGTTGGAGAACGGCATAAGCTGTTTCTCGGCAACGCAGATCAAAAAACACTGTCCCGCTTTTCGGCGACCGGCGCCCGCGTTTGCGACTACTTTGCGGATGAACCGCTTACCCTTTACAACGCGCTGTTGACGGCGGAAGGATTGCTGGGACTGATTATAGACAAACTTCCCTGCGCGGTGTTCGGCTCGCAGGCGGCCGTCTTCGGCTTCGGCAGGATCGGCTTTTATCTGTCGCGGCTGCTGCAGGCCGCCGGCGCGGAGGTCACGGTGTTTGCGCGATCAGACGAAAGCCGTGCGAAAGCGCGCACGTTAGGTCTCGGCGCATACGACGTACAACAACCCGAGAAAGAGAGCTTCCGCTTTGATTATCTGATCAATACCATCCCTGCAAAAACACTGAAACGGGAGGCGCTTACCCATCTGAACAACGGTTGTTTTTTGTTTGAGGCGGCGAGCGCGCCATACGGCATTGATTTTGACGCGGCGGAGGATCTCGGCTTTTCCGTTTACAAAGCGTTTTCCCTGCCCGGCAAAACGGCGCCGAAGAGCGCCGGCTGTATGATTGCCGAAACCGTACACAACAAACTGACGGGGGTGAACATATGACAGACAAAACCGTCGGTTTTGCGCTTTGCGGTTCTTTTTGCACGTTTCGCAAGGTGATCCCGGAGCTGCAAAGGCTCCGCGACGCGGGCTATAAAATTCAACCGATCATGAGCTTTAACGCCTATAACATGGATACGCGCTTCGGCACGGCCCGGACATTTCGCGAGGAAATTGAAACGGTCACAGGCGCAAAGATCATTGCGACGATCCCGGACGCCGAACCGATCGGCCCGAAAAAGCTGCTGGACGCGCTGATCATCGCGCCGTGCACCGGCAATACGCTTGCAAAGCTGGCAGTGGGGATCGCGGACACGCCCGTCACGCTGGCCGCAAAATCACACCTGCGAAACGGCAGGCCCCTGCTGATCGGCGTATCTACAAACGACGCCCTTGCAGGCGCGGCAAAAAACATCGGCGCGCTTCAGAATTACAAAAACGTGTTTTTCATTCCCTACGGACAAGACGACAGCACGGAAAAACCCGCGTCCCTTGTGGCGGATTTCACGCAAACGATCCCCGCGCTGGAAGCTGCGCTGCGCGGCGTACAGATCCAGCCGCTGCTTTTATAACACCGTCGCCGGCCTCTTTATTCGCCGGTTTCATCCTTATAAATATTTTCAGCGATCTTACGAAACACGGGAGCGCAGTCCGCAGCGGCTGAGCTCCCATCTTCGTCAAAGACGACGATCACGTACGCAGGATCCTCAAACGGCACAAAGCCGCAAAACCACGTACAAAGCTTTTCAACGCCGTTTTCGTCGTACTTTCCCGTTTGTGCGGTGGCGGTTTTGCCCGCAGAGGTTACGTTTGACGGACTTCCCTGCACGCCGGTACCCTCGGCCATATTCAAGCGCAGCGCTTCATTGATTACGCCGCACACACCCGCGTCCGATATCCGGCGGACCGTTTCGTTTCGGTAATACGCATACGCAGTTTTGTTTTCATCTACCAGCGCGCGCATCAGATACGGCGCATGGTAGATCCCGCCGTTGGCAAGCGCGGCATAGGCCGCCGCAAGCTGTAAGGGAGAAGCAAGCAGCGAACCCTGTCCAAAGCAAAGATTGGCAAGTGCGGCGGGCGACGCAAGTGTTTCGGCGTCAGGCAGCGTCCCCCCTTTGGCCTCTAAGGTCCCGGTCAGCGCCGTTTTTTCTCCGAAGCCGAAGGCGGATGCAACGGAAAGGATCGCTTCGGCGCCTGTACGCCTGCCCAAATCGATAAAATAGGTATTGCAGGAATTGCAGACGGCCTCGTTGAGCCCCTCGGCGCCGTGCACCCGCCGCCGGTAACAACCGAAAGATACGCCGCTGACGGACAGGCTGCCCTCACAGACAAAATCCCCGTTGACCGACACGCCGTTTTCGACAGCGGCAACAGCAATAAAGGGCTTGAACACAGACCCTACGGGATATGCTTCCAGCGCACGGTTGAGAAAAGGCAGATCGGCGTCCTGCAGAGAAGCGGCCGGATCGTCGGGATCAAAAGCAGGCAGGCTGACGCAGGCAAGGATGGCGCTGTCCTTTGCGTCCAGCACCACGGCGGCGCCCCGGCGGATACCGGCGTCCGTCAACGCATTCTGTGTAATTTGCTGAACGGTTTTATCGATCGTCAGCACAACGCCGGCGGCACTGTTGTAATTCCGCGCTTCGATCTGCAGGCCTTCTCCCGCGATCGCCCGGCCCAGGCCGTTGACCGTATAACGGACGCCGACCTCGCCGGAAGCGTCGGTCAGGATTTTGTCAAAGGCTTTTTCGATCCCGCTGACGCCCTTGCCGTCTATGTCCGTATATCCGATCAGATGGACGCAGAGCTTCTGCGCATACCGTTCCAGCAGACGGACGCTGACCGACGCGGCGGTTTGCGGAACCGCTTCTTCTGTATCAAAGACAAAACACACGCCGGCGGCGGTTTCATTCTCCGTCGGTCGGAGGGCGTCTGTATACCGGCGGACCAGGGCGGCCGTTTCGGCAGACAAAAGTACCGCCGCCCTGTTTTGTCCGGGCATATTGACCAGGGGCTGCAGGTTTCGGTCATAAATACAGCCCCTTGATTCTGCAAGCCGGATATAACGCGTATCCGCCTGCGCTCCGACGGCGGCGCGCTCTCCGCTTTGCAGGTACGCAATGCGCAGCAGCAGCGCACAAAACAAAATGCCCGTTGCGGCAAAAACCAAAAGCGGCCGCTTTTTGAGGATGATTTTTTTTCGTCTTTTCACCGTTTTCTCCCTCTTATGCACAAAAAATATGACCAAACTATTAAAAAAACTCGGTTCCTATTGTTTTTTTTCTGTTTTTGCAGTAGAATATACCAAATACCGCAAAGGAAGATTTTGTTAATGCCCATCCGCGAAATGCCGGCATTTGTTTTTTCGCATAAACATGTACTCCGGGCAGTGATCTGCGCACTGCTCTCCTGCTTTTTTCTGATCGCGGAACTGTTTTTGATGAAAAGTTCCGTTATCGGCATCGTATTTGACGTGGTCATTCCTTTTACCGCCGCCGTCACCTTCGGCTGCTACGCGATCACAATGGCGATGGACCGCCCGTTTATTCTGATTTGTCCGCCGATGGTCTATTTTTTGTCTCTGCTGATCAACCAGCTGTTTTCCGTGGAAGTCGGCGTAGAGGAAACCTATCCGATTTTTGTCTGTTTGGAACTGTTTCCCGCTTTGTTCTACTGTATTTCGGTCGCGACCGGCACGCTGAAAAAACCCACCGAAGTGATATTGAAAATCGGCTGCGTGGTGCTGGTGCTCACCTGTATCGTTTTGCTGATCCTTGCCATGGTGTTCCGCATTATGCTCTTCTCCCGCGTCAGTCAGACTTTTGCTCAGGTCACGGCGCTGTTATCCGTTTTGTGCATTTATCTGGGCATGCTGGAGCAATTAAAGATCGCCGGCTGCGAAAAGCGCCAGCGACTGAAAAAGATCCGGATTTTCTTTTAAGTCAAGAAAGCGGCTGCGGCGCAGGCGCTTTCGATTACGCCATCGCCGTCACCCGTCAGAGCGAAATCGGCGGGCGTTATAATCTTTTTGTTTGATAGGAAACGAGCAGTTTTCCATCAAACAAAAACCGGCTGCGAAAACTGCAGCCGGTTTTCATTTTACCCGGACAAAATCTGTATATCTGCAAGATCGTCCAACGGGATTTTTCGGTCGTCCGTTAAAATCAACGCCGTTTTTACGGTGTCGATTTTTTTTATCGCGACCTCTTCCGTATAATATGCCCCGCCGTTTTTACGCTTATCGCGCACGAAATAGACAACGCGCACCTGCGGTTCCCGTTCGATCCAAAGGCTGAGGTACCGCAGCGTCCTGTCAATACGTTCCCTGATCTCCTCGCTGATCTCCGTTTTGGCGCGCACCTGCCGCGCTGTTTCCCGAATATCGTCCTCAAAGCCGGTCAGCGCCGCAAAGGGCGCAAACTGCGCGGCTCTGTCGCGCTGCGGCATGCGAGGCCGCGTTTCGGATACGTGCGGCGCAAGCGTTATGATCTCTTTGTATTTTTCCATATCTGCATCCTGCAATCCGGACATCTCCTTTATTCAACGCAGCCCACTCAACCCTTATGTCCGCCGACCATGCCGTTGCGTTCCCGCTGCGTGGCGCCCTCTTCCAAGTTCATGCCTTTCAGGATCGCGTTTTTACCGTAACGGCGACGGATCTCCAGCAGCGTTTCCTGCATCCGGTGTTCTTTCTCCAAAAAAAGAGACGTTTCCTTTTGCGCCTTTTCCCGTGCGGCGTAATCGACAAACAGGCTCATCTGTTCAAAGGGCGTCCCGTCGGGAACGTCCTGTGCGCGGATCACATGGTTCGCCACAACGTACATCCGGCGCACCGTGTAATCCGGTTTTATAAGCCGGTCGTACAAACGGGAAACAACGTCCAAGATCAGCCGCGTAGACGACGTGTAAACGCCGATATTTTCGCTGCCATGCGCCTCCTTCGGCACAGTTCTGCCATAACGGTCCGTTTTGCTTTCGCCACGAAAATCCGCAGTCACGTTACCGGTATCATACCCCACGGTCAGCACGATCTGATTGGTTACAAGCTGCTTTTCCACCAGGTCGAGCACCAAACTGTCTGTCATTTCCTTGACGATCAGCTTCGCTTTTTTGAAATCATACGGTTGCGACAGCACCTGCCCCACGCTCAGCGAATTGTTTTCCGGACGGTATGCCTTGATGTCGGCGATGGTGCAAGGTTCCACGCCCCATGCGTGGTCGATCAGCAGTTCCGCATTGACGCCGAACAGCCGGTATAAAAGCGCCTCATTCCGGTGAGACTGCAAAGCAATGTCGCCCATTGTATAAAGACCGCAGGAGGCAAGGCGTTTTGCGCTTCCCCCGCCGACCCGCCAAAAGTCGGTGATCGGCCGGTGCGCCCAAAGCGTGCGCCGGTAAGTCTGCTCGTCCAGCTCGGCAATGCGCAGTCCGTTTTCGTTTGCAGCCATGTGCTTCGCCACAATATCCATGGCAATTTTGCAGAGATACAAATTTGTCCCGATCCCCGCCGTTGCGGTAATACCGGTTTCAGAGAACACCGTCTGTACAAGCATTTCGGCGAATTCCTTTGCGGTAAGTCCGTAGGTTGAAAGATAATGTGTGGCGTCGATAAACACCTCGTCCACGGAATACACATGCATATCCTCCGCAGAAACATAGCGAAGATAGATATCATAAATACGGGCGCTTGTCTCCATATACAGGCTCATGCGCGGCTTTGCGATCAGATAGTCCACGGCAAGAGACGGATCCGCCGCCAGCTCGCCGCTGTGGACGGAGCTACCTGAAAACTTGCCGCCGCACAGTGCCTTACGCCTGACGGCATTTATTTCCCGCACTTTTTCCACAACCTCAAACAGCCGTGCGCGACCGGGGATCCCCAAACTTTTCAGCGACGGCGTGACAGCCAGACAAATGGTCTTTTCACTGCGGCTCTCGTCCGCAACCACCAGATTGGCGGTCAGCGGGTCCAGCCCCCGCTCCACACACTCCACGGAAGCATAAAACGACTTCAGATCAATCGCAATATATGCTTTTCCCTTCATACTTTCACCTTCCGCGTTTTCTGCTTTCGTTTTCTTCCCCTCTATTGTATAGAACAAATGTTCTATTGTCAAGTCCGTTTTCGCAATTTCAAGGATTTTCCGCAGCCTAAAATCGACCGAAGGAAAACGAAAAAAAATCTTGACAAAGAAAAAGGGCTGATGTATAATAACTTCCGTCCCACAGGGACACAATAAAACAGATAGAGGAATAGTGTAACGGTTAGCACTGCAGACTCTGACTCTGCCTGTTGGGGTTCGAATCCCTATTCCTCTGCCAAAAAAGCAACACCCATTCGGGTGTTCAGACTGCTGACAAAGTCCACTTAAAGCCAGTGGGCTTTGTTTTTTTGTAGAAAAAGGAGGATGAAAGTGATATAATAAAGGCAGAAAAAGGGTGAGGAAATGTTAAGAGAAAACAAAGAGAAACAAATGAAAATGGAAATGGTAATTCTGGAGAATCTTGTGCCGGAAAACCATTTGCTTCGGAAGATAGAAAAGGTAATAGATTTCAGTTTTATCAATGAGATCTGTAAACCGTA
>JAFSXY010000029.1 GCA_017443805.1 Clostridia bacterium | reverse complement strand
GTCTCGTTATAAAAGGTCATGTCGGGCTCGATCCCCGCCCAGGTCACGCCGAGACGGACGATATTCATCCCCTGCTTCGCAAATCCGGCGACGGCCTCCTCGTTCAGCTCCGTACGGTAACGGACAACGCCGTCTGCATCCGCTTCACATCCCTTATAAACGACGTTATAGCCGTTAAAAATACGCTGTCTTCCCTTTTCATCCGCAAAACAGGTTCCACATACGCCGATCTTCTGCATCTGTACGCACTCCTTTGCCGTAATGATTTCATTTTAGCAAAATTTCAAAAGGAAATCAAGAATGAATTGCCCCTTGTTTTTTTCTCCGTTTCGGAGTAAAATAGAAAACAGGATTTTTCAGTTTGCGGGAGGAAACAAAAATGAAAAAACGCATCGTTGTTGCCGGCGCCGGCCACGGCGGTCTGGTCGCAGCCTACTATCTCGCGCTGGCGGGCTATAACGTGACCGTGTACGAACGGCAGGCCGAGGGTACGCTCGGCTATGAGCAGAGCGACTCCGTACATCTTGACGGCTTTGAGGAAGCGGGCATCCCCGTGCCGGAAAAATACCGCGTAAAGCGTACGCCGCTGAGTTTTATTATTCCAGGCACCGATCTGCCGCCGCTGACGCAGGGTGTACACGACGACAGCTACAACGTGGAGATCGACCGCAAGGCGCTGTACGATCTTTTGCTTGGACTGGCCGAAGAAGCCGGCGCGACCGTACTGTACGGCGTAACGGTGGAGGGCCCGATCATGCTGGGCAGCCGGGTAGCAGGGATCAGGACCTCCTCCGGCTGCGTCTATGCGGACCTTGTGATCGACGCGTGCGGACTGTCATCCCCCGTGCGCAAAAATCTGCCGGAGTTTACACTGACGGATAAAGAGGCCGCACGTCCGGACATGCTCACCGCATACCGCGCTTACTTTGACCGCGTGCCGGATACGGAAGATCCTGCGCAGAAATACAAGGTTTATCTGATCCCCGGCGAAAACGCCGGTCTGATGTGGACGATCGTTCACCCGGACAACGTGGACGTGCTCATCGGCGCGTTCTCCGATTTGACGCGGGAGCAGATCGAGGAAAAGCTTTCCTATCTGCGCAGCGTCAACCCGCAGCTCGGGCAAACGCTTCTCAAGGGCGGGGACTGCCATCTGATCCCGCTGCGCCAGCCCATGGCCGTGCTGGTGGCCGACGGTTACGCCGCCATCGGCGACGCCGCCTTTATGACGATCCCGATCAAAGGCTCGGGCGTCGGCTATTCCATGCGCGCAGGCAAGATCCTCGCAAAGTGCGTCATAGAGGATGAGCAGGGGCTTTTTAACCGCGAAACGCTTTGGAGCTACCAGTGCGCGTTCTTTGACGAGGTCGGCTTTGACGGCGGCTTGCTCGCCATCATCAAAAATCTGATCCCCGTCATTACGCAGGAGGACATCGAATACGTTTTCTCCGCAGGTATCCTTTCCCCCGAAATGCTGCAGAAATTCGGCAACGAGGAGGGCATGGCAAAGGTCCTCTCTTCCCTGACCTTCGGCAATGCGCGAGACCTCGCGAAAAAGGTCGTGGGCCATCAGCGTCTGCGGCGGATCATTTTATCCACCGCAAAGAATTTAGCGCGCTACGCCATGGTCCGCCAAAACCTACGGGAAAAATACGAAAGCCGGAACGTTGAGAAATGGGCGGCCTCCTACAACAGATTTTTTGCGAACCTGTCCGAACCAAAAACGGACGACGCGGATATGGACGATCCCGTTTCCCTGGAACCCGCGGAATAAATCCGCGCTTGTTTGCATGATGAAGAGCAAAAAAAACAAAACGCTGGATCTGCCGCTGGAAGCCTGCGGCGACGCGCTGGAAACGTGCCTGTTCCCCACCGCGCCGCTGACCGCCGGCGACTGCCGGGATCGGGTGCTGTGCGGCGATTTTTTTGAGATCGCGCCGCTTTTGCCCGAAAAAAGCTTCGATCTGTTGATCGTAGACCCGCCGTACAACCTGCGCAAGGATTACGGCGGCGAGGTCTTTTCCAAAAAAAACGCCGCCGCCTACGGGGAATTTACCCGCAGGTGGCTGACGCAGATCAAACGGCTTGCCAGGGATACGGCAAGCGTTTACGTTTGCTGTGATTGGGAAACAGGCATTTTGCTTGCGCCCGCTTTGGAAGAGTTTTTCACCGTCCGCTCCCGCATCACGTGGCAGAGAGAAAAGGGACGCGGCGCAGCGAAAAACTGGAAAAACTGTTTAGAGGACGTCTGGTTCTGTACCGTGTCGGACGACTACCGCTTCAATCTGGACGCCGTTAAACAGGTCCGGAAAGTAAAAGCGCCCTACCGGTCGGAGGGCGCGCCGAAGGATTGGGAAGAAACGCCGGACGGAAAGATCCGCAGCACCTGTCCGTCCAACTTCTGGGACGACATCACGGTGCCTTTCTGGAGCATGGCGGAAAACACCGCCCACCCCACGCAAAAGCCGGAAAAACTGCTCGCAAAGCTTATTCTTGCAAGTTCTTCGGCGGGAGACGCCGTCTTCGATCCATTCGGCGGCGCGGGCACTACGGCGGTCACGGCCAAAAAGCTCGGCCGGCACTTTACCGTCGTGGAAAAGAACCCGCAGTACTGCGCGTGGACGCAATTAAGGCTGCAAAGAGCCGATACGGATAAACACATCCAGGGCTTTGAAAACGGCGTATTTTTCAAAAATCAGTAATCCTCCACGTTGGAATAGGTCGTTCTTGCCTGGGCGGGACGGTACTCGTCCAGCGTTAAGAACAGATCCATATAATTTCCCCCGCGATACACGGTGAGCGACAAGCTGTCGCCCGCCTTTTTTTGCGTCAGAACAGCCGCAAGGTCCGTATTGGACTGCACGGCGGTCCCGTCGGCGGCAGTAATCACGTCGCCCGAGACGACGCCCGCTTTTTCCGCGGCGGCACCGGCGCCGACCGCCACGACATAACAGCCCTGCGGGATCTGATAACGCATCGAAACAGACGCGGTCACGCTCTGCAGCGAGACGCCGAGCGACGGTTTTCCGGTCACGTAGCCGTAAGCGATCAGATCGGCGATCTTATCCTTTACGTCGTCAATGGGGATACAAAAACCGAGACCCTCCACGGTACTGGAAGCGTACTTCGCGCTGGCAATGCCGACCACTTTTCCGTCCATATTGTATACGGGCCCGCCGGAATTGCCGTTGTTGATGGCGGCGTTGGTCTGGAACATCCGGACCGGCATTCCCGTCTCCGTAGTCACCACGCGGCTCAAGTAACTGACGACGCCGTCCGTAAAGGTATAGGAAAGCTCTCCCAGCGCGTTGCCGATCACAAGCACGTCGTCCCCCACGGCAAGCAAAGAGGACGATCCGACGCTGACCGGCGTAAAGCTGCCCTCAATTTTGATCACGGCGATATCATTCGCTTCATCCGCACCCGTCAGCGTCGCAGGGTACTCGGTCCCATCATAGAGCGTGACGCGGATCTCCTCGGCGCCCTCCACCACGTGGCAGTTCGTAACGATGTAGCCATCCGCCGTCCAAAAAAAGCCGGAACCGGAAGAGGTAACGGGCTGAGACATGCCGAAGCCGAAAAAGTTCTGGACCGTCTGCGTGGACTTGCAGGTCACGCCGACAATGCTGTTCACCGCCTCGGCGTAGATCTCTCCCTTTGTTTTTCCTGTCTGCGCCGCCGCGGGGACGGTCGTTTCATCCGCAGACGTCTCCGGCGCGGCAGCGGTCGGCACTTCGACCGCCAGCGTCTCCTGCGCTTCGGTATAGGGCGTAAGATCCGGCACAAAAAGATTTTCTTCCTCCGTCGTCTGCGTCTGTTCTGTACGCGGGAAAAACCGGAGCATCAAAAAGGAAGATACGGCGCCCGACAGGCCGCCAACCAGCAGACAGACAACCGTCAGGATCACGCCGAACGCGATCAGTTTTTTTCCTGTTGGATTTTTTTTCTTTTGCGCTTTTTCCGCCGAAGTCATATAGGGATACGGCGTTCCGGACGCATCGTACTGTGCGGTATACCGATCGTAATCCATATTATTTCACAAGCCTGTACATCTCGTTTGCTTCTTCTTTTTTCGCAAACTCCCGTACGCTTGTAACCTCCGCTTTAATATTATTGGCGCCGATCTGGATGGAGATCACGTCCCCTTCTTTGACCTCATAAGAGGCTCGCGCGATCTTGCCGTTGACCTCCACGTGCTTTGCGTCGCACAGCTCGTTTGCAACCGTACGGCGTTTCACAAGCCGCGAGACCTTCAAATATTTATCCAGCCGCATAAAAAGGATACTCCTTTTTCTTAAAATTTTTCTTTAATATTATAAACAAGGTTGCAAAAAAAAACAAGGTTTGTTATACTGTTTTCAAATATATTATATTTGCCTTTAAGGAACATGAAAACCGTATGAAACTGAAAAAATGGTATGAAGCGCTGCGCGACAGGATCGTAAGTGTCGGTTTTTTCAAAAAGCTTTACGCGATCCCGTTCATACACAGGCTTTTGGAATACGAGATCGTATCCTACCTCGTATTCGGCGTGCTGACGACGCTGGTCAATTTCACGGTGTGCTGGCTTATGAACCGCCTGCCTGCCGTTCTCCATCCGGGAGCGGACTACGAAACTTATGTTCTTTTTTCGGTCGGCAGACTGCCGATCCTGTGGACGTACCTGACCAACACCGTCGGCTGGACTGCCGCCGTGCTTTTTGCCTTTGTCACAAACAAGCTCTTCGTCTTTGAGTCGAAAGACCGCTCGGCCGGAACGCTGACACGGGAGCTGACGACGTTCATCGGCGCAAGAGTTCTGTCTTTGCTGCTCTTTGAATTGCTGCTCTTCGCGGGCCTGCAGCGCCTTTTGGGCCATTTCTGGATCCCCAAGATCCTTTCCGCCGTGGCCAACGTCGTATTCAATTACATCGCCAGCAAGCTGGTGATTTTCAGAAAAAAGGAAGAAACCGGAGAACCGTCATGCTGAGTATTGCCGTTTGCGACGATGAAAAAAGAGTTTGCGACTTTTTGAAAAGCGCCAGTCTCGATCTGCTTGCCGAGGCGGATCTGGACGGAAAAGTCACCGTATTCTCAGACGGTGAACCGCTGTGCGCAGCATATGAGACCGGCAGCGCAGATTTTGACCTCATTCTGCTTGATATTACCATGAAAACCTGCGACGGCCTGACGGCCGCCAAGCGTATCCGGGAGAAAAACCGCGACGTGATGATCGTATTTGTCACCGCAAGCGCGGAGTACGTGTTTTCCGGTTACGAGGTACGCGCCTTCCGCTACCTGCTCAAGCCGGAGCTTATAAACGGCTTTGCGGGCGTTTTTCGGGAATGTCTGCGGGAGCTGACAAAATCCGACGAAGTCCGCTTTACCTTCCAGTGCTCGAATGAATCCAAAAGTATTTCCGTGCGGGACATCCTGTTTTTTGAGAGTGACCGCCGCAAGGTGCGCCTTGTCGCAGCAGGCGGACGGGAGGAAACTTTTTACGATAAACTGGACAATGTGGAGGAGCGCCTGAAAAAAGAGGACTTTGTCCGCTGCCACCAGAGCTATTTTGTCAACGCCCGCAAGATCGACACGATCCGCGGCGGAGAGCTCGTCATGTCAGACGGCAGCGTGCTTCCCGTCAGCAAGCACCGGGCAAAGGAGACAAACGAAGCCTTTTTGTGGGCGATGCGGTAAAAACCATGCTGGAAATCATTGTGTCCGATTATAAAGAAATCCTGTTCAATACCGTACGGATCTTTTCGTCGGTGTTTGAAATCGTGCTTGCCTACATCCTGGCGGACAGTTTTTATCATTCGCGCCTGCATAGACAGCGGCTTGACATTCTGCCCTTTGCCGCTGTGGCGGCCGCGCTGATCTTTATACAGGAAAACAGTTTTCTGACGCCGACATACCGTTACGTTGCCGAATGCGCCGTACTCGGTCTTCTGCTTTTTTTGCTGTACGCGGATCCGCCAGCCCTGAAAGCGATCGGCGTTATGGTCTTTTCGGTGATGGTCGCAGCGTCCCAGTTCGGCGCGCAGTTTTTATACTCCATTTTTACAAAATACGTTCAGGATGAACCGGAATTTGCCGGACTGTTCTGGCAGCTGTTAAAACTCAACATCGCAAATATTCTGCTCATTCTGCTTGCCATAGTCGTCAGCATGCTTTCCAAGCATTTCCGGCAGGGATCCACGTCTTTGCTGCTGTGGACGGCGCTATTGAGCGTACCGGCGATCACGCTGGTAACCTTTTCCGTTTTTCAGTACTATATGGAAAACGGCGCAGTTACGGGACGGATGCTGCCGTACATCTACGCCTCCTGCGCAGGGTTGATTTTAACGAACGTCCTGGTGTTCATGCTGTTCGCACGGCTGAACAAACAGCTGGCGCTCAAACGGGAAAAGGATATGCTCGAGTCCCAGCTGCGCCAGCAGGAGGATTCCATCAACCGGCTGGAAACGCTTTACAACCGCACGCGGGCCTTCCGCCATGATATTAAAAACCATATTTTGCTCTTAAACGTTTTGGCTGAGCAGAAAAAATACGACGAGCTGCGCGACTACCTGCGGGAGATCTCCGGCGTGATCGATGAATCCGACTACGTGCGCATCAGCGGCATTTCCGTGGTGGACGCCATTCTCAACGAAAAAATGTACGAAGCGCAGGCAAAGGATATCACCACGTCCTACGACGTATTCAATCTGGACAAAAACGATATCGAGCCGCTGGATCTGTGCATTATCCTGAGTAACGCTTTAGACAACGCGATCGAGGCCAATATGACCGTGGCAGACCCCGCCCGCCGGTACATCAAGCTGAAGGTTCACGGAAATGAAACCTTCAGTGTGCTTTCCGTTTCCAATCCGGTCGACGCGGTGCCGAAGAAAAACCACGCGGGCAAGTTCCTCACCTCCAAGTCCGACGCCGAATCACACGGCTTCGGCTTGAAAAGTATTGAAAATACGGCTAAAAAATACAACGGCGAAATGCTTGCAAAAAACGAAGACGGCGTGTTTACGCTGGTCGTCCGCTTAAATACAAAAAAGGCAGAAGGAAGAAAAAAGCAATGACGGACCAAAAAGTATATGACGTATTGATCGTAGGCAGCGGCGTTGCAGGTCTGTACGGCGCGCTGCAGCTGCCGGAGAATATCTCCGTGCTGCTGCTTTCCAAATATGACAGAACAACGTCCAGCTCCAACCTGGCGCAGGGCGGCGTAGCCGCCGTGCTCTCCTTTGAGGACGACAGCTTCGACCTGCATAAGAAGGATACGTTCATTGCCGGCCGCAACGAAAACGACCCCACCGCCGTGGATATTCTGGTCCATGAGGGGCCGGACGACGTGCGGCATTTAATGGAGCTCGGCGTCCGCTTTGACCGCGGCGACGACGGCGAACCGGACAAAACACTGGAGGGGGGCCACAGCCGGCGCCGGATCGTCCACTACCAGGACCGCACGGGCGCGGAGCTGGTACGGGGCCTTTTTTGTGAAACGGAAAAACGGAAAAATATCACTTACTGCGAAAACACCGTATTGTGCAAGCTTTCAAAAGCGGAAAACGGGTTCCGTGCGGATCTGTTGACCGAAACGGGCCCTGCGGCCGTATTCTGCAGCTGCTGCATACTGTGCACCGGCGGCATCGGCAGGGTATATCAGTATACCACAAACCCGAAAAGCGCCACGGGCGACGGGATCCGTTTTGCTTACGAGCTCGGCGCCGAGATCAAAAATATCAGCTATATCCAATTCCATCCCACCGCCTTTGACTCTCCCGACGGCGAACAGTTCCTGATCAGCGAGTCGGTTCGCGGCGAGGGCGCGTATCTGCTGAACGCAAAATACGAACGCTTTATGCATCTGTACGATCCGCGTCTGGAGCTTGCGCCGCGGGACGTCGTGAGCGAAGCCATGATGCAGGAAGCAAAACGGGTGGGAGACCGGCATTTTTATTTGGATATCCGGCACGAGGACGCCGATTTCCTGCGCGCACGGTTCCCGGAGATCAACCGCGGCTGTCTGGCGCACGGGATCGATTTCACAAAGGATCTGATCCCCGTTTATCCCTGCCACCACTATCTGATGGGCGGGATCCTGGTCGATACAAACGCGCGTACCACGGTCGAGGGCCTGTACGCCTGCGGCGAATGCTCCAACACCGGCGTGCACGGCAAAAACCGGCTGGCAAGCAATTCCCTGCTGGAGGCCCTGGTCTATTCCCGCCGCGCGGCAAGGGATATCGCCGTACGCCTTGCATCCGGCAGGCCGAAGGCAGTCCCCGACGGCGTACAACCGGATTTTGACGGCGAGCCGCTGCCCTCCGGTATCCCGGAACAGCTGCGCGCCCTGATGCAGGAAGCGTATTTCGTCACACCGAACAAATCCTCGCTCCCCGGCGCCTGTGAAAAGGCACGGGCGATCCTTAAGCAGCTCACCGAAAAAAAATACGCCGTCACAACGGCGTATACCGAGGCGCTGTCGCTGGCGACCGTGGCGGTGCTTGTGCTGCAGGACGCAGTAGCGGATGCT
>JAFSXY010000028.1 GCA_017443805.1 Clostridia bacterium | reverse complement strand
CCGCTTTTTCAGCGACGCACCCGTTATTTTTGGAGAAAGCATATAACCAGGGGGCAGGAACCGGGGGACAGGGGTCAGGGGGTAGGGATAATAATCAAAACGCGCAGCGTTTTCCATAATGTTTCGCCGCAGGCGGAACACATCATGTTTTCGCTTGCGAAAACGCATCACGCGCCGGCAGGCGTGCATCACGTCGCGCAAGCGACACATCACTGCGTCCGCGCGGCGGCCGCTATGCGGACGCTTTCGTACGGCACGGTATTGCCCGAAAAGCTGTCCGCGTCAAAGGGTTTTCCGAGGATCTTTACGGATCTTACAAGCTTTTTGGTGCGGACGTACTCGTTTTTGCCGGGGCAGAACGGATAGATCCCGATGCAGGCAAAGACGTACCACAGCGCCATGGATCCGTTGTCCTCGTCGCCGGGAAAGCCGTCGTCTTCGTATGAAAACGCCTCGCGGCAAATCTTTTCCACCCAATAAGAGGATTTTTCCACGTCGCCGAGCGCAGCGTAAATATAGGGAATATGAAAGCTGGGTTGGTTGGAGATGGCACACTGGCCGAAATCCGCCGCCGCCATCTCGGTCATCTCGTGAATTTCCGCGCCGTAACCGACATTCTCATATACAGGGAGCGTAGCAAACAGCGCGTCAATTTTCTCAATCAGCTTTTCCCTGCCGCCGTAAAGAGAAGCAAGGCCCTCGATATCGTGCGGCACGGCAAAGGAATTCTGCCATGCGCTGCCCTCGGTGTAATCCCTTCCCCATGCGACGGGCGAAAAATCCGGGCGGAAATCGCCGTTTATAAACCGCGGGCGCATAAAGCCCGTCTCGGGATCAAATAACGTTTTATAGTTCTCCGCGCGGCGGTCGTATTCCGCAGCGAGCGTCGTTTTGCCGAGCGCTTCCGCAATTCGCGCGATGCACCAGTCGCCGTAGGCGGCGTCCAGCGTTAAATTCACGCTTTCTATGTGCGACTCGATCGGCACGTACCCGTACTTTAAGTAGTCCAGCACGCCGCTGCGGCCGTAATCGTCGTTCGGTGCGGCAGTGTTGGCGTGCTTGAGCATCCCCTCCAGCGCCTGTTCCATGGTTTCACGGTCCATCAAGCCCTTGACGGCGGCGTCGCACAAAACGGCGTCGATAAGCGTGGACGGCATACAGCCGCGTTCGCCGATGGAGGGCCACCGCGGCAGCCAGCCGCACTCCAGGTAATCGTTGACAAAGCCCCTTACCATCTCACGGTATTCGTCCCTTGCAACAAGCGCGTAAAACGGATAACAGGTGCGGTAGGTATCCCAAAAGCCGTTGTCGGTATACCGGACGCCGGGATATACCTTGCCGTCGTGCGGCGCGTAGTGCACGGGTTTTCCGTCCGAAGTCAGCTCATACGCCTTATGCGGATACAAAAACGCGCGGTACATACAGGAATAAAAGGTTTTTTTCTGCCGTTCGTCAAACGCCTCGATCTCCACGCGGGAGAGATAGCTCTCCCACAGCGCCTCCCCTTCTTTTTTGAGCTCGACAAAGCTTTTGCCCTGCGTATCCTGCCGGAGGTTCTCTTTTGCCTGGTCAAAGCCGATATAGGAGATCCCCACGCGGGCGGTCAGGCGGTCACTTTGCAGCTTCAGATGTACGCCCTGCGTCCCGATTTTTTTCGCAGCGCGCTGCAGAACGCCCCCGCTTTTACCGAAAATGCACTCTTCCGCGCAGATCTCATTTTCTCCGAACACGATCACGGCGTATTCCTTAAAATTTTTCGTATTGTCGCCGGAGCAGTTGTCGACCGTTACGTACAGCGTGTTTTCCGCCGAAACGAAGCGCGCCGTAAAACCGCCCTTGAGCGGCAAAACGGACAGCCAGTTGTCTTCCGCATCGTCAAACTGCAGCGTGAACATGCCGCAGCGTTCGGTGGGAACAAGCTCAAAGATACTGCGGCTTTTTAAGAATTCCAGATGCAGAAAATGCGGCTGCAAAACGGCCGCCTCCGGCCGGAAACCGGAGCGCCGCCCCACCGGCGAAAACTGCGGCGTCCGCTTTTGCGGCATAAAAATGACCGTCCCGTAATCCGCGATCCAGGGGCTTGGCTGATGCGTCAGCCGCACGCCCTCCAGCACGCGCATGCGGGGCGAATAAAACCAGCTGTCCTGGCTTTGCGTCTGCGGCGCAAAGCCCGCCATTGCAAAGGGCAGCTGCGTAAGCGGCAGCGTGTTCCCGTTTGAAAAGCTGTGCACGGAATCGCTGCCCTGCTTGATATTGACAAAAGGAAGATATTGCATACAGACTCCTTCCGAAAAAGAAAAAGATGAAAGACAGGAGAAAAAATCCTTGTTTTCCGGCATCTTTCATCTTTGTTTTTCTTTTTATTCCGATTATTCGCTCTTGATCACGATGTCAAAGCCCTTGCTTTCCAAAAACGGCTTGATGCGCTGCGCGTGGTTGAGCAGAGACGAAATGGACATATCGTGGTTTATTGCGTCGATCAGCAGAGAAATATATTTGGACAGATCCACTTCATGGTACCATTCGCGCGTTTTCAGCTCCGGCCGGCGGTAAATGAGGTTGGTGGTAAACACTCTGGTGATGTCGCCCGCCGCATACGCTTCGTCAAACATCTCCAGTCCGTTGCAGAACAAACCGAACGCACAGCAGACGTAAATATTGCGCGCACCCATGGCCTTGAGCTTTCTTGCGACCTCCAGCATGGACTCGCCGGAGGAGATCATATCGTCCACAACGATCATATCCTTGCCCTCTACGTTCGCGCCGAGGAACTCGTGCGCGATGATGGGGTTGCGGCCCTTGACGACGCGGGAATAATCGCGGCGCTTATAAAACATGCCGAGATCGATGCCCAAAACGGAGGAATAGTACACGCCGCGGTTGACGCCGCCCTCGTCGGGCGAAATGATCATCAGGTTTTCCTTGTCGATCTTCAGATCGGGCGTGGAATTGACCAGCGCCTTGATCATCTGATAGGTGGTATATACGTTTTCAAATCCGTTGATGGGGATGGCGTTGCATACGCGGGGATCGTGCGCGTCGAAGGTGATGATCTGCTCCACGCCCATAAACGTGCAAAGCTCCTGCAAAGCGATGGCGCAGTCCAGCGACTCCCTGGAGCCGCGCTTATGCTGACGGCCCTCATAGAGCATCGGCATGATCACCGTGATGCGCCGCGCCTTGCCCGTCATAGCGGCGATGGCGCGCTTTAAGTTGGCGAAATGCTCGTCCGGCGTATACGGCACGTTCATCCCGTAGATATCGTGCGTGATGCCGTAGTTGAAGCAATCGCAAAGAATAAAGATATCGTAGCCTCTTACACTCTCTTTTAAGTTGCACTTCGCTTCGCCCGTGCCGAAACGGGGAAAATTCGCCTTGAGGATATAAGTATCCCTTTCGTAACCGTTAAACGCGATGGTATCCTTGTGCTCGCTGACGCGGGAATTTCTCCATTTTACAAGATAAGCGTCAATTTTCGCGGCAAGCTCCTCGCAGCCGGGCAGCGCGATAATGCCGAGCGTCCCATAGGGAATGGTACGCAGATCGTCGGTGTAAGCAGGCATAAATCATTGTCTCCTTCAATTTTTTTGGCGCGTTCCGGGAATCGGCCGGGGCGCTTACTTATATTGTACAACAATTCTGAACTTTTTCAAGTGCATTCGACCTATTTTCGACAGGACGGGATGAAAAACATCCTTAAAAAAACAGCAGATTTTTGTACAGTTTCAATAAAATCATTTCTTATATTCCAAAACAAAAAAACAATGCGTTAAAAAGGGCGTCCGCACCGTTTTCGGCCCGGACGCCCTGCGTTTATCAGAACTTTCCGCTTGATCCGCCGTGTGAACGGCCGGAGGAAGAGGTATGCGTTGAGCTGCCGCCGCGGGAACCGGAGGAGGACTCCGTTTCGATCACCCTGCGCGTGGTGTTCGCGTACAGGAAGTGATCGTAGTTCTGCGTCAGCACCATACTGCCGGGTTTCGTATAATTCCCGGCGGTCTTCTGCCACTTGACGTTATTGATCTGCGCTTTCAGCTTGCCCATGGGGATAAAGGCGATCAACAGGCCGAGAACCAGCGCGACCACAATGCCGATCACACCGCCGTTGTTGTGCATCACGTTATAGAAGGGGGATTTTACGCTCCCCACGTCCAGCGGCGTGCCGTTGTGCGCAAGCGTGAGCAGTTCGTCGCACTTTTCGGCAAAGCCGTCGAAGGCGTCGTAATAATAGCCGCCGCTTAAATCGGAACTGATGGCATCGAAAAGCTGCTCCTGCCCGTAATCCGTAAACGCGGTTATACCGTAGCCGGTGGTGGTGAACCACCAGTCGCGCTCTTCCATGGAGACCAGGAACAGAATGCCGTCGGAGCCCGGGCCCTGTCCGTAGCCGTTGTAATCGTAATAGTCATCGGCAAAGTCCATCGGCGTTTTGCCGCCCAGACCGTTTACCGTAACGATCACCACGTCGCAAGCCTGCCGGGCGCTGATCTCGGCAAGTTTGTCGTTCAGCTCCTGCGCTTCGTCCCCGGTCAACAGACTGGCGTTATCGACCATATACCAAAGGCCGGAGACGACCTCTTTATCCGGGATCAGGTACTCGACCGCCGTTTCCATGAAAGCGGTCACGCCGCCCTCATACGTTTCGTCTTCGTTATAAGCCTGCAAAACGGCGTCGGCAACGCCGTTCTCAAAATAATTGGCCGCGCCGCTGAGTCCCGCGGTATAGATGTTTTCGCCCACGTCCGCAAGAACGAGCGCCGGAGCGGAAGGAATGGTCACGCCGGGGATAAACGTTTCGTAGATCTTCTCGTCGCAGGCTTCTCTGTCCTCCGCCTCGGTAAGCATAAAGCAGAACGAGATCCCGTAGGTATCATAAAGCTCCTGTGCCTTTGCGTTCAGCTTGGCAGTGTTGATCTTGCCGAGCTCGTCAACCACGAAGGTATAAGCAGACGTCGCCGCAAGATAACCGGCACCGGTCTGCATATAGGCAAGGATACCTTCCTGCTCGGACGAAGCGTTATCATAGGCGTCCATCATAGCGTCCACAGCGCCGTCGGGGAAGTAATCTCCCGCGCCGCCGAGACCCGTCATATAGATCCTGTCGCCGCCGTCCGTCAAAATGATCGCCGGCGCGTCCGGAATGGTCTCACCCTGAATAAAACAGGCGTCCGTTTTCGCGTTGCACGCTTCCCTGTCCGGGACGTCCGTCTTCAGATAACAGAAAGAGAGGCCGTACTGCTCATACAGCTTCTGCGCCTCTTTATTGACGGCGTCAAGCCCGGACAGGGTCTGCAGATCGTCCAGGACGAACGTATACTCCGCTGCAAAGGCGGGCGCGCAAAACGCTGTCAGCAGCAAAAGTGCAAACAAAATGCTGATTGCTTTTTTCATAAAAACGCCCTCCCTTACAGAATGCTTGACAGCAGGAACAGCGCGCCCCAGGAAACGGCGGCCGCGATCGCTGCATAGATCAGATACCATTTGCGGTAGGCGCCCTTATCCATAGGCATTTTGCCCACGAACTTGCCGGTCTGTCCGTTCATGGCGAACTGATATTTTTCGTTTTTGTAATTCGTGGTCAGCAGCCAGACGGGATAAAGCGCATACTTGGCTTTACCGTTGGCGATCTGGACGGAGGAGCGCTCCGCCGTGACCGACGTATATCCCTTGACCGTAGACGAAAACGCCTGCTCGGCGGTCGTCTTGGCACGCTCGTTGGCACGCGCGACGTTTTCCTCAGCCGTCACATCGTATTTATCGGCAAGGTAACCGGAAAGATACGCCGTCTGGAAATCTTTGGCTTCCCTGAAATCGAAGGGCTCGATGCTCTCCATCAATTCGTCCGGCATTTTGGACGAACCGTCCACGGGGATGTTCTCGAAGCCGATATTGCCCGCGCGGAAAACGTCGAAATATTTGGTCTCCGTGTATTCGTATTTTCCCTGCCGCCAGGAGTTGACCTGCGTCGCCTTGTAGCTGATGTTGACGTTTGCGTTTGCGTCGTAAAGCCAGAACGGCACGTATACGCCCTTGATCTCCTCCAGATGGTTCTCGCTGCTGAACAGCTTCGGAAGCAGCTTTTTGCCGCTCATGAACTTTTTAAGCTCTTTTTTCGCGTCCTCTTTCGTCAGTTTGAAGGGGATCACGTAATCGGGCTTTAAGCCGCCGGCGAAACGCGCGGTCAGCATAACGGGATTGCCGCAGAAAGGACACTGGGTGGCGCCGGTATTGTCGTCGGCTACGATCTCGCCGCCGCAGGATTTGCAGGTATAAACGCCCATGGCGTCGGTTTCGCCGCTTGCCCACTGCGTGCTCGGCGCGGCCCAGACCATTTCGTCCTCTTTCGCTTCGGCAAGCACGTCGTCCTTGCTTTTGAGCGCCTCTACGTCAAACACGGTATCGCAGTAGGGACATTTCATCTGTTGGCTTGCCGCGTCAAACTCCACAACGCCGCCGCAGCAGGGACACTTGTATTCAATCATGCCGGGCATAGTATTTCACCTCTTTTTATATTGAAGAATGAAAAAAGATGAAAGACGGAAAACGTCCGCGTGTTTTGTTTTTTTGTCAAAACCCGGTAAAGACAGCGTTCTTTCGCCCTTCATCTTTTTCAATCATCTTATTTTACCGGAATATCCGGAAGCGCTCAGCGCAGATCGTTTGCGTCGATCGGATCGCCGCACTGCGGGCAGAACTTGGGAACGGGCTCGCCGGGCGCGGGCGTCCAGCCGCACTTGTCACAGCGGACAGTCGCGGTCTGCTGGCCGTAGGCCGGCTGCTGTCCGTAAGCAGGCTGCTGACCGTAAGCAGGCTGCTGACCGTAAGCCGGCTGCTGACCGTAAGCCGGCTGCTGGCCGTAAGCCGGCTGCTGACCGTAAGCCGGCTGCTGGCCGTAGGCGGGCTGCTGGCCGTAAGCCGGCTGCTGGCCGTAGGCGGGCTGCTGGCCGTAGGCGGGCTGCTGGCCGTAGGCGGGCTGCTG
>JAFSXY010000027.1 GCA_017443805.1 Clostridia bacterium | reverse complement strand
TCAGGAGGAATCATTGATGAAAACATTGAAAAAATCATTGGCAATCGTACTGGCCGTGCTGATGGCGCTGTCCGTCTTTGCCATGGCCGCTTCCGCGGCTGTCCCCGCAGGTTTTTATAAGGTCAACTGGACGACGGAAGGGCTTTCCGAAGGCGATTATTATTTCGCCGATATTCATACGCTGCCTCCAATCAATCTTTCTTGTCAATAGTATAGAACCGATTTCATAAACTGTCAATGTCATATCATGAAACTGTCAATGTCATATCATGAAATACTCTTTACTTTTTCTTCAAAATGTCTTATAATAAAATATAAAATTAAAAAAGACATGGAGGCCAACAATATGGAACGATTCAATAAGCTTCTGTCCCTGCTGCTGACGGCTGCGCTGCTATGCTGTCTTCTGCCCACGGCGGCCTTTGCCGCCTCCGGCACAAAGAGCGACCCCATCCCGCTGAAGGTGGGGAAGACCGTTCAGCACACTCCCGGGGAAGATGTATACTATACTTTTACGCCAGAGGAAGACGGGGTCTACACTGTCCTGATGGAAGCCACACCTGGTTCTATCATCGAGCCCGCCGACATGCCTGTTCCGCTGGCAGATAACGGCGGACGCGGATTGTCCGGGTATCTCCTGAAAGGCGAAACCTATCATCTCAAAGGGTTAGGGAATATGGCATGGGTTCAGGTCCTCAATGAGGGCAGGCTTTACAGTAAAATGTATGATGATGAGTATCTGCTTTGGGACTTCGATCCGGAAAAGGGGATCCTGACCATCGACAACGGCCGGGGGGAAGGCAAAATGAGGCCCTACGCGGGGGATCGTCATGACTTTCCATGGTATTACATTGAGGACCGGATCAAGCATGTGGTTATCGGCGAGGGGGTCGTCAGTGTGGCTCCTCATGCCTTTTCCACTCAATCCTTATTTGATTCGATCGAAGCGTTTGCGGCGTTGGAGGAGGTGTCCTTCCCATCCACACTCAAGAGCATCGGGAAGTATGCGTTTTACAAGTGTCCGTCTCTGAAAACCGTCACGTTCCCGGCAGATTTGGAGACCATTGATGAGTATGCTTTCTTCTATTGCACAGGGCTGGAATCTGTGACCTTTGAGGGACCGACGGCGCTCGTTTGGCCTGCTTTTGAATCATGTGGAGCGCTGGAAGAGGTGACCGTCAAGGATCCCAATATGACGAATTTCGGCTTCCGCCCGTTCTTTAACTCTCCCTGGATCCGCACTGTTGCGGCGGAAAACAAAGGCGCGGTGGTGGTCAACCACGTGTTCATCGGCGCATGGCAGGCCTGGGACAAGGAGGAGGGGGACGGCATCCTTGTTATCCCCGACGGTGTGACGAAGATCGGTGCGGGTGCCCTGCACGGGATCACCACGGACCCCGCCGGCGGCGAGGAAGGCTACCAGGACAACTGGTACCTGGAGGAGGTCGTTATCCCCGACAGCGTGACGGAGTTGGAGGAAGATGAGTTTTTCGGCGGCCCCTTTGACAGCTGTACCGATCTGGAACGCGTCACCATCGGGGACGGCGTCACCACGATCCCCGAAGGCTGTTTTGAGGATGATTTCGAGCTGCGTATCGTGAACTTCGGAAAGAACGTAAGGAGAATCGAAGCCAACGCATTTAAGAATACGTTCCTTCCCGGGGACGTTGAGATCCCCGATACAGTGAAATATATCGGTAAACAGGCGTTTCAGCTTACCGAATCTTCTTTGGGGGCGTCTTGGATGGAAAATCATCTGGGCGACAAGCCCTACAAGCCCAAGGACTTTATGCACAGAACCGTTTACATGGGTCCTGCTTTGACGGAGATCGGAGCAAAAGCATTTGACGGCTGGGAGAGTGGCTGGGACGGGGTGTTCACCATCCAGGGCTACGACGGCACCTATGCCGAGAAGTGGGCGAAGGAAAATAGGTATCCTTTTGAATCCCTGGGTGCGGCCCCTGTGCCGGAACTAAAGCCCGGCGACGTGGACGGGGACGGCAATATCTCCGCCGCAGACGCACGGCTTGCGCTGCGCAGATCGGTCGGACTTGAAACCTATGAAGAAGGTTCACCTGCCTTTCTCGCTTGCGACGTGGATTTTGACGGCAATGTTTCAGCGGCTGACGCCCGCCTGATTCTCCGCGCTTCCGTTGGATTGGAAGATCCAAAAACATGGAAAAAATAGTTTTTCTGTCTCACTGAAAAACAAAATACAACTCAGCCAACAGCGGAGCCCGGAAAAGGCCCCGCTGTTGTTCTGTAAAAATTCCCGTATGGGTCAAATATCACTGACCCGCGATAAGGACAAAAACGGAACAAATCGTGTTATAGACAACGGACCCGGAGATTGTGAAGTAAAAAAAACTTATCGGAGGATTAGCAAAATGGAAAAGATTATGATTGACGAACGCACCGGCTGGGAATATGAGCTGATCGGTGAGCAGTATTACCCCACGGGCAGGGTGATGCGGGACGGCAGGCTTCAGCCGGAGATGGTTGACGCCGATGACAAACCGAAAAAAGATCACGGGTCGAAAAAGGAAATAATTATCGGAGTGTGGGCACAGCGGCACTTGCGGTACATCAAGCAGTATAAGAAGAATCTGTATTTTGATCTGTACGTTTCCGGGCGGCTGAATGAATATCTTGCGGAGATCGAGGCGCAGGTGGAGGAAATGTTTTTCCGGCTGGTAACGGAAATGGCTGCGAGGGAAGGCGTGACCGAGGAGCTGAAAGCGAAGGATCAAATATTGTGGGTACAGAGAAACAATACCATTTACGTCCGGGCGAGTGAAATTGTAAACACATATTTGATTTTTTCATAATCATCAATACAGCATGCGAACTGAAAAACAGACGGCGGATATATCTTTCTGTCGTCTGTTTCTTTTTTGAGACCTTTGATTATTTAATATTTCAGATTCTCTATCAAGCAAAGCAGCTGAATCTCTTGAAAAAACAGATGTTATCAGCTATAATGAAAAAAATATTGCAATAATCCAATCAGAATTGTATATAGGAAAGGTGTTCATGGATCACTTGTTTCAGCGCTTACAAAAAAATAAAGATATAATGCTCCTGCTTCTGTTTTTCCCGTTTATGTTTGTTCAGCTTGTTAGCTTGCGTGCGGGAAACTCGGCGGGAATGGGTTATCTTTCTGCCGAGCGGCAAGAACTTGTTTATTGTTTTCTTCAAGTGGCGGTGATTCTTGGTTTTGTGTTACATATGTTCGCAAACCTGCTGCTGAAAAACGGAAAAGGCTACAGAAACGCTGTCCTTTCGACGATTTGCGTTTGCGCGGCCGATGTTTTTGTATTGCTGTTTGCGCCGGTGGATTCCGCGTTTTATCTTGCGGTTACAGCGATCAGCGCGGTATCACTCGGTTTTCTCGGCGGAGCGGTTTACTACCGTTTATCCCGGTGGTTCACCGTCGGGAACCGTCCGGGCCTTTGCTTCGGTCTCGGATACGCGGGGGCCATCGCGCTGCAATACGCACTACAGCTGCGGTGGACCGTAAAGCCGCTGCTGGCGGTGCTGACGCTCCTGTCCTTTGCCGCATTGTTCATCATCTATCTTTCTGAAGATAAGGCGGTTGCAGCGCGGGAGAAACCGCCGCACGAGCCGGTTTCTGCGCGGAAAATCATTTGTGTGAGCACGATCACGCTTGCCATGCTCGTTTTTATCAATTATTACAATACCTATATCCATCATTTACAGATCGCTTCCGGCTATATGGATTATAACGTATACACATGGCCACGTCTGCTGATGATTCCCGGCATCCTTCTGTTCGGTTGGATCGGCGACAAAAGAGAAGGGCGGCTGCTCCCGATCAGCGCTCTGTGCATGGTCGTGATCGCGCAATTAAACGTCCTATTGGTCGGCAAAGACACGGATCTGTTGAATATGTGCCTCTATTATTTGTCGCTCACCGCCGCCGTCGCTTATTATCATATTACTTTTTTGAGACTTGC
Organism: Clostridia bacterium; assembly: GCA_017443805.1. Classification (GTDB taxonomy): domain Bacteria; phylum Bacillota; class Clostridia; order Oscillospirales; family Acutalibacteraceae; genus RUG806. The sequence continues at coordinate 5,272 of JAFSXY010000027.1, read as the reverse complement.
ACCCCGAGCAAAACATCCGGCTCTTTGGGCAGGCATGGGACGGATGCTCGACAGCGCGGTGGTGATCCTGGCGCTGTTGTTGGGGTTTTCGGAGTTTTCCTCCGCGGCGGTGCTGGTGATCGATCTCGTATCCCTGATCGTTATGATCGTTCTGATGGCGGTCGGCGGGGATTTCAACCTGTCCGTTGCCGCGCCGCAAGCGCCCGCTCCCGCGCCTGCGTCGCTCCCGTTATCGGCAATGCCGGAACGCTTCGGCATCACACCCTCGGAGATGAGGGTGCTGCGGGAGCTGGTCCTTACCGACGATAAGCAGGAGGCCATCGCCCAAAGACTCGGTATTTCCGTCAGCACCGTGCGCCACCATATCACCTCGATCTATAAAAAAACCGGCGCGCAGACCCGCGCGGCGCTCTGCAAGCTCGTCGGGAATCATACCTGAAACGAATATGTGTTTTCCCCTCTTCGGAGGGTTTTTTCTTTTTTAAATAAAAAGCGGCCGTATAGCAGGTTCCTCCCATATGAATGAGAGGAAGCTTCTATAGCTTTTTCGTCTTCTGTTCCTTAAGATATAATAAACAGTAAAAGAAACAGAAGGAAGGTCGATTATGAAAAAAACACTGTCTGTTCTTCTGGCGCTGCTGCTGACTGCCGCGCTTACCCCATTTCCCCACGCCGAAGCGGAAAAAGCCGACGCGCCGAAAAAACGTTATACCGTTCTGGCGCTGGAGGCGGCGAAGGAGGTCAATTTTACCGTAAACGGCGAAATCATCTATACGGCGTCCTCCGCGCTGCCGTACGTAAAGGAGGCGGCCTTGCGCTTTTTAGACGGCCTGAAAGCGTCGCAGGATGAAAACTGCGTTTCGCTCCTTGCTTATTATGAGACGGCCTATTACAGCGCGTTTACCGATCGGCTCGACGAGGTCGGCGCGCAAATAGACAAGCTTTTCGAACTGGGCTCCCGCAGGAACATCCCCAAGGCGCTCGACCGCGCCTGGGACCTGTTGAAAGCCGTGCCGGACGAAGAAGCGGAAAAAAGCATCGTGCTGGTCACCACCGGCATGACCAACGACGGATATACCGGAGAGGCCCCTTATGATGAAACGACGCCCGGCGGCGAATGGTCCGATTCCGTTTCGCACGTTTATCTTTACGAATACGCCAACGGCGCGATCTATGAGGCCGATAAAATAAAAAACAGCGGCGTTACGATCTATACGGTCGGGATCTTTCAGCCGATGGAAGGCATACCGGACACTGCAAAGGGCGTCGCCTCGCTGTTCCGGCGGACGACGGCGGATATCGCCTCGTCAAGCGAGACTTTTTTTGCGGTGGAAGACCCGGGAGCGCTGAAGGAAACCCTTGCGGACGTGGCGCAGGCCATCGGCGGGGCAAGACCGGAACCGGCGTTTCTGCCCGGCGACGTGGATTTCGACGGCGGCATCACCGCCGCGGACGCGCGGCTTGCCTTGCGCAGATCCGTCGGGCTTGAAAACTACGAGGAAGGGTCCCCGGCGTTTCTCGCCTGCGACGTGGATTTCAGCGGCGGCGTTACCGCCGCGGATGCACGGCTGATCCTCCGGGCATCCGTAGGGCTCGAGGATCCGAAAACGTGGATCGGGTAACGGACCGGTTTTTCTTCGATCCGTTCATCAAAAGACGAAATACAAAGAAGGAGTTGTTTGAAAATGAAAAAAACAGTTGCTTTGCTCATTGCCCTGGCGTTCATCCTTTCGCTTGCCGCGTGCGGCAATTCCGGCAAAAACAACGCGAGGGAGCCGGGCGCGGACAATACGGTCTCCGGAGCCGCGCAGGATCTGCAAACGGATGCCGCCGACGAGCCTGCGGATGAAGCGCAGGACGACGCCGCGGCTGTGGAAGCCCTGAAGGAACAGATCGTCGGCGTTTGGGGCTTCCCGGGGGACGGCGGCGAGGACGCGGAACGCCTGACGTTCAACGCGGACGGCACCGGCGAATATCAGACATTGAACGACAAGCGTATGTCCTTTACCTATGAGATCTATATCGATCACAGAACGTATAACAACGGTGCGCCGTACACGGAGAATATGTTCCACATGGAATACGATACCGGCGAAACGGAGGATTTCATCTTCTTCTTTACCGAAGCCGGGAAGCTGGCCTTCCATAACAGCGATAACGGCGGTTACAACGGCGTGCTCGACTATTTCGATAATTATACAAAAGAGTAACGGGCGTTTTTTTACAAAAGCCGCATTCTGCAAAAAAGAGAGGTTCAGGGACGAATGATGAAAAAGACAGGTTTTTTATGGGTTCTTCTTATCGCCGTGCTGCTCCTCGGCGCCTGCGCTTCGGGCAAAGCACCGGAGGATACGACCGCGCCGCCTGCGGCGGATACGCAGGAGATAAAGGCTTGGGACGGGGAAATCGAGCCCGTTTCCGTCCGTTATGCGCGTATACCGGCCGGGGCCGCCCCGCAAAAGGCGAAAACCGGCGAAAAGTACATGATCGACGCCGTTCTCGGCGCCCTTGACGCGCTTGCAGTCAAGGAAGCCGTAACCGCGGACGAAGGAAAAACCACGGACGTGATCGTTTTGATCGACGCGGACGGGAACGAAGTGCGCGTGGATTTTTGCGGCGGCGCTCTTTTGAAAAACGGCGCGTATTATCGCACGGAGGGCTTTGACGCCCTGCAAAGCGAGCTTGACAGGCTGCTGGAGAGCTTTGGGGGATACGATTACCCCACCGCCTTTACCGCGACGCCGTTTCAGGACGACCGCGACGGGCTGTATTGGATCTTTTTTCACGGGCACGGCGCGCGCTTTACCGGCTTTGACGGCGAATGGTTCACAGGCGAACAGCTCTTTACATGGGGCGTGGACGAGGGCGTACTGTACGTGTATCCCATGGGCGGAGACAAGGAAGAGTATCCCGTTTCCTACGGCGAAACCGTTGACGACGACAATATTTATCTCGGAGAGCTCACGCTGAACGAAGTATACCCGAAAGAGCTGGATGCGCTTTACGTCCGTTGGGTACCGATCGGCGCTCAAATCAGAGAAAGGCTTGATACCGGCAGCTGATTTCTTAAAAACTCATATTACGCTTAAAGCAAATGTCAGTCACAATCGAATCATAATATCAATCAATACTGCGGAGAGAAGTGATTCTTTCCGCTTTTCTTAACAATAAACACTTGACAAAAGAACAAATGTTCCATATAATGATATTTGTAGTATTGTGCCGATTTGCCAGATACTACCACAATTGAATAATAATCTGAAACCTTTTTGATTTGTGAAGAATGCCGACGGGGAGCTGACAATCCCCGCACGACCGGGGAAACGTTGTCCGACGCCGGTTTGTTACGGTCACATAGGTTTCTGAATTTCAGAAAGCCGTTACATAGGTTCAGCACGAGCTATGCGAGAGAATGGAAGGTTCTCCCGTCTTGTTAAGTGTTGTCTATGTGACGGCTTTTTTTTCGTTTAAATCCATTTTACAATTGAATCCCTGCACGGTTACCGTAAAAATACCGCAAAGACCTTCCGTAAGACAGAAGCGAGCGCTCACAGCCTGAAACGGTTGTGGGACTACACAGAGCCCATAGAAATATGTGGAGTGCATGTGGGAACGGTGCCGGAGAAGGAAGCAGCAAAATCGTACCGATATCGACTGGATTTCGTCTGACGGTCATTTCCATTACAAAACACATTTCTATTCGATTTCGGTACAAAAACACGGATATAGATTCGATGGAAAAACGCGAAAAACAGGGGGCTTGCAAAAGCTTCGGCAAAAGAGAGTTTCGTTGAAACACAGTTATATGATACCTGCCCCCACTTAAAAAACTACAGCCACTTGTTTTATAAAAATGAACACTGCTCGCACGCTTCGGTAAGGACAGGCATTCTGAATGACACCAACAGCGCCGTTTTTGACGTCATGGCATTCTTTCTTAAAACCGGATTGGCGTCAATGCGGCGTCAAGAAGTTTTGACGGGGTGCAGGGGGACTTTTTCAAAAAGTCCGCCCTGCCCCTCGGAGAGCCCACGTGACAGCTTTGCAGCTCCGCTGAAAGTGTCATAGTGGGTTACGCACTTTGAAAAGGTGCGTAACAGAAGATGGGCGTTCCTTTACATATTTTTGATAAAGGAGTTAATTGCTATCGCAAAAGCAAACTACACCGTCGCACGGGTGAAGACGTACACCGCTTCCTCCGTCGGCAAAGCAGAACGGCATAACGAACGCAAAAACGAGAGCTATGCCAACATGAACGTGGAGCTTTCCCGTTCACCGATGAACGTCTATTTCAAAGATTGCGGAGACCTTACCTACAACCAGACCCTGTAACAGAACAGTAAAACAGCGCCAGCAGTCACTTCGACCGCTGGCGCTTTCCTTTACTTCCAAAGAGACACCAAACCATAAAAAGTACTCGTAAAAAACACTTTTGCTCTCGTGAAGTCGTTGCTTCATGCGAGGGGATTATTCGTAATCTATCCGCTCGATTTTGAAGATGACCGGCCTCGTCCCATCCGAGCAGCAGGCGATCATTTCGTTCTCCCGGTCCATCCAACCCTTCATGATGGAGCCGCCCTGCAAGCCAGTGTAGATGTACCGGCTGATGGCATCCCACAGCTCAGAGCAGAACGGCAGCTTCGGACCGCCTGCTACAGTTTCGGGATCAGCGTCTGTATGTACGAGTGTATTCAATCCACAATGCCAGAAGTCGTCACGTTCCTCGTCGCGGTAGAACTCAAATACATCGCCCACATTGTAGCAGGGGCACGCGCCGGAATCCGGGACGGCACAATACTGGTGCTGGAGCTCCGGGTACAGCTTTTTGTCAATGACGGTCAGTCTGACTTTATGCTTCATTTCTGCAGTCTCCTCAATCTTGCTTTTCTTTCACATCTAAGATCTCGCCAATGAAGATATAGTGCGGCTGCCATTCGCCGTTATCATCCACTGGATACACCTTTGCATTTGCAGCATAATACTCCTGCACATCGGGTGCGATGTCTTCCTTGGTAAGCTGGTGCTGATAGATCTTCCTGCAAAGGAAGGTCTGTTCAGCCTCCTCATAGGTCACGCTGTCACCAAAGCTGACCGGCGTGAGCTCTGATGCCGCAACCTTATCAACGTCACGTCCGGAACGGGAGCCTATAACCGCCAGAGCTTTCTTGCATGTTGCCGGGAAGAAGCTAACGGTAAAGGTCTCGCTTTCCATCAGAAGTTCACGGGTGTACCGTGTCGGGTACAGGTATACGGTTATGACCGATCCAGTCTT
>JAFSXY010000026.1 GCA_017443805.1 Clostridia bacterium | reverse complement strand
TTGCTGCGGATGCGCAATTACTACGAGCAGCTGCTGGATATCACCGAGGCCGTTGAGGAAAACGAAAACGAGATCTTCGACGAGGCCCGTTTGCTGATCGTTTCCAACCTCTCAAAAAAAGTGGTCCGTTTAAGGGAGGACGTGGACAGTCTGTCCAGTCTCATAAGCCACCTGCAGGACGCATATTCCGCTTATCTCGATCTGCAGCTGAACCGCTCCATGAAGGTGTTTACGGTGATGACGAGCATCTTTTTTCCTCTGACGGTCATCGCCGGGTGGTACGGCATGAACTTTAATTCCATGCCGGAATTTACGTGGAAGTACGGCTACGTGTATGTGATCGCTTTGTCCGCGCTGGTCAGCGCCGCGGTGATCCTGATCGGGAAAAAGAAAAAATGGTACTGAAAAAATGTGAAATTTGAAGTGTGAAAAGAGAAATTTCGGAAAACGCTGTCGCGTTTTCCGAAACGTTTCGCCGCAGGCGGAACACATCATTGCGGACGCTTACGCGTACGCATAGCGTTCGTTCACGGCAGCGTGCGCAGCAGCAGCGCGAGCAGGACGCCGAGTCCCGCGCCGAGGGGGATAGACCGGTAGGGACGGTAGCTCACCCAGAAGCAGAACGCGCCGACGACGGCCGTTACCACGCCCGCAACCAGATAATAGGTCCGCAGCTCCGCGGTATACAGGCGGTTCGCAAGCAAAAAGGCGCCCGCGGCCGCCGCGATCAGGAGCAAAAGGCTGATCAGCTGCCGGATACGGAAGGAAAAACCGAACAGACGCAGCAGCACTCTGCCGAGGGCCTCGTCGTTTGCGTCCTGCGCCGACGGCGGCGGGGCGTTTTTCTTTTCCTCTTCTAATTTTCGCCTGTACAGCTCGGTTTGCGTTAAGAATTCTTCTTCCTGCCTGCGGCGGTGCTCCGCCAGCGCCTGCCGCTGCGGCGCGGAAAACAGGATACGGTGTCCGCAGTATTCGCATACGGCGTTGACGCCCTGCTTGTCGGGCTGCATGACGCCGCCGCATTTGGGGCAGCTTAAATCGATGATATCCAACCGGGATCACCTCACAAGAAAGATTTCCAGTACTGCGACCGTCGCGCAGCAGACGACGGCGGTCTTAAACAGGTCGAAGCCGAACCAGGCGACCGCAATGCCCACGACCAGCGCCGCAATGCCGGAATAGATGCTGCCCGTGGCGTGGATGATCGCGGGGAAGGTCATAACGGCGAGCGTGACGTAGGGTACGTAGTACAAAAACGAGTTAAAAAAGGTGTTTGTGATCTTTTTGCGGATCAGCGTCAGCGGCAGCACGCGGATGAGAAAAGAGACCGCCGCCATAACGGCGATATAAATATAAACGTTTTTCATGCCGTGTCCGCCCCCTGTTCCGTTTCGGGCCTGCGCGGGAACAGAATAGCCGCGAGCGACGAAAGCCCGACCGTTAAAATGATCGTCCTTGTGCCCTCGGGGAGCGCGGAAACGAACGGCAGGACCGTAAACAGAAAGCTTAAAGCAAAGCTTGCGGCGATCAGGCCGGCAAGGATCTTACTTTTGCGGGCGGGCGGGATGATAATGGCGAGAAACATGCCGTACAGCGTCACGCCCAGGGCGTTGACCGCCCTTGCGGGCAAGAGGTTCCCCGCAATGATGCCGAGCATGGTGCCCACCGACCAGCCGGGAATGGCGACCGCCATGGCGCCGTAGGGGTAAAACGGATGGATACAGCCCTCCTGCGCGATGGAAATGCCGAAGATCTCGTCCGTGAGATCAAAGCCGATCAGCAGACGGTGGCGCAGCTTTAAGTCGGGGGCGAGCCGCTGGCTTTCGGCGCAGCTCATCAAAAAATAGCGCGCGTTGGCGATCAGCGTGGTCAGCGCCACCTCGATATAGGACGCGCCCGCGCCGATCAGCGTAAAGCCCGCGTATTCCCCGGCGGAGGCGTTGCACAGAAAGCTCGCCAAAAAGCCCTGAAAGGGCGAGAGCCCCGCCTTGCGCGCGAGGATCCCCAAAGAGAAGGAGACCGCAAAATACCCGAGCGCAATGGGAACGCCGTCTTTTACGCCTTTGAGGAAAAAGGCCGTGTTTTCGCTGTGTTTTTTCATCGTTTTCCTCTGCCCCATAAAATCTTTTTTTATTTTATCATATCGAAAATGGGAAGTAAATACAAAAGAGCGGGAAAAAAAGGAAATCTTCTCTTTTTTTGTTGACGCGGGAAGTCGCGCGGACTATAATGAAAACGAATAAAACGCCGGCGCGGAGCCCTTTATCCGGTATCCGCGGCCGCAAGAAAAGGAGATCCGGAACATGGCATACAAAAAAGACGCGCTGCTGCACAATTACGACGTTTATCCCAAGGTTTTTACTGCGGGGAAGGAAACCGAGATCCACGTCCGCCCGCTCGGCGGCAGGCCCGTGTTTGAGCCGGGAAAGACTTACGAGCTCGTTATCTGCTCGCTGGACGGCGGCAACCCGGACTATTTCCCCTCCACCGGGGATTTCCGGTATCAAAAAGTGACGGCGGACGAAAACGGCTGCTTTGCATTTTTTCACACCTTTGACTCCGAGCAGGAGTATTTCCTGCGGTTTTTAAGCGACGAGGGAAAAAGGCTTGTTCAGTTCCCGGTGTACTGCGTGGAAAAGGATCTGGCGGGCCGGTATCCGTTTATGGGCGACCTGCACATGCATACGAACCTCTCCGACGGCAGCGAGACGCCTGAGGTCGTGGCGGCGAATTACCGGAAATACGGCTATGATTTTACCGTGATCAGCGACCACAACCGCTATTATCCCTCGCTGCGCGCCATTGAAAAATATAAGGACGCGCCGATCAGTCTGAACATCGTGCCCGGCGAAGAGGTACACATGCCGCGGGTATACGGCAAGAAAAACGACGTGCATATCGTCAATTTCGGCGGCGAATTCAGCGTGAACGCCCTTGTGGAGGACATTGCGGTGGAAGAGGTCGGCAAGGACTTGAAAACCCGCGCCATCCGCGAAAACGACGTGCCGGACGTAATGACCATGGCGGAATTCGAGGCCAAAATGCAGGCGCTTGCGGACGAAATCGACGTGCCGGAGGGGATCGACCGCGTTCCCGCCGCCGTGTGCAAATGGGTGTTTGACCAGATCAAGGCGGCAAACGGCCTGGGCATTTTCCCGCATCCCAACTGGATCCCCAACGCCTTCCACGTGCCGGAGCGCTTTACCGACTGGCTGATGGAGACAAAACCCTTCGACGCCTTTGAGGTGCTGGGCGGCGAGTCTTACTATGAGCACAACGGCTTCCAGACCGCCCGCTATTACGAGGAGCGCGCAAAGGGCAACCGCTTCCCCATTGTGGGCAGCACGGACTCCCACGGCTCCTATCCGGAACTCAATCCCAAGGGCTTTATCTGCGAGACGATCGTCTTCTCTCCCGAAAACGAGCGGAAAGCCCTGATTTCTTCCATCAAGGATTATTATTCCGTCGCCGTGGATACCATCAGCACGGAGTTCCGTCTGGTGGGCGAGCAGCGCTTTATCCGCTACGGCTGCTTTCTGCTGAAAAACTACTTCCCGCTGCACGACGATCTGTGCTACGAGGAGGGCCGGCTGATGAAGCAGTACGTGACCGGCACGCCCGAAGAACGGGAAGAAGCGCTGGAAACCCTGCGCGCAATAAGCGGCAGGACCGAACGCCTGATGAAAAAATATTTTGCGTTTTGACCGGAACGATATACAAGCGGCGCTTCACAAACGATGTGAAACGCCGCTTTCTTTTTATTTGTCGCTCTTTATTTGGAGTACCGCTCTACGTTGGTCAGAAAACGGATGCGGCCGAACTGTTTTTGTACCGCGTAATAGGCGGGCTTCGGGTTGCCCGCCCGGTCTACCAGGCCCCAGCGCGTCTCCACGGGGCAGTCTTCCTGTCCGCAGACGTAGCAACGCTCGGCGTCCGTATAGCAGTAAATGAACGCGCCGAGCACGTATGGAGTACGGTAGAGTTTATCAATGCTGTCCGCAAAGAATTTCGCCTGTCCCTCCGGGGTGTGCGGATAACCGGGAATGACCGTCGTCGGCGTCATTTCCTTATACAGATGCTGCTTGAAATCGCTGTGGAAAATGAGATCAAAGTACCGCGCCGGATCGTTGTTTGCGTCGTGCTTGACGTGTTGGCGGAAGGCCTCCGGCAGCCGCCCGATAAAATCTTCGATCGCAGTCGAAGCTTCCTCTTCTCTCTCCACGCCGTAGCTGCGCAGGATCTCCCGCTTTTCGGCCTTCGTTTTCGGCGCGCCGCCGCTTATATAGCCGAATTCCTGAATGATGACCGGCTTATGCGTAAACGCCCACAGATAGCGCAACAGCGCGTCAAATACCCACATGAACCCCGGGTAGCCGTCAAAGCAGCCGAGGTAGATATCGATCCCGACGTAATCGAAATACGCGGCGTACGGCTTCATCAGCGCGTGCAGCTGCGCCTCCGGTCCCGCGGAGTTATAGCCGATCAGGATATCGCCTCTCAGCGGCGCCATTTCCTCCATCTGCATGCCGATAAAGGCCGCGGCCTCGGGCAGCGTTAAGGGAAGCGTAAAGCGGGGCAGTCCCATTTCATTCGTGATCTGCAGCGCGCCGACGTACTTTTGCAGGTCCTTTATCAGAAAACGCGCGGTCCGGCGCACCTTTTCTTCGCCTTCCGGCGTGCGCGGGTCCATGCCGGCGGCGATATAATCCTCCGGGTACGGCGTGACTGCCATCACTTTGATGCCGCGGTCAACGTAGCCCTGCGCGCGGGCCTTGAACTGCCGGTAGCTTTCGCTCTCTTGCCCGTCCGCGGCAAAGGGAAAGGGAATGTCAAAGCGGACCCAGCCGATGTTTGCCTCTTTGATCTGCTGATAGTTTTCATTCGGATGACACACGCCGCATAAAAAGCCGCGGTCCCGCAGCGCCTTTGTTTCGGCAGAGCGCCGGGGCAGAACAAAGGATTTTGCAAGATTTGCCGGCAGATATTTCAGTCCGTAGCGGATCTGATTGGCAACGAATTCTTCCATGAACGGTTCCTCCTTTTTGCAAGCGTCCGCAATGAATAATTACCCTTTTTATAATTTGAAGTGTGAAGTGTGAAAAGTGAAATTTCGGAAAACGCTGCGCGTTTTGATCATATTATATCTCAAAACTGCTGTCTGCTGATATCCAACTACGCTTTTATCCTACCACAGGCAATCTTATTTTGCAAGAAAAAAAACGCCGCCCTGCACAATGATTGCAGGGCGGACGTCATTGAAAAGGATCAGATGGATAAGTTCGCGAAGAATTCGATGATCTTGCGGAAGAACGCGAGGATGCGTTCGATAAAGGAGCCGGAGCTGACGATCTTTCCGCTTTCCACAACGTCGGTTCCGCCGCCGGTAGTGCCCGCGGGGATCTCAAACTCGATCACGTCGCCGCAGTGGATGCAGGCTCTGTGCGCAAGGCCGGGCTCGGTCGCGGTGGGTTCGCGGTCGATCACCTGCTCGCCGTATTCGTGCTGCGTGGGCTCGGTGTAAACGGTTGTGCGGGTGATCTCTATACCGCAGTCCGTGCAGTAGTACACAAGATCATAGGAACCGCCCGCGGAACAGGTGGCGGGGACTTCGTTTTCCCTGACCGCCTCGCCGGGAACGTGGCCCTCGGTGCTGATGGGATCGGTGTAAACGGTGGTGCGGCTGACTTCGTTGCCGCAGTCCGCGCAGTAAATAACCAGATCATAGGAACCGCCTGCGGTGACGCTCGCGGGAACCTCGTTTTCCTTCACGGC
>JAFSXY010000025.1 GCA_017443805.1 Clostridia bacterium | reverse complement strand
TTGATCACGGAAAAGGCCTTCAGGCTGAAAATCAGAAAGCCCAGACCGTCCAGCGCCACGGCAACTGCCATAATAAGAGAGAAAGGCGTATACTCCAGACGGAAGCGGTTGATGATGAGCATGGTAACAAAGCCGGCGATATTGGAGCCCAGCGAAAAAACGACGGCTGCTTTCGCGGCGCTGCCGCGGTGCTTCTGGTAGCGGTCGTTGAACCAGAATTGCAAGCTGAACAGAACGACCGCCGCGGCGGCCATGGCGTAATAGGTCATTTTTTTCCGTCCCCCTCTCTTGCTTTCGATCCTTTATATTTTAGCACAAAAAAAACTGCAGTCAAGAAAAGAAAACAAAAGACTTTTGCCCTCGTGAAAAAAAAACAAACGCGCCGCGGAGCATGCAAAAAAACGTGCAAACCGTGCAACGCTCTGCCTGATTTTTTTTGTCTTATAAGAAACGCCGTTCTGTTTTTGAAAGCACAAAAATAGGATAATATAAAGAATAATACAGCAACAGCAGAGGACGTTTTTTCGCTTTCTCTGTTTTATGTTGCTGCTTTATTTATCGTTTTTTCCCTTATTCCGTTTGAGACAGCAAAGAGGCTGCTCAACTCTGCGTTGAGACAGCCCCTTTTTTTGATGCGCTGTTTTATTTCTTAAGGCCTTCAAAGAAAGCTTTGATTTTTGCGAAGAGGTTCTTAAAGAACTGTACGATCTTCTGGAAGAAGTTCAGTCCGGGCTTCGGCGCGCCGACGATCTCAAAGGACCCGAAAGCCTGCCCTTTGTAGTCGTGGATGCCGGTGATGATAACGGTCGCCGTACCGGGCGCGGTGTTGTTTTGATAGTCAACGGTATAGTCTCTGTCTTTTTGCAGTTCCGTTCCGTTCAGCGTGACGGTCACGGCGGGCGTCAGGGCCTCGCCGGTGTAGGACTGGTCGGCGATCGGGCTGACCGTGGCGCCTGAAATATCAATACGGCGGGGCTGCCATACCCACGTGCCGGCCATGGTCGCGCCGTTGTAATCCGCCATCAGCTCTTGGGACGTTTTTGTTAAGCCGACGGTTTGGTTGCTCCATTTGCCGGTGTGGACGGAATCGTTCGGAACGTCCGGTAAAGCACAATTCGTTCCGGAGACGAAAGAAAAGTTTTCGCCGAGTGTGAGGGAGGAAAGCGAAGGACTAAACATATTGCTCATATCCGTCACAGAGCCGGTATTCCAGCTGCTCACATTCAGCGAGGTGAGCGAAGAACAACCGTTAAACATATATTGCATATCCGTCACAGAGCCGGTGCTCCAGCTGCCGACGTCCAGCGAAGTAAGCGAAGAACAACCGTTAAACATAGAGGCCATAGTCGTCACAGAGCCGGTATTCCAGTTGCCGACGTTCAGCGAAGTAAGCGAATTACAGGAATAAAACATAGATTGCATATCCGTCACAGAGCCGGTGTTCCAGCTGCTCAGATCCAGCGAGGTGAGCGAATAACAGCCTTCAAACATACGGTTCATATCCGTCACAGAGCCGGTGCTCCAGCTGCCGATGTCCAGCGAAGTAAGCGAATAACAGCCGCTAAACATAGAGCTCATCCTCGTCACACTTCCGGTATTCCAACTGCCGACGTTCAGCGAGGTAAGTGAAGGACAGAAGTCAAACATACTGGCCATAGACTTCACGTTGCTTGTATTCAGACGATCGGCGCCCTGCACGGCGGTCAATTTGCTGAAACCACGAAACCATAACGCAGTGGATACCGGCGCGACCGTGTCCAAAAACGTAACCGCTGTCACGTTTCCCCGGATATCGTTCCAAGGCGCAGTCGTACCCCCAGACGAAGTCATACTATAAGTTTCCGTCAAAAAGCCGGTGTAATATTCGTTGCCGGAAACGGGATCGCCGCCCGCTGCGCGGTGTACGCCGTCCGCTTCCAGCTCGCCCACGCAGAACGTTAGAGTTCCGGCGGTGCCGTTATACACGGCATAGGCCTCGCCGTCCGCGGCAAGGGAGATCATCGGCAGAAACGCCGCCAGCATGCAAAGAGATAAGAGCAGTGCAAGAATTTTTTTTGTGTGTTTCATATGGAACCTCCTTTTTTCTCTGATCCATAGTATAATATTCTTTGCCGCAAAAATCAAGCGGTTACAAAAAAATGAACAAACACGCAAAAAAATGAACATACGCGCCGCAAAGAACGCAAAAAAGCGAAAGGACCGTGCAACGCCCCGCGCAGGTTTCTTTATCTGACAGAAACCGCCGCCCTGCTTGCACAGGGCGGCGGGAAAAATATCGGTCTGTCAGCAGATCGTTTTGAGCAGCTCGATCAGCTTTTTGATGAAGGATTTGATCCATTCCAGAATGGAGAAGCTGTCGTCATCTTCCTCCTCCGGCGCGCCGACGATCTCAAAGGACCCGAAGGCCTGCCCTTCGTAGTTCCCGATGCCGGTGATCGTCACTCTGGCGGTGCCTTTTTCGGTGTTGTTCTGGTACGTAACGGTGTAGTCTCTGTCCTTTTGCAGTTCCGTTCCGTTCAGCGTGACGGTCACGGCGGGTTCCACGGCATTGCCCGTGTAGGTCTGATCCTCCACGTCGACTGTCGCGTCGGAAAGATCTGCGGTAATTGCAAAGGTCTGCGTTGCGGTACCTGTGTAATCGCCGATGCCGGTGATGATGACGGTCGCCGTTCCGGGCGCGGTGTTGTTTTGATATTCAACGGTATAGTCTCTGTCCTTTTGCAGTTCCGTTCCGTTCAGCGTGACGGTCACGGCGGGTTCCACGGCGCTGCCCGCATAGACCTGATCCTCCACGGTCACTTCGGCTTCGCTGATATCAATTGCAGTCTGCGGATTTTCAGCAAACACGGGATGGCAGAAAACAGTATATCCCATCGGGGCCGTCTGCAAGGGGCATTCCAAAAGGGCTTGGATTCCCTTTGTTGTTTTCTCCGTCGCGGTCCAACCGGTCTGTACCAGCGCGCCGCTTTTGTAGTTTGTCCCGCACAGCGCGTTCAGATCCTCCAAAACGGCGAGGAAAGCTTCGGATTCCGTGTACACATTGTCTGCACTTTCAAAAAAGCCGTCCAGTTTCGAAAGTTGTTTTGTTTCCGTCACGGTCTTGCCGGCCGTATTGCAGCAGGCGTCTGTTTCCGGCGTCCGTGTGCTGACAAATTCACGGAAATTTGCGTAATCCCGGTGATACAGGCCGTTATCCGTCGCTTCGTCCGCAAGGGCAAGCGCGGAATATGCGCAGCACTGATAGCTCACGCCCTCGTTTTCATTTGTCGCCGTTGTCAGTCCCTCCTGGAACAGGATACCGTTTGCTGTTGTTTCACCGATCGCACCGCCGTCCAGATAGCTGTAGCCGCCCTCCACCGCATAGGCGGAGATGTTTGCCGAACCTTTGTCCAACGTCAGCCCCATTAAAAACTGTCCGCCGAAAAGATTCGGAAATGCGGAGCCCGCCGCCCACGGGGCAGTGAGGAGCCCTACGGTATGTATGTCTGCAAGCTGCGGCGCCTGCGCCGCATTGCCCTTATCCAGCGTATAGTTCAGGAATGAAAAAATATCAAAGATATAAACGTTCGGTGTGTTGGCACGAATGGTCGCCAGATAAGACGTTGTTTCCACGACGCTGCCTGCCGCGGGGTTATAGGAAAGCTCGTCAATGGTGTTGGAAAAAACCATGCCGCCGTAGATTTCCGCCGTGTAAGCCTTTTCGATGTTTAAGGCATATGCGCGGTATACGGCGCAATCGATCCCTGTGCAGGCCCCTGCCGGCAGCTGCGAGATGATCCCGCCGTACATAAAGAACTGTGCGGCTTCGCCGTCAACGGTAACAGCGGAAGCATTCAAAAAAACCTGTTTCATCTCCGCATCATGTCCGTCAAAATAAACCGACAAAAGAAGCAGAAAATCGTTGTCTTCCGTATTCGCTGCATTGCCGATCACAAGCGTACCGGCATTGTGGATCAGGCATGCGGTCGCCGTATAATTATCCAGATCAACGTTATGCGAGTTGCTGATATGAATGGAAGCGCCCATCGCCGCAGAAACGGGGACTATTCCGTCCAACCATTCCTCCGGCACGTTTGCGGCGTCCTCCGACGTGCCGGTGTTCACGATCTGCAGCGCCCCGCCGGCGGCAATGTTCAGAATGCCCTTTTCAATGACGTCCGCACCGCCGGTCGGCGCCGTCATATCCGCCGGAACGGCAATCGCGCCGACCGGGCCGTCCGCCGCCGTCAGCGTATAATATAATTGAAAGGAAAGCGCGCAGTCGTTCAGATCCAGAACAACGTCGCCTGTTACGGTCGGTAGGGTGGCTTTTGACAGCTCCGTTACCGAAATGTCCTGTGTAAGACGTATAACCGTCTGTTCCTGCGCGGCGTTTGCCGTCTCAATGGCAATCGCCAGATCCTCGTACGAGGCCACGGAAATCACCGTGGAAGGTGCAGCATGAACTGCGACCGGCAAAAACGCCGCCAGCATGCAAAGGGATAAGAGCAGTGCAAGAATTTTTTTTGTGTGTTTCATTATAGGACCTCCTTTTTTTCTTTAATATATATTATAGTAAATTCTGCCGCAAAAATCAAGCGATTATAAAAAAACAAACGCGCAGCGGAGCATGCAAAAAAAACGTGCAGACCGTGCAACGTTCCGCATGGTTTTTTTGTCTTATAAGAAACGCCGTTCTGTTTTTTGAAGGACAAAAATAGGACTATATAAAAAATAATAATAAAAAAACCGGTTTTTAAGCTTTTTTTAAGCTTTTGCCTCAAAAATCTCGGTGTCGTATTTTTTTTGGGAAAAGGAGAAAATTATGAAAACAAAACGCACTCGTATCTTCGCGCTGCTGCTGATCGCCGTTCTGGCGCTGAGCATGAACGCCTGCGGCGTTCGCGGCGGAGATGAAATCTACGTCCAGTCGGTCGCGTCTCTGAACGGCATGGGCGCGCTGGGCTTTACCGACCGCTTTGCGGGCGTGGCCCAGGCGGGAAAAACCGTGGAGCTTCGGCTGGACGCCGAAATGAAGCTGGACGAGCTCCGTGTGGAGGAGGGGCAGGTCGTGAAAAAGGGCGACGTGCTGTTTACCTACAACAACGAAGCGGCCGCCCTGCGCGTGGAGCAGGCAAAGCTGGAGCTTGAGCAGAAGAAAAACGAGATCACGGCGCTGCGGGCGGAGATCGAGAGCCTGTCGACAGAGCGCAGCTACGCCTCCGCCGATCAGAAGCTGAGCTACACGCTGGAGATCCAAAGCCGCGAGGCGGATATCCGGGAAGCGCAGTACGATATTTCCGTCAAGGAGCAGGAGCTGAAAAGACTGGAGGAGACGGTCAGCGAGACGCAGGTAAAAAGCGAGGTCGACGGCCGCGTTACGCAGATCAGCAAAAACGGCGCGGAATATAACGACGACGGCAGCGAACAGCCCTTTATGACCGTGATCGAGACCGGCAGCCTGCGCGTAAAGGGCGTGATCAACGAGCTCAACCGCGGCATGCTGACCGAAGGGCAGGCGGTGACCGTGCGTTCCCGTACGGATGAAGCGCAGACCTGGCAGGGCGTCATTAAGACCATCGATTGGGAAAACGCCGAGCAGAGCAACCAGGCCCAATACTACGGCTATTACGGCGCGGAGGGGGAAATGACCGTATCGTCCCGGTACCCGTTCTACGTTGAGCTGGAGGAGTCCGAGGGCCTTTTGATCGGCCAGCACGTCTACATCGAGCCCGGCGCCGAAGCCGAGGCGGACGACGCGCTGTATCTGCCCGCCGCCTTTGTTGAGGAGGAGGACGACGCTTACTACGTCTGGGCGGCGAATGCGAGAGACAAGCTGGAGCGGCGCAGCGTTTCCCTGTCGGAGACGGACGACGGCACGGGCCGGTACAAAATCGAGGACGGCCTGACAGCGGAAGACTATATCGCTTTCCCCGACGGCACGCTGCAGGCGGGCATGTCCGTGATCCGCACCGAGGGGAACGTGCCGGATCTGATCGGCGAGCAGGATTTTGAGGGCGACGCCTTTGTATCGGACGACGATATGATCGTATTCGAAGGCGCCGAGGCGCCCGACGACGCGCAAGAAAACGAAGCGGCAGAAAACGCCCAAAAGGAAGCCGCGGAGGAAAAAGCGGAAGAAGAGACCGAAGCAGAAGCCGAAGCAGAAACGGCCGCGGCCGCGTCCGAGGGTTAAGGAGGACGGTCGCATGCTGTTGGAGCTTCGCAATATCAATAAAGATTATATGCAGGGCAAAGAACCCGTGCATATCTTAAAAAACATCAATCTGACCGTGGAGCAGGGGGAGTATATCGCCATTATGGGCCCCTCCGGCTCCGGCAAAACCACGCTGATGAACTTAATGGGCTGTCTGGATACGCCCACCTCCGGCGAATACTTTTTTTTGGGCGAAAACGTCGCCGAGGCGGATGAAAACCGGCTGACGCAGATCCGCAACACCATGGTCGGCTTTGTGTTCCAGAGCTTTTACCTGCTGCCCAAGCTCAACGCCAGAGATAACGTTGCGCTGCCGCTTTTGTACGCGGGGGTGAGCAAAAAGGAGCGCGTTGCGCGCGCGGAGGAGCTGCTGGAGGGCCTGGGCCTTGCCGACCGGATGGATTTTATGCCCAACCAGCTTTCCGGCGGGCAGCAGCAGCGCGTGGCCATTGCGCGCGCCATGGCGGGCCGGCCGCGGGTACTCTTTGCCGACGAGCCGACCGGCGCGCTGGATACCGCAAGCGGCGAGCAGATCATGTCGCTGTTTTCCTCCATCAACAAGGGGGGCGCTTCCATCGTGATGATCACGCACGAGCAGTCGATCGCCGATCACGCGGACAAGATCTACTACATCCGCGACGGCGTGCTCTCCGACGGAAAGGAGGATGAAGCGTTTGAAGACATTTCTGAAGAATAAAAAGGGCGTCCGCGTGACGGCCGTGGCGCTGGCTGCCGTGCTGGTGCTGGCGGGCGCCGGTACGGGCGTATGGTTTTTGCTGCGCGGCGGCAAGCCCGTAAACGTCTATGCGGTGGCCGATATCGCCCAGACGGACATGTGGATGGACCGCGCGGAATATGAGGGCAGCGTGTACGCGGAAAACCTGCAGGCGGTGTACCTCTCCGATACGCAGCAGCTCAAGGAGATCTTCGTCAAAGAGGGCGACGAGGTCAAAAAGGGCGATCGGCTCGCCGCCTTTGATACGACGCTCTCGGACCTGGAGCTGGACCGGCAGAAAATCGAGGTGCAAAAGCAGGAGCTGCGTCTTTCGGCAGCAAAAGAAGAGCTGAAAACCATCAACAGCCTGACGCCTTACGTGCCGCCCACGCCCGCGCCCGAACCGGAGCCGGAGGAATTAAAGCCCGTGGAGCTGCCAAGTCTGCTCCGCGGCGACGGCAGTGAGGAAAAACCGTTTGTATACCTCTGGAATGAAGATTGCCTGTATGATACGGCGTTTATAGACAGCGTCCTGCCGCTGACGGAGGTCCTCCCGGCGGAGGAAGAGACCGCGGCGCTTCCGGAGGAAGAAGCGCCCGCCGAAAACGAGCCTGCCGAAAACGAGCCCGAAAGCGAAACGCCCGCTTCTCCCGTATACGAAACGGCGACGGCCACGGTGATTTTCCAGGTAAGGGAATTTGACAATCCCGACGGCGCGCTTGTCACGACCTGGGGCATGGTTTTCGAACGGCAGGCAGACGGCGGTTATACCTTTGCAGTGTTTGTGCCGGAAGAGGAGGAAACCGTATCCGAAGAACCGGAACCTGTCGAGCCGGAGGGCGGCGGATATACGGCCGCCGACATCGCGCGGATGCGCAGTGAAAAGCAGGAAGAGATCAAAAACACCGAAATGCAGCTGAAGGTGGAACGCCTGCGGCTGAGAAAGCTGGAGCTGGAGCTGAACACCGGCATTGTGACCGCCGAGTTGGACGGCGTGGTCAAGTCCGTGCTGTCCGAGGCGGACGCAAAAAGCGAGGGCAAGCCCGTCGTTACGGTCTCCGCGGACGGCGCCTGGCAGATCGGCACCTATATCGGCGAGCTGGAAAAAGAGGAGATCCGGGTCGGCGATCCGGTGCAGATCACGTCCTGGATGGACTATATGACGGTCTGTGAGGGCGTCGTCACGGCGGTGTCCGATTATCCCGCGTCCGGCGGCTGGTACGGCGGGAACGGCAACGCCAACGTCTCCTATTACCCCGTTACCGTGGAGGTGGACGCTGACGAACCCCTGCAGAACGGCGACTACGTGTCCGTGACCTTCGGTACGGCGGGCGAGACCTCCGGCTTTTACGTGGAGGCGCCGTTCATCCGCACCGAGGGGTCAAAAAGCTATGTCTATGTGATGGATGAGACCCAACGGCTGGAAAAACGGGAGATCGTCACCGGGAGGATCTATTGGGGCTCCACGGTGGAGATCGTCAGCGGCCTGACGACGGACGACTGTATCGCCTTCCCGTACGGCAAAAACGTCAAACCCGGCGCAAAGGCGAAGCCGGCGGATACGTCAGAGCTGTACGACGGCTGGTACTATTGAGCCGAACGGAAAGGAGAACAGTTATGCTTGAAAATATCAGTTTATCGTTTCAAAGCGTCTGGGCGCATAAGATCCGTTCTTTTCTGACGATGCTCGGCATCATCATCGGTATCGCCTCGATCATCACCATCGTCTCCACCATCAAGGGCACCAACGAGCAGATCAAGAAGAACCTGATCGGCTCCGGCGTCAACGCGGTGGTCGTCAGCCTGTATCAGGATGATTATGAATACGACCTGCAGTATCAGGAAAACCCCGACGGCGTCCGGCAGGCGGACAGGCAGACGCTGGAGGACTTAAAACAGATCGAGAGGGTCAGCGGTGTCGCAGCCTTCCATAAGCGCAGCTACGCCGAAAACGTATACTATCTGAATGCCGCGTTTTCCGGTTCGGTCTACGGTGTGGACCAGGCGTACTTCTCCCTCTACGGCCTGACCGTCAGCGCCGGCAGAGGCTTTACGGACGACGATTATGAAAATTACCGCAAGGTCGCGGTGGTGGATACGCAGGTCGCCGGCAGCCTGTTCGGCGGCAAGTCCCCCGTGGGCGAAACGCTGGAGTTTAACGGTGAACCCTTTACCGTGGTAGGCGTGGTGACCGAAAAGCAGTCCTTTTCACCGGTGATCAACAGCCTGTCCGATTACTATACCTACATGCAGTCCGACGGCGGCCGGATCTATCTGCCGGACAGCGCCTGGCCCGTGGCGTTCCGTTTTGACGAGCCGCAGAGCTTTGCCGTGGGCACGCCGCAGACGGACGATATGACCTACGTGGGGCAGAAAGCGGCGGAATATCTCTCCGGCGCGCTTGTATCCAACGGCGATTACGCTTACCGCGCCGCGGACCTGCTCCAGCAGGCAAAGCAGCTGCAGGAGCTGTCAAGCTCCACAAACAGGCAGCTGGTCTGGATCGCGGGCATCTCCCTGATCGTCGGCGGCATCGGCGTGATGAACATCATGCTGGTCACCGTATCCGAGCGCACGCGTGAGATCGGGCTTAAAAAGGCTATCGGCGCAAAAAAACAGCGCATCCTGCGGCAGTTCCTCACGGAGGCCGCGGTGCTTACGTCCCTGGGCGGCGTGATCGGCGTGCTGGCGGGCATATTGCTTGCCAAGCTCTTAAGCCTGTTCATGCAGACGCCCAGCGCCGTCAGCATCCCGGCGATATTGGTCGCCGTGGCGTTCTCCACCGTGATCGGTGTCGTCTTCGGCCTGATCCCCGCGGTGAAAGCGGCGAATTTGAACCCGATCGACGCGCTGCGCAGAGAATAAGCGTCCGCAAAGCGGCCGCTGAAGCGTCCGCAATGAAATATTTCCTGCGGAAATGTGAAATCCGTCCTTTCGGACGGGTGAAATCGCCTGACGGCGGTGAAATATTTTGCCTGCGGCAAAATGTTTCGGAAAACGCTGCGCGTTTTGATTATATTATCGATATTTTCGCCGGAGGCGAAATCTAACCCTGTAGGGACGATTATTAATCGTCCGCGAAAAACAAAGGTAAAACGGGTGCGCCGCTTTTATGCGACGCACCCGCTTTCCGTTTTATA